>JBIOUJ010000212.1:0-64898 GCA_044867025.1 Pyrinomonadaceae bacterium | reverse complement strand
TCTAATGGTTGACCCACCCGCTACCGCAGGTGGTACTGACCCGGTCCAAGAGCGATTCCTGACTTTTGAGGCAAGGCTATTTCCAGGTGTTTTACGCAACGAGAGACCCCCAAGCTTTAGCTTGGGGAGAATGAGAACCACGCCATTTGACTCTTCCCCCGCCCGCCCCCATAATCCCACGCATTAATTCTTTCCCCGGCCCCCGACTCTTTCCCCAATATCGCTCTTATTAATACTTTTAAGAGATCGGGTAACGTTCCGATACGCTCTTACTAAGTTCCTTGCCGCACTTCAGGAGAGTCTGGCAGGGTAAGAGTTTGTCAGACGTTGCTCGCAGGGCGAGAGCGGGCGAAGTCTGGGCAATCAGAGTCCGCCGGCTCTTGCCCTTCATTTAAAACCCACCCACAACTAGACATTCGTCTAAACCTGATCTATAAGCTGCCATACTGGCCCTTCGTTTCCTAACAACTCCCGGCCAGGGTTTCCCATGCCACTTTCTATCTGTGAACCTTACGTTTGGTATCTTGTCGTGACGTGTAAGAACTGTGGTCTGCGGCAACCCATTCACCGCGATAAATCTGACGGCAAGGCGACGCTGTTGCGAAGATATACGTGGCGGTGCATTCAGTGTCATCACAACACTACTTACGAGCCGGATGAGATCGAGCGCTACCAACACCTGAGTGCGCAACGGAAATCCGGTACTGGTTCATGACAACCTACAGTCGACGGGCATTCATTAAATACTCTGCCATCCTACCCTCGACGATTCTTGCGACTGATTTCCAAGTTGTTCGAGCTCGCGGCTCCAGTCATCCCTTCTTCGCTCGAGGTAAAAATCGGCACACAAACTCGACCTTCCGCTGCATGCCTTGGACCGTCAATGATCTCGAAGGGATGCAGCGAATGATCGCCCTCAACGTCGACGGTATAATTACGGACTTTCCAGGTCCTTTGCTCGCACTCTTAGGACGTTCTCGATAAATGAACTGCGTTATCGATCGGATGAAGCCTGGCGATTGGGAGCAGGTGCGCGCGATCTACCTCGAGGGTATCAAAAGCGGGAACAGCACTTTCGAAACAGATGCCCCATCATGGGAACGCTGGGATCAGGAACACCATCAGTTCGCGCGACTTGTGATGCGAGATGCAGATCGAATCCTCGGTTGGGCCGCGCTGGCGCCGGTGTCTAAACGAGAGGTTTATCGCGGAGTCGCAGAGGTAACTGTATACGTAACTGAGAGTGCGCGAGGTCGCAGTTTTGGTCGCGCCTTACTCGAAGCGCTAATTGCGGAGTCTGAGAGAAACGGCATCTGGACTCTTCAGGCGTCCATCTTTCCTGAAAACACTGCCAGCGTAAAGCTGCATTTGCGATGCGGATTTCGTGAAGTGGGCCGGCGTGAGCGAATCGCGGTACTGAACGGCGTTTGGCGTGACACACTACTCTTTGAGCGGCGATCTGTGTAATCTGTGGTTAAATCCAGCCACAGATTACACAGAACTTTAAGCCCGAGGTAAAGCATGCATCTACGTTCGCTCTTCTTAATTCCCATTCTGGCGTTCACGGTTTTTCAGGAGCGCGAAGGACACTCGCCGACGGTACAAAAAACCTGCACGCCCGGAGTGAGTTTCTGGAAATTGCTCGACGAAGTCAGTCTCGGTTACAGGGATGGACGGCTTCAGGTTGGTACGTTGTATGCGGTCTGCCTGCCGGCTCCCGCGCAACAGAGCACATCAAACTATCCTTACGATCCTGATGGCGGCGGCAAGCTCTCGACGATCGTCAAAACCGCGGACGGCAAGACACTCAACACTTACGTTTGGTACGCCGAGAGTATCGGTGGGCTATGGGAGTTGAGTCGATACAAAGTTCTGGGTGGATATCAAGCGGTAAAGCCACTAACGGCCGGAAATTATCTGCTGGAATTTGCGATCGAAGACAAACCCTTCTATCGCTTTCCGTTTTCAGTCGTTGTAGTTAAGAATGACGATCCTTATCAACCCGAAGGTAATCGTTACCTGATCGAAGGACCGTGGAACGAGTACGGCAATATTTATTATCAGCGCAACGATCCGCAGTCGGCGCTTAACTTCACCACGTGGGTGCAGGAGAAGGCGGGTCACCAAAGTAAGACATCGGTGCCGTACGATGTGAAGCTCGTCAACACGCGTGACGGCCGCGTGCTCGCAGCAGATAGTGGGAGTCTCCGACTCGAGCCCCGTTGGTTGAAACTCTCTTTGAACTTCAAGCCAACCGGTGGCGAGCCGAATGCTTATTTCAAGGGCGGAGATCTGTTGCGTGAAGACGGGCGCTACAGCATTCGTCTCACCATCGACAACAAACCATACGGCGAATATCCCTTCGTCGTAAAAGGTGGACGCCTCGAACTTCAAGGTAAACAGATACGCGAGAAGACCGATCCGATGGTCTACATCACGGACTACCTCTCAGGCGGCCGCTACACCTCGTGGTGGATCGAAAGGAAGCCGTAAACGATCTGCGGAATGGTTTGACTTGTTTCCGTATCAAGAGTAGTCTCACGACTTCACCGTGGAGTGGGTGAATTTTTCTCGCAAAAATCCCCCAAATCAGAGCAAGTACCCGAACTTGCGGAATTACTTTCCAGACTAGCTTCTGAAATCGTCTTTACTGGACTGGTTGCCGGCCTGGAACCAACCTCAAAGGAGAGAACATGTCGAAAATCCGTTCCTTACTTATCCCCTTGGCTCTGTGTGTTGCAGTGGGCATCGTCTGGCTGGCATCAGCCCCCAGAGGTGGCGCGACCGTGGCCGACGGACCAAACCTTTCAGTTCGTTCAGACATCCTCGGTTCGCAGTGGGTGGTCCGTGATGAAAACATCTCTGCAAACGCATGCAGTGCGATCGAAGGTGAGGTCACACCCGGTCTGCGAAAACTCGTGCGGTTTACGGTTATGACCCCTAATACTGGAAACCGGGACATCTTCGTCGGCGATCCAAACGTCCACTTTGAAGCTGACGACGGGCTTTTTGAGCTGGCTACCTGCCACCAGCATTTCCATTTCAGGCATTACGCACTTTATGAACTGGTAGATCCACGCACAGGGCAGATTTGGCGTGCAGCGAAACGCGGCTTCTGCATGCTCGACACTGATCCGAATCCGGTTCCTGTCGGTGGCGTCGCTCCTGGTCCAGGAAAATTCCGAAACTGTGGCGCGATTGGCTTTCCGGGTAACCAGGGCGTCTCGGCGGGCTGGGCTGACACTTATCGCTTTACGCTCTCCGGGCAATACTTTGTTCTCGACGGTGGTGACGGGCAGCCGGTGGTTCCACCGGGCGACTACATGATCCGCATAACCGTGAATCCGCCGTTCACAGCGAAGCGCAACGAAGCTTGTCCGAATGTCGATCCGCAGGGTTTCTGTCACCAGTTGCCGGAAACTAATTACAGCGACAACGTGGGGACGACTACGATCTCGATACCCGAGCATCCAGGGCGCAAAGGTGTTGGACCACTCGCGGGCAATACCGAGGCAGCACAGGAGTGCGATCACGGCTGTAATCCATAAAGAAGAAGCAAGGAACAGTAAGCAGGAGCAGGAGTATACTTTTTCCTGCTCCTGCTTTTCTGCGGTCTCGGCTCCGGTCGCCGATGGTAAACATCAAGTGTGAATAAGTGTCAGGAGAAGAACGAACACCAACGCCAGTATCTGAGCAGCGACGAGACAACCCATTAAAGCAAGGATTGGAATCAATCCAACTGCACCGCGCGTTTTGAGCAGATGATAGGGCGCGGCAAATAACCAGCCGCTGAATATTAACCCGGAACAATAAACTGACTGTGCCGCCGACTTCCTCGTATCAGCCTTCAATGCCCAAACTACACCCGTGCGAAAGGCACCCTCATAGAGGAAGTCCCATGTTGGTAAGGGTTGCAGGTTATTGTAAATATAGATGCCGCTAGCTAAGGTATGGACGAACACCAGCAGGCCCAATAGGACCAGCATTATCAACGAAGTCTTTTGCTGGTGTGTCGACAAGTTCGACTCTGAAAAATAGGCCGAAGGCGGTGTATCTTATCATCAATGCGACTCAGAAAAGGAAATAAATCACTGTGAACCGGTCAGGGCCTACGATCGAGGTGATGAGTCGTTATGAGGCGGGCGATCTTCTTAGTTCGCCTGAACGCTGCACAGATGTAATGTATCTTCTGTCGATTGGTGATGTGCAGGACGCTCTGCCACTCGGGTATCACAACGTCGATCGCAAAACGCGATTGCTTGTAGCGGACGTCATCACGGAACTCGGCGCAACGGAACAAGACATTCAGCAGATCATCATGCTTGCGCAAGAGCTCCAATCAGTTAGCGGGAGAGTATTGATCCACTGTGAGGCAGGTGTGAGCCGTTCCTCCGCGGCCGCACTTATCATGTACGCATGCTGGCTTGGACCGGGACAGGAAGACGAGGCAATGATGCGTGTGCTGGTCCAACGGCCAATCGCGATACCTAATGGCAGAATGGTCAAGCTGGCCGACAGGTTGCTGGATCGCAAAGGCCGTTTGGTCGCAGCGTTACGTCTGTCGGGGCTATGGTAAGCACTTCTCCAGTCCGTGATTTTGTTGACTCCGGTTCCATCGTGCGTACGATCTGGGGCGATCCGGATCTCGTACTGCTCATCTTCGCGGGTTCCGCGGCTGAGTTCGCACTCAACCGCGCCGTCGATTGGCTTTTCTTTACGGGCGAGATCCCGCGTGATCCGATCGGGCGACTATTCTCTACAGTTCGTTACGCGCAGGAGATCGTATTTGTCGACGAAGAGAAGGCATGCCATACGCTCAATCTGATAAATAAACGCCACGCGTCGGTCGAGCACCGACGGGGGCAGACAATACCTGACTGGGCCTACCGCGATGTTCTCTACATGTTGATCGACTGCTCAGAGCGTGCTTACGAGCTTCTGTACAGACCGTTGTCAAAATCTCAAAAGTCAGAACTGTTTGAAGTGTTTCTGCGGATCGGTGAGGCGTTATCAATTCCCAAGTTGCCTGCGACATATGCTGAGTGGGAAGTGGATCGCCGCGAGCATCTCGTGCGCGATCTGACGTATAGCAAACACACGTCAATGCTTTACGCAGCTTATCGCAGGCATCTCGGATTGTTGCGCTATTATTTGCTTCTCGAGGTGCAAGCGCTGCTGGTGCCGGACCAAGTGCGTCGCCTGCTCCGTCTCAACTCAAACCCGCTCGTCTCCGGTCTCGCGCAAGTGTACGGCTTGATTGGAACCGGCAACGTCCATTCCCTGGTCCATACGTTACTAATCCCACCCCGCTACTGGAGTGACGTGCGAGCGTTCAATCGAACTTAGTCATACGTACGATTTTGTATGCATCTTTGTGGCTAATACTAGTTCGACGGGAGGTAAGGGCGGAATATGAAGTCGGAATCTTTTTTGCTCTTGTGACAGCCCTGGCAGTTTTCGAGCTTTCCTGTGGCTTCAACCTGCGTACCGTTGGCGCCGACAACTGAAAACTCCCAGTCGCCAAGCTCTGGGTTGTAGCCTTGCTCGCGCTTTCTCATGAGGGTATACAGCAGTGGCTTACGACCTTCGAAATTAGTACTTATCTTCTCTTTGACGATGACCGACCCTTCCGGAAACCGCTGCACCTGCTTCGCAAACATTGCTTCGCGACCGATGTTGTTGACATACACCGTGATGAACGATGCCGTGTGAGGATTAGCTTTCCTATACGGCGCATAGTCATCGGCTGTCGGTGCCCGGCATAGACTATCGATGGCTACACTGATTCGATACGGTTCGGCATTGACCTTGGTCCACAAGCTCGTGTCCTTCAGCGACACGGCGTCGAACCGAAATTCATCTTTCGCGCCCTCACTCCGGCGTCCCGTCAACACGATGAGAAGCGCTAACCCCACCACAGCGATAAAGAGATAAAATATTCTCCGTTTGGCCATTTAGCACCGCCTCCAGGAACAAGTTATCACAAATGGCACAAAGTGCCTGTGGACTTACGGCCAGAGGTCGTTAAAGAAGCTTGCTGATGTCATTCGGCTTTCTTGGTTGCGATAGAAGGGTAAAATCTTCTTCAGTCGATTTCGGATTTCAGCGGTCACGTCTATTGGTATCTCAGATACATGCAGCATCTCGTGGCTCATCCTATATTGAAATTCCAATAAAGGAATGATTGAGGTCAGAACTTGTTTCCAGTACCACAAGTAAAGATGTCCCCATCTCCATCGTTGGTTCTTTTCTAGCCTGTGAGTCTCCGCTGAATGGTGAGTAAGATGCGAGTAATAGCATTTATGTAAGTCACCAATTAACAGTTTTGAAAATCTTCTGAAGTTATTGAATAGAGCACGAGGTCTGCAATAGCTGGAGGCCTTCGTCGTAACAATATGAGTTTGTTGACTAAGAACAGTCCAGCTGTCATCAGCGTCGCTGTAAGAACTAAAATATTAGTTACAGATTGGTAGGTGGTGATTAGAGCCCAAACAACTACGCTTAGGGCTCCTAAGAAGCCAAGTGCAAAATAAACTTTGAAAATCTTATATAGATGACTAAATGATTTGAGAACGATGGTACTCATATAATCCTACCCTGGCCTTCTGACGTAAGCAGCTATCACAGAGTATACGCCCCAACCTAGGAACCCGACCATGATCGCCAGATCCGCTCCATCGAAAATATACCGGAGTTTGAGCCTGTTGAAAAAGAGGTAATCTTGGGTCCCCCAAAGCTTATGCACATACTTTTCTAAGAGCCAAATTCCACCCAATAAGCCGAATAAGACTAAAAGATGCGCCATCAGTTCTGAGATAGCATTAACGACCCGTAAACCAGCCTCGGTTAGTCGTTCTTTTGTGGATTTCGGAGGTTCAGTTGTAGCTTCCTGAGGATGAGTGTGAGAACGGCGCTACCTTATTTAAGACTCAATTATCTGTCAATAAAAAACTTCCTCAAATTCAGCAATGTTTTTCCGATTCTCGAATCTGATGGGATTTGAGCCGAGCAGGACTCGAACCTGCGACCCACTGGTTAAAAGCCAGTTGCTCTACCAACTGAGCTATCGGCCCACATGAAGAGAGCACGCGGGGCGTGCTCTTGAGGAACTGCGAGGGCATTCTACCGAACACGACTGAGATTGTCCAAAATGAGCCGCAAGAAAGAGCTTTTGTGCCTCTTTGTGGCTATCATCTGATCCGTGACCGAAGCCGTGGTCCGGCTAAGTGGCTTGCACTCGGGTGGGCGCTACATCCGTTATGGGATCTGCCGTTGCACTACTATGGACCAGGACGAAGCTTTGCGCCGTGGACTTACGCGGTTGCGTGTCTCAGTTATGACTGGGTCGTCGCCGCTTACATTCTCATTTACTATCGCGGATCCAGCCGCCCAGCGCAGAGTCCTCGACGATGATCGTTTGCGAGCGTTCGGGGCCGGTGGAAACAAGACCGATCTCCACGCCGATCTGTTTCGATAGAAATTCAATGTAGCGACGAGCGTTCGTGGGAAGGGAACCGATCTCAGTCGTACCCACGGTCGAACTCTTCCAACCGGGCAGCGTTGCATAGACAGGTTCCACGCGTCGCAGATCTTGAGACACCGCCGGCAGCGATTCACACAACTTTCCGTTGAGCTTATAACCGGTGCAGACTTTGACTTCGTCAAGCGTATCGAGCACGTCCAGCTTTGTTAGCGCCACAGACGTGAAGCCGTTGATCTCCGCTGCGTAACGCGTCGCGAATGAGTCGAACCAGCCACAGCGACGAGGCCGCCCGGTTGAAGCTCCATATTCACGGCCACGCTCGCGAATCATCTGGCCCAGCTCCGCTTCGCCTTCGAGCATCTCAGTGGGAAACGGACCCTCGCCGACGCGCGTCGTGTAAGTACGAACGATACCCAACACACCCGTCAGTCTATTCGGCGCCAAGCCGGTCCCAATGATTGCGCCGCCCGCGACAGTCGTCGAGGACGTGACGAACGGATACGTGCCGTGGTCCACGTCGAGCAACGTCGCTTGCGCGCCTTCGAGAAGAATCGATCGCCCCTCAGTAGCAGCGATGTTGAGATAGTGCGTGGTATCGGCGATGAATGGACCAAGCCGCTCAGTCAACACAGACATCTCTTTGAAGATTTCATCTGCGTCGAGACGTTCGCCGCCGTATGCCTCGATGATGCGGTTCGCGTCTTCGAGGTTTCGTTCGATGCGCGAGCGCAGCACGTCGGGAACGAGCGCGTCGGCGGTGCGAATGCCACGCCGTCCCGCTTTATCTTCGTAGGCCGGTCCGATGCCTCGCAACGTGGTGCCGACTTTTTCGTTGCCGAGTCGCTCTTCGCTCGTGTGGTCCAAAGCTCGGTGATACGGAAAGATCAAATGCGCGCGTGAGCTGATCTTCACGCGCTCCGGCGAGACTTCGATACCTTGTTGTGTAAGTCGATCCGCTTCGACGAAGAAAGCCTTCGGATCGATGACCATGCCGTTGCCGAGCACGCAGGTCTTGCCGCGGTGCACGATTCCTGAAGGCAGCAAGTGCAGGACGAATGATTGATCGCCAACCTGAACGGAGTGGCCGGCGTTGTGTCCGCCCTGGTAGCGCGCAACGATCTCGAACCGCTCCGCGAGCAGATCGACGATCTTGCCTTTACCTTCATCGCCCCACTGGGCGCCGATGACTGCAATAACTTTCGACATAGGTACACAAATTAAACAGATCAGAGCTTTGCAATTTCCTGGTACAACTCGATGTACTTCTTCGCCGCAGCCGCCCAGGAATTATCGAGTACCATTCCGTTT
Organism: Pyrinomonadaceae bacterium; assembly: GCA_044867025.1. Classification (GTDB taxonomy): domain Bacteria; phylum Acidobacteriota; class Blastocatellia; order Pyrinomonadales; family Pyrinomonadaceae; genus PSRF01. The sequence continues at coordinate 56,107 of JBIOUJ010000212.1, read as the reverse complement.
TGCTGGATCTTTTGCCACTGTTCAGGGCGACCATAAAAGTAAAGTGCTTCGCGTATTTTTTCAAGCAACGCGCCCGCATCGTACGGTCCAAACTTGAAACCTGTGCCCGTGCCGGTCGATGGATCGAAGTGTTCGACGGTATCGTCCAGACCGCCGGTCGCGCGCACAACCGGCACAGTGCCGTATCTCATGCTGTACATCTGATTCAAACCGCAAGGTTCGTACAGCGAAGGCATCAGAAACATGTCGGCGCCCGCTTCGATCTGGTGCGCGAGTGGCTCGCCGGCGTAACCCTTGTAAATACCGACGCGGTGTGGAGCAGCGTTGTGCCAGCGTTGTAGAAAGTCCTCATACTCTTTCGCGCCCGCACCGAGTGCGATGAAAAACGATCCTGTTTCGAGAATCGATCCGGAGATCTTCCGGATGAGATCGTAACCCTTCTGTCCGACGAGTCTGGAGATGATCGCGATGATCGGTCGCGCCGGTTCTTCGGGCAATCCGAAGCGTCGAAGTAAATCAATTTTGCACTCCCGCTTTCCAGACAAATCGTCGACGGAAAAGTTTGCCGCGATGTGCGGATCGGTTTCAGGGTTCCAAATCTCGTAGTCGACACCATTGGTGATTCCGACCAACCGGTTGCTGCGTGCACGCAGTAGCCAGTCGAGGCCGTGACCCTGTTCCGCGGTCTGAATCTCACGCGCGTAACGCGGGCTCACCGTCGAGAGTGCATCGGCGGTGATGATCCCTGCTTTCAACGCGGACGCGTGACGGTCCAACCGGAAGTCGTCGCTTTCAGGTGGATCGCCAAACCCGAGCCACCAGAGATCGCCGGCGTCGAACAGGCCCTGGTAGCCGACGTTGTGAAGTGAAAAGAGGCTCCTGGTTTTTTGAAAGAATGGTTCCAAACGACGACGAGCGCGAAGCTCGGCCATTGCAAAACCACACGGCCAGTCGTTTCCATGAACGACGTCGGGTTGCCAGTCGAGAGACTTGAGCAGTGCAAGCGCGGCGCGCGAGAAGAAGGCAAAACGAATGTGGTCGTCGTTGTAACCGTAGATGTTCGGACGCGCGAAGAACTCGGGCGCTTCGAGCAGGTAAGCCGGCGCGCCGGAGACATCGCTATACCAGAAACGAACTTGATGAATTTGGCCGCGCCACTCGACGCGAACATTCTCCATCGAGCCGCCGTTCAAAAGCGCGCGATCGATCTGATCGTAGAGCGGGAGGATAAGCCTGGTGTCTACGTCTTGTTCGGTAAGCGCTTTGGGTAAGGCGCCTGAAACGTCAGCCAGCCCGCCAGTCTTGGCAAAAGGCATAGCTTCAGAGGTCAGGATCGCGATGCGCATAAAAGAGGATGGCCACAAAAAAGCACAAAATGATCGCAAGAACCATTTTGTGCTTTTTGTGTACTGTTCGGACTAGCTTTGCATTGATGCGAGAAACTCGGCGTTGGACTTCGTCTTCTCGAGTCGCTCGAGCACGACCTCCATCTGCTCAACGGGTGACAGCGGGTTCAACACGCGTCTCATCACCCAGATGCGATTGAGATCTTCCTTACTGATCAGGAGTTCTTCCTTGCGTGTGCCGGAGCGTTGCAAGTCGATCGCCGGGAACAGACGCTTGTCGCTCAGGCGGCGGTCAAGGTGAATTTCCGAGTTACCAGTACCTTTGAACTCTTCGAAGATCACGTCGTCCATGCGCGAACCCGTATCGATCAAAGCGGTGGCAATGATCGTCAGGGATCCGCCTTCCTCGATATTGCGCGCCGCGCCGAAGAATCGTTTCGGCCGTTGCAACGCGTTGGAATCAATACCGCCCGAGAGGATCTTACCGCTCGGCGGCACGACCGCGTTGTGTGCGCGTGCGAGACGCGTGATCGAGTCGAGCAGAATCACGACGTCGCGCTTGTGCTCGACGAGGCGTTTTGCCTTTTCGATGACCATATCGGCGACCTGCACGTGACGTGTCGGCGGCTCGTCAAAGGTCGATGAAATGACTTCGCCGTTGACCGACCGTTGCATGTCGGTGACTTCTTCAGGTCGCTCGTCGATCAGGAGAACGATCAGCGTCGTTTCCGGATGGTTCTGAGTGACCGAGTTGGCGATTGTTTGTAGCAGCATCGTCTTACCGGTGCGCGGCGGCGCGACAATCAATCCGCGTTGTCCTTTGCCGAGCGGTGTGACGAGATCGATTACACGCGCGGAGAGATTCTCCGACGCGGTTTCCATCTTCAACTGCTCTTCAGGATAGAGCGGCGTGAGATTGTCGAAAAAGACTTTCTCTCGCGCCTGATCCGGCGACTCGAAGTTGATGGCTTCGACCTTGATCAGTGCGAAATAGCGCTCGCCTTCTTTCGGCGGCCGGATCTGGCCGCTCACCGTGTCGCCAGTGCGCAAGTCAAACTTGCGGATCTGTGATGGTGAAACGTAGATATCGTCCGGCCCTGGCAGATAGTTGTACTCAGGAGCCCGGAGGAAGCCGAATCCATCCGGCAAAGTTTCCAACACACCTTCAGAAAAGATGAGACCGCTCTTTTCGGTCTGCGCGGCCAGAACTTTGAAGATGAGCTCCTGCTTACGCATGCCCGTAGCGCCGGGTACATCCATGCTCTTGGCAATTTGCGTGAGCTTGGAGATCGACATCTCCTTCAGGTCGGCCAGGTTATGGAAACCTTCGTTCTTACCGTCGCGGGTTTCTCTGGCTTCTCGTTCTGGAGCTTCAGCGGTGGCTACGGTTGCGCCGCCGTCTTCTCCGTTGGCGTCGTTGTTCGCGCTTGATGCGCGTGAACGTGTTCGTTGTGACATGTCAGTTCTTCTCTAGTATTTCTCTTACGCAGTGTTTCAGCGATTTTGTAAATTCTCAAACGATAGAATGTGAACGATTGTGTGATTAGAGCGAGAGATGCAGGACGCGCGTAAAGCTTCCCACGTCATTCGCGGGGCAAAACTATGATTCTCCTCAAACGGTGTTATGCACTGTAACTCAACTTTGCGCGCGCAGCAAATCAGGTAACGTTTTTGATGCCACCCACTCCCGAGGCGTGGCCCAAAATTTCAAGTTGACCAAAAGGGGGCTGATGAGACTTTCGGATTGTCGATTTAGTTTTTAGGATACCAACTCAGTATTACAAACCTATGGAATCTATAAATCAACCATCTACAGATTACACTGAGATTGCATTTTTAATCGCACGCCAAAGCTCCTCGCGACCGCGGCCGCTTTTGGCCGAGTAGGCCATTACGCTGTCGTCGTTGAGCACGCGTGCAATGTGCTCCAAATTCTTTCTCAACTCGTTGTTCGAAAGCTTATCGGATTTCGTGGCAACAATTAACCGTGGCTTGTCACTCTCCTGAAGCCACTCGTGAAGCTGCAAATCCTGTTTTGTGGGTTCGTGGCGCGAATCTACGATGTGAATTGATAGCACAAGCTGGCGGCGCTTTGCAAGATAACTGGTGGCCATCTCGCTCCAACTGGATTTTATTTCTCTCGGTACCTTAGCGTACCCAAAGCCGGGAAAATCCACGAACCGGAACTGATCGTTGATTTGAAAGAAGTTCAAGGATTGGGTTCTGCCGGGGGTGGAAGATGTGCGTGCCAGGCCGCGAACCGAGAGCAGGGAATTGATCAGGCTCGACTTGCCGACGTTAGAGCGTCCCAAAAACGCGACTTCGGGTTTCGAGTCTCGTGGCCAGTCGGCTTCTTTAAAGGCGCTCTTGAGAAACTCGGCGTTGACAACCTTCATCCTTCGAATTCCTTGTGTTGGCTCTGTGCTCCTTGTGCACAAAGAACACAGAGCAGACACAAAGATTATTAGTCGCCGGACGAGGCTGCGGCCTGGGCGGCGGCACGCTGTTGGAACAGCGCGACGATCTTGGTAATACGCTCTCTGACGGCCGTCAGTCTTGCCTCGGAGTCCGGCATTTCTTTCACAACCTTCTCGAGGTGTTCGAGAAACTTCGGACCCATCTCTGCTCTCAACGCCGGCAGGAACGGCTCGAGCTTCGCGTAGATGAAGATGTGTTCGCCGTTAGCGTCGTTGAACATATCGGCATCGATCGCGCCGTGATTGACGAGTGAAGCCGCCATCTCCCAATACGAAACGACCATGCGGTATAAACCACTCTTGTCACTGGTTAATACATCCATGAAATCGGCCGGGGTCTGGGGATTAAACGTAAAGAACCAGTTACGCGCTTCGCGCATCGTCTTCTCGCGGCGAAGGTCGTACAGTTTAAGAATTAGATCTGCATCGCGGTGTTTCTTACTCATATTGTTCTCCTGTTGGGTAGATCTATCCACAGATTACACAGATGTTCACGAAAAGATCTGTGGATGGGTTTTTAGCTAGTCTGAATTCCCTGCGAAGGCTGCTCGGTAGTCCACAGTGGCGGACCTTCATCGGTAGCGGCCTCTGTTGGGCAAGTGTCTTCGAGCGCGAGCGACAACACCTCATCAATCGTTTCCACGAAATTGATGCAGAGCGCATCGCGAACTTCCTCGGGCACTTCAGCCAGATCCTTCTCGTTGTCCTTCGGCAAGATGAGCGTGTCGATGCCGAACCGGTGTGCAGCCAGCAACTTCTCTTTCACGCCGCCGATCGGAAGCACCTTGCCGCGCAAGGTGATTTCGCCGGTCATGGCTACATTCTTTTTCACCGCGACTCGCGCCAACGCCGAAGCCATGGCGGTTGCCATCGTGATACCAGCCGACGGGCCGTCCTTCGGAATCGCGCCTTCAGGAATGTGTATGTGCAGATCTCGTTTACGAATGAAGTCGAGACTCATTCCCAATCGTTCGGCACGCGCGCGGATACAAGTCAACGCAGCTTGTGCGGATTCCTGCATCACGTCGCCAAGTTTACCGGTGAGCGTTACGCCGCCACGTCCCTTGACGAGCGTGGCTTCGATCTGAAGAACCTCTCCGCCGATCTCGGTCCATGCCAGTCCGGTTGCGAGTCCGATTTCACTGTTCGCAGCGATACCCTGCTGACGAAACTTGATCGGGCCGAGCATTTCGCGCACTCGTTCCGCATCGACTTTCGCGACCGCGGTTTCATCCGGCTGCTCAGAAACAAATTTGCGCGCAAGCTTGCGGCAACACGAACCGATCTCGCGTTCGAGATTGCGAACACCGGCTTCGCGTGTGTAGTGACGAATGATTTCCAGAATGCCTTCGTCGGTAAAGTCAAACTGTTCGACACGAAGCCCATTGCCTTCAGCCTGCTTCGGCACCAGATGCCGCTTCGCGATCTCGAGTTTCTCTCGCTCGGTGTAGCCTGAGAGCCGGAGTATTTCGAGACGATCTTGCAGTGCCGGTGGGATTGTGTGCAGGACGTTGGCCGTAGCGATGAAAAATACTTTCGATAGATCGTATTCGACGTCGAGGTAATGATCCTGGAACGTGTGGTTCTGTTCCGGGTCGAGCACCTCGAGCAGCGCCGCGCTCGGATCGCCGCGGAAGTCTGCGCCTAACTTGTCTACTTCATCCAGCAACAGTACGGGATTAACCGTGCCCGCCTTCTTCATCATCTGGATGATCTGTCCGGGCAGTGCGCCGATGTATGTACGACGATGACCACGAATCTCAGCTTCATCGCGCACGCCGCCGAGCGAGAGTCGCACAAACTTGCGACCCGTAGCTCGCGCGATCGATTTACCGAGACTCGTTTTGCCGACGCCCGGAGGTCCGACGAAACAGAGAATCGAGCCCTTCGGATTTTTAACCAGTTGACGAACGGCGAGATACTCAAGAATTCGTTCCTTGATCTTCTCCAGTCCGAAGTGATCTTCGTTCAGTACTTCTTCAGCCTTGGTGAGATCCTTGATCTCTTTCGACTTCTGTTTCCAGGGCACACTGATCAGCCAATCGATGTACGTGCGCGAGACTGTGCCTTCCGCTGACATCGGCGGCATGGCTTCGAGACGATGCAGTTCCTGCATGGCCTTCTCTTTGGCCTCTTCAGTCATGCCGGCTTCTTCAATCTTTTTCTTCAGCTCTTCGAGCTCTGCTTTCTCATCTTTGCGGCCGAGCTCTTTGTGAATCGCTTTGATCTGCTCGTTGAGATAGTACTCCTTCTGCGCCTTCTCCATTTGTCGCTTCACGCGAGTTTGAATGGTGCGATCGAGTTGACGTTTCTCGATCTCGGTTTCCAGCAACTCGATCAGTCGTTGCAGGCGTGCCTGCGTGGAGAAGATCTCGAGCAGTCCTTGTTTATCTTCGACTGAGATTCTCAGTTGCGATGCCAGGGCGTCTGCGAGATGTGAAGGTTCCTGATTGCGAAGGGCGGTTTGGAGAGCGTCTGTTTGCGTGTCCGGCGCGAGTCGAAGATGCTGTTCGACGAGTTGGCCGACCTTTTGAATCAGCGCGTCGAGACGTGTGCCTTCTTCATTGACGATCAGCGCGCGGCGCACCAGCGCCATGAACGCTCCATCCGTGTTCTCAACGCGCACAGTCGTCGCACGCTCGCGACCTTCAACAACAACTTTGATCTGACCATTCTCCTGTTTCTGCGACTGGAGAATGCGTCCGAGCGTTCCGATCCCGTAGATCTGTTCGGGATTGGGTTCGTCTACGGTTGCGTCGTGCTGAGTGGCCAGGAAAATCGTGCGATCAGTGGTGAGAGCTTGTTCGAGTGCTCTAACCGAACCTGGGCGACCAATTTTGAAAGCGACTTTTGTAAAGGGGAATATCACGACGTCCCGAATGGGTACCATTGGGTACCAGGCTACGTCGGAGGGGCTTCTGTCTGAATATTCTTCCATGGTCAAACTTCTCTTCTGAGAAAGAGGCTTAATTGTAAAACATTTCCTGCGGGCGCGCTAATGTTAGGGGTTGTGCCTTTGTGTGGCAAACGCGTTATGCGGCGGCGCCGTCAATTCCGGTAAGACCTTCACCTGGAACAGCGCGCCGGCGTTCAACCATTTCGCTGGTTATAACGAATTCTTTGACCCGTTTTTGAGAAGGAAGGGTATACATTGCGTCAAGCAACAGTTCCTCGAGGATCATCATGAGGCCGCGAGCGCCCACTTTTCTCTCGACCGCCTGCCGGGCGACCGCCTTGAGCGCATCCTCGGTGAACTTCAACTTGACATTATCGAAGTCGAACTTCTTCTGATATTGCTTGACTAAAGCGTTCTTGGGTTCGGTAAGAATCTTAATGAGGGCTCCCTCGTCGAGCTCGTGAAGCACGCCGCAAACCGGCAGGCGTCCAACAAACTCAGGGATCAATCCAAAACGAATGAGATCCTCAGGCTGTACTTGACCGAGCGCTTCGGCGTGCCGGTGAGAGCCTGACTTGACTTCAGCGTGGAAGCCGAGCGACTTATTGCGGAGCCGGCGTTCGATCACTTTCTCGAGTCCGACAAAAGCGCCGCCGCAAATGAAAAGAATGTTGGTTGTGTCGACCGGGAAGAACTCCTGGTGCGGGTGCTTGCGGCCACCTTGAGGCGGAACGTTCGCCACGGTTCCTTCGAGGATCTTCAGCAGCGCTTGCTGCACACCTTCGCCAGACACATCGCGCGTGATCGACGGGTTCTCGTCCTTACGACAAATCTTGTCGACTTCGTCAATATATATAATGCCTTGTTGCGCGCGTTCGACGTCGCCGTTCGCAGCCTGTAGCAGTTTGAGAATGATGTTCTCGACGTCTTCACCGACGTAGCCGGCTTCAGTCAGCGTTGTCGCGTCGACGATCGTGAACGGAACGCTCAGCATGCGTGCGAGCGTTTGTGCCAGAAGAGTCTTGCCCGTTCCGGTCGGACCGATCAACAGAATATTTGCTTTTTGAATTTCGACGTCGGAACGACGACGACCGAGTTCGATTCTCTTGTAGTGCTGATACACGGCGACGGCCAGGCGCTTCTTCGTTTCCTCCTGGCCGATCACGTATTCGTCTAAAAAGTTCTTAATCTCTCCGGGCTTCGGAAGTGGGGGCCGAGTAGCTACTGACTCTGCTTGCTGATCGTCCGTGATGATCTCGTTGCAGATGTCGATGCATTCATTACAAATGTAGACGGTTGGTCCGGCAATGAGCTTCTTTACTTCGTTCTGTGATTTGCCACAGAACGAGCAGCGCAGAGTATCATCGGTTCGTCTCACCATAGTTTAGGGATGAAGCTCCTTTGGGGGACCGCGCGCTTACTCCCGGTGCGCGATGACCTCGTCTATTAAACCATATTCTTTGGCCTGCATGGCAGACATAATTTTGTCTCGCTCCACATCGCGTTCAACTGTGTCGTACGATTGTCCCGTGTGTTTGGCGATGATTTGGGAGGTGAGTTCGCGCATTCGCAGGATCTCTTCTGCTTGAATACGAATGTCTGTTGCCTGGCCTTGCGAGCCGCCTGATGGTTGGTGAATGAGGATACGCGAATTGGGAAGGGCGAACCGTTTTCCTTTTGCGCCGGCAGCTAACAACAACGCGCCCATCGAGGCGCATTGTCCGACGCAAATCGTAGTGACGTCCGGACGAATGAATTGCATCGTATCGTAGATCGCCATTCCCGCGGTGATCGAACCACCAGGTGAATTGATATAGAGGTTGATGTCCTTTTCGGGATCTTCAGCTTCGAGAAATAGAAGTTGGGCTACGATTAGGTTGGCTATCTGATCGTCGATCGGGGTACCCAGGAAAATAATATTATCTTTCAGTAGTCGTGAGTAAATATCGAAGGCGCGCTCGCCTCGCGACGTCTGCTCAACGACCATTGGGACTAAAGCCATAGGTCTAACTTGACTCCTTTGGTTCGATCCACTCGCCGTCGGTTATGCTTGCATTTTCAATTAAGAGTTCGAGCGCTTTGCGATTGCGCAATCTGTGCGCGATGCTACGTTCGCCCCCATCCTTTGTCAAGGCAGCACGCACTTTCTCTATCGGTTGTCTTGAAGCAAATGCGATCGTGTGGATCTCAGTATCAACTTCTTCGTCGGAGACAGTAATGTTCTCTGCTTCGGCGACCTTCTCCAGCAGCATTGTAGCTCGCACGTCGTCTTCGGCTTGCACCTTCAATTCTTCGCGCGCGCCTTCCCAATTGAGCTCTTCACTCCGCGGATCGATACCCCGGCTCATCATCTCGCGCGCAACACCTTCCAGGCGATGGTTGGTCTGCTGATTGACCAGGCTCTGCGGCACTTCGAACTTGTGCGCATCAAGTAGCTTGCGCATGAGGTCGTCTCGCAACTGACGATCGGACTCCGCAGCGGATCGAGCTTCGAGATCTTCACGCACTTTCGTCTTCAGTGTTTCAGCGGAATCGAAGTCGCCACCGAGGCTCTTCGCCCACTCGTCGTCGAGTTCCGGCAGTTCTTTTCTTCGCACGGATGTTACTTCCGCGACGTACTCGATTTTTTTGCCGGCTAAGCCTTTTGACTCGTAATTCTCGGGGTATTCGACGGTGAAAGTGCGCGTATCGTCCGGTTTGACGCCCGTAAGGTTTTCAGTGAACTCTTTCATAACTCCGGGTCCGCCCAGAACGACTTCGACGTCGTCGACTTTGACCTCTTCCGACTCGTCGGATTCGTCGAGCATCTTCCCGCGTGCATTGATTGTGACGGTGTCGCCTGACTCAGACGCGCGATCTTCGACGGGCTGTAGCGATGCTGACGCCTCACGCAAGCTGTCGATCATCTTGTTGACGTCGTCGTCGGTGATAGGGCGCTTGCGACGGACGGCTTCCAGTCCTTTATAAGTATCCAGTTTGATTTCGGGCAGGACTTCGACAGTCACTTTTAACGTCAGTGGTTCTTCGCCGAAGCGTTCGAGCACTTCTTGATTTTCGAACTGGACGTCGGGCTGGCCGAGTGGGTTTAGTGAATGTTCGATGATGGCATCGTTAACAGCGTCGGGCAGCAGCTCGCGCAACACCTCGCTCCTGATCTCGCTCTTGTAGCGAGTGCGCACGACGGAAGTTGGCGCATGTCCCGGCCTAAAGCCAGGGATGGTCGCAGCTTTGCTGTACTGCTGACTAATCCGATCGAAAGCCTCACGCACCCGCTGCGGCTCGATCTCGATCTTGAGTTCCTTGAGAGTTGGAGAGACGTCTGTCAGTTCTGTTTTCATCGCGAGCAAAAATGTACCATGTAAGTGCCGGGAAGACTAACCGCAGATAAACACAGATCATTGCGATTATCAATCAGTCCAAATCGGTGTTATCCGTGGCTAACTTTCAACGAGAGATGGTGCGAAAGGGGGGACTCGAACCCCCACACCTTTCGGTACCAGATCCTAAGTCTGGCGCGTCTGCCAATTCCGCCACTTTCGCAAGTTCAGGGAACGCCGCAAGACTGTACCACAGCCCTTTGACAACTATATAATCCGCCGTCCAAGTTCCTCTAGCCTGCGGCCCAGGAGTGAAATCAATGTTCGCTGCTCCTCGCACTTTTCGCTGCCCGAACTGCCACGAGATGATTAACGACAGCATGACGCAGTGTCGTTTCTGCTCTGTGCCCGTCGATCCGGGTGTGGCGCAACTAATCGCGGACAGGCAGGAAAAAGCAAACCATGCTTACAGCGATGCGAGTTACCTGCGAACAGCGGCCATCGCGATGTACGTGTTTTTTGGTCTAAGCCTGGTGCCACTATTAGGCTTTGCTTTCTGGGCATTCCTCATCACATTCATTGTGGTGATCGTGTTGTTGGTTCGCTGGCAGATAAGGTATCGCGGCCTAATCACTGATGATGCCGACTATAAAAAGGCGCGACGTTCGTGGTGGATCTCGCTGGTGTTGCTTCTGGCCGTACCTGTGATCTTCGTGGTTCGACTCGTGATCGAAGTACTCTTCCTTGTCGCCAGCGGTGGAATCAGATAGGCAGGATCACGCCACGCGATAATCAGTCCTTGGTTTCCCCAGAAAATCTTTGCCGGTCTGTTTTTTGATCAGGCCGAGCTGTTCGAGCTCGAAGTAGGCCCGCTGGATCTCGCCTTTGTCGACGGAGAGTTTTTGGGCGAGCGCGGCGGGAGAAGGAAGTGACTCGCCTGGTCCAACCGTCTTGTTGCGGATGTGAGCCTCAATCTGTTGCCGCACCTGCAAGTAGACGGGATTGTGCGACACGTCCTTCAGTTCAATGTTCATAGTTTTCAGAGTGTGCGCGTCACTTTTGAAAGTGATCGCGGCGCATCCGGATCGAGTCCTTTTGCTTCCGCCAGCAGCGCCGCAAAAAGTTGTCCGGGAACTATGTAAGGAATGGGCGCGAGAAATTCATCGATCTCGCGAGACATTACGATTGACCGTGTACACATGCCGGCGGCGTCGATGTCGCTCGTGATCGCCAGCGTGTCCGCGTGCAACTCACGCAGACGCTCGATCAAGCTTTTAACTCCGGGCAGCATGACGCCTGGCGGCGCGAACAGAATTACCGGAAAGTGTCGCTCGACCATTGCCAGTGGACCATGTAAGAAATCGGCTGAAGAGAAACGCTCTGCGACCACATAGCACGTCTCCATCAACTTCAAAGCCAGCTCATAAGCATTCGCATACGCCAGGCCGCGTCCGACGATGACGCAATTCTCCATGAACACGTAACGCTGGACGAGCTCCATTATCGCCGGCTTCTGTTCGAGTGCACCGGCAACGAAATGCGGAATCGCTTCATATGAAAACGGGACGGGATTCCGCGCCAGCTCCGTCGCGAGCATATAAAAGAGGAGCATCTGGCCCGTAAAGGTCTTCGTCGCTGCCACAGAACGCTCGCGTCCTCCGTGTGTCAGCAGTGTTTCGTCAACCAGCTTGGTCATCGAAGAGCCAGGCTCGTTGGTAATGCCGATAGTGTACGCGCCCGACGCGCGTGCGCTTTCGAGAACGCGGTTGATGTCTTCACCTTCACCAGACTGCGAGACGCCGACAACCAGCGCATGGTCCAACCTGAGATGCGCGTTGTAGATCGTGTAAACAGACGGAGCGGAAAGTGAGACCGGAATTCCCGTGGTGATTTCGAGCAGGTATCGTCCGAAGAGAGCGGCATTGTCGGAACTGCCGCGAGCGACGAGAACGATGAGATGAATGTCGCGCGCCTTCAGCAGGTTTCCGAGTTTTACAATCTTGGCGCGCTCTTCCGCGATGGTGCGCTCGAGTGCGGCAGGTTGCTCGGCAATCTCTTGGAGCATCAGGGACATTCGACAGGCCACACTCTAACACATAACACACTTTGAGATTGAGGCAACATTCGAATAGACTTTCGCCGCAAAGAGGCACAAGCATAAGAGAATGTCCCCCAAAGTCTTTGCGGCAAACCCCGGCGGGCGCCTGGTGTCGCTCGACGTCTTTCGCGGTCTGACGATCGCGGGCATGGTGCTCGTAAATAATCCCGGCACATGGTCCAGCATCTACTGGCCGCTGCAACACGCGGAATGGCATGGCTGGACTCCAACCGATCTCGTTTTTCCCTTCTTCCTGTTTATCGTCGGCGTATCGATCGCGCTCGCGTTTGCGCGTCGTGTTGAAGAGGGCACCGTCAAGCGTGACTTATATCTCAAAGTCATCAAGCGCACGGCGATCATTTTTGGTCTTGGTCTGTTTCTCAACGCCTTTCCTTATTTTCAACTGTCCACGGTTCGAATTGCCGGAGTGTTGCAACGGATCGCGCTCTGTTACCTGATTGCTTCGCTGATCTTCCTGACCACGAAGATCAGAACTCAACTGCTCGTCGCGCTGGCGCTGCTCGTCGTGTACTGGCTATTAATGACGCGACTCGCTGCGCCCGGATACGCGCCCGGAGATCTCACGAAAGAAGGAAGCCTCGCGTCCTTTATAGATCGCGTGATTCTTCGACAACACATCTGGCGACAAGGCAGGGTTTACGATCCCGAAGGATTGCTGAGCACGATTCCCGCTGTAGCGACAACGCTCTTCGGCGTCCTGACTGGTCATTGGTTGCGCAGTGAGCGCACACGAATGGAAAAAGTCGTGGGAATGTTTGTGGCCGGCGTGGTATGCGTCGTCCTTGGCTGGAGCTGGAACTTCTTCTTTCCGATCAATAAGCCGCTATGGACCAGTTCGTACGTCCTTTTTACCGCGGGACTCGGATTACAGCTACTCGCAATCTGTTACTGGATCATCGATATCAAAGGTTATCGCCGCTGGGCCTGGCCGTTCGAAGTCTTTGGCGTCAACGCGCTGGCGCTTTTTGTCGGCTCAGGCCTGATGGTGAAGGCGATGGCCCTCATCAGGCTGCCACGCGGCGACGGCACGCAGATCTCTTCGCAAGGATGGATCTTTCGAAACCTGTTTTTGAGCTGGGCGTCGCCGATCAATGCCTCGCTGTTTTATGCAATCGCATTTATCCTGCTGTGGCTCTTCCTGATGTGGCTGCTTTATCGCAAACGGATCTATATCAAAGTGTGAAAGAGGAGAAACAAAATGCCAACGTATGTCGCGCTGATGAAGTGGACCGGACAGGGAATTACCAACGTGAACGCGAGCCCTCTACGTCTTGACGTAGGTCGGAAAGCTTTCAAAAAGGTTGGCGTGAAGATTAAGGATACTTATTTGCTGATGGGCCAATACGACCTGCTTTGCATAATGGAAGCCCCGGACGACGAGACGTACGCAACCGCGATGCTGACGTTAGCGTCGCAGGGCAACCTGCAAACAGAGACGTTGAAAGCGTTCACCGAAGATCAGTATCGAAAGATCTGCGCCTCAGTTCAGTGATCAGGGTTTGTAACCTGGACCACGCAGCACGCGGCCTGCAAGGGCCGTAGTGCGCTGTCCTTTATCAACACTGATCTTCCCGTTCACAAGGACGTATTCGATGCCGGTGGGATATTGATTCGGCATCTCGAAAGTGGCGCGATCGATTACGCGCGCGGGATCAAACACGACGATGTCAGCAAACATTCCCTCGCGAACCAGCCCGCGATCTCGCAGATGTACGCGCGCGGCCGGTGCTCCGGTCATCTTGTGAATCGCAGTTTCGAGCGTCAGCAGCTTTTCATCACGCACGTAACGACCGAGTATGCGCGGATAAGTTCCCCAGCCACGCGGGTGTGACTTCGAACCAGCGAGTGGTCCATCCGTCGCCCGCGATCCACTGTCAGTACAGAAACTGACGAACGGCGACTGCATCGCCGCGCGCATATCATCTTCGCTCATCATGAAGTAAATGGCGCTCGTTTGTCCGTTGTCCGCGAGGAGCAGATCGAAAAGGGCGTCGAGTGGGTCCTTTTTCTGTTGCGCCGCGATTTCAGAAACGCGTTTGCCTTGCAACGGCTCCAACTCACGATTAACAACCGCGCCGATCAGAATTCCCTCTGGTCCACCACTGCCGAGATAAATGTTCTCCCAAGCAGTCTGTGGCTCGGATATCTCTTTCTTCAGACGCTGACGCATGGCTGGATCGCGCAAGCGCGCGATCGTCTTCTCCGTTCCACCTTCGAGAGCCCATGGTGGCAGCGACGCAGCAAGCGACGTGCTGCCGGCAATGTATGGATAGATGTCTGCGGTGATGTCTTGTCCCTGATCGCGTGCCTGCTTGATGCGATTGAGCACGTGAGCCATGCGGCCCCAATTGTTCTTGTACGCCGTCTTGAGGTGCCAGATCTCGACAGGAATTTGGGCCTTCTTTGCGATCTCGAAGACTTCATCCAACGAGGCGTCGATCTTGTTTGCTTCGCTGCGTTGATGAGTGGCGTAGATCCCGCCGTATTGCCGCGCGACTTTCGCGAGTTCGATCAATTCAGGCGTTTCCGCAAAACGCGCCGGCACGTATTGCAGTGAAGTGGAGAGACCGAGGGCACCGTCGAGCATCGCATCCGCGACGAGCTTCTTCATCTGCTCCAGTTCCTGTGGCGTTGGATCGCGATCGTCGTATCCGATCACGTATTCACGAACTTGTGTGGCTCCGACAAACGTCGCCAGGTTGACACCCGAACCTTGTTTTCGGAGTCGGTTGAAATACTGGTCGAGCGTGCGCCAATCGATTGTGAGATTGAAGCGCCGTAGAAAGTCCTCCTGCTCTTTGATCTGTCGTTCGTTTATCGGCGCAATCGACTCGCCTTCGCCGGTGACCTCAGTCGTCACGCCCATCATTACCTTGCTCATCGCGCGCGGATCGATGAGCAGGTAAGTTTCCGACTGTCCGAGCATGTCGATGAAGCCTGGCGCGACCACGAGACCTTGCGCGTCGATCACCCGCGTTGCCGTCGCCTCCGAAAGTTTTCCAATCGCGGCGATGCGATCGTCTTTAACTGCAACATCTGCTACGTACCCTGCGCGTCCTGACCCGTCGACGATGCGTCCGTTTCTGATCAGTAGATCGTACTGTGGTGCTTGAGTTGGTTCGGTTACGGGTATGAACAGCATGCCAACGGTCAGGACGACAAACAGAGTTTTAGTAAGCATTAACAGCTCCTGTGTCTGGTTCAGCTTCCGGAATTTCCTTAGGCCGCTTTCTCAGGATCAAAGCTGAAATCACCGTGAGTATCAAACCGACCGGAAAGGGCTCCACGAAAAATGTGAGGAGAAAGTTGTAGATCGGATTCTGGTAGAGAGTCTCAAAGCGCTTCATTTCTGCGAGCTGGGTAGCGATCTGTTCGGGGCTGGCGCCCGATGCGCGGGATTTCTCGACCAGGTACTGGCTGTATTTGTCTACAAAGTCGGGCACGAAATTGAAATACACGATCTCCCAGCTAAGTGCGTAACAAGCGCAGGATATCAGCGTAATCAGTATGCCGACTTTAAATGCGCGTCCGAACGTGATGTAGCCGTTGCCGACGTTTTCGCGATAAGACCGGATGCCGAAAAATACGAACAGGAACGCGACCACCATCGTGGAGTACCCGATGAGGTGCCCTTTGTCGAAACCAATCCTGTCCATGAACTGCATCGTGGTGAACATCATCACCACAAAGATCGCACCTGAAATCAACCCAAACGTCAAAACGATTCTTTTCATGACAAAGCCTCCTGAGTAGTCTGTGGAAATCTGCGGCGTACGCTACCTTCGCGGGGTTGAGTTGTCGTCATACTTTCGGATGATTTCGTCTGGTGGCCGCAAAAATACTACTTTTGCACTAGGGCCACAAAGGGACAAACAGGGACACAAAGATCGTTAAGGGATCAAACCCAGCTCTTTACCGATCTGTACGGCTTGAGTGCGGCGCTTGGCGCTCAGCTTGTCGAAGAGCCGGCTCGAGTGGGTCTTGACTGTGTTTTCACTGACAAACAGTTTTTCCGCGATCTCGCGGTTGCTCATGCCTTGCGCGATCAATGCCAGAATCTCGAGTTCGCGTTTCGTGATGCCGAGGTCTTTCAGTCGGTCTTCGTTTAAAGCAAAAGGCTGCGATGAGGGCACTGGGACTTCTTTAACGACCAGCACCTCCTTCTTTCTGGTCAGTTTGAGGCCGAGCCAGATGCCGGCTCCGGAGAAAAGCAGGGCAATCAGTCCGCCGTAAATCTCGACCGAGTGCTCGACGACCAGAAACCGGTACTCCACTAAACGGAGCACAACGATCAGCACTCCGCCACAGAGGCCGTAGATCAGGGTATGGATGATCGTCTGTCTTTTCACTTTTCGTGGCAGCGTGGGATTCTACAACGATTATTAGCCGCAGATGAACGCTGATCACATCAGCGTTCATCTGCGTTCATCTGCGGCTCCTAAAAAATTAGTTGACACGCTCCGGTCCCCTCTCTATACTCCTAAAAACTTAGGAGACACCAATCGTTATGGCGCGCCCGAAGACAGAGAACCTGACTCCACTCGAGCTCGAGATCATGCACGTGCTGTGGGATACCGGACCCGCAAACGTTCAGACCGTGCAGCAGAAACTCAAACGCGATCTGGCTTATACGACCGTCCAGACCATGCTCAACATTCTCGAACGCAAAGGTAAAGCAAAGAGAACCCTGAAGAACCGCGCGTACTTCTATAAACCGGCAGTCAGCCGTAAACAAGTCGTCGGCAAGCACGTGAAGGATGTCGTCGACCGGCTCTTCGGCGGTTCAGCGGAGAGTCTCGTGATGAGTCTGGTGGAAACCAAACACCTCACGCCCGAGAAACTCGCGCGCCTGCAAAAGCTCGTCGAACAGGGCAAGGAGGAAGCCGATGAGAACAATTAGCCAATTGCTCCTGACGTTTCTATTGAACTCCCTTTGGCAGATTGCGCTAATCGCGAGCCTGGCAGCCTTGGGCTCCTGGCTGCTGCGTGATTCGGTCGCTCGTTACCGGCACTGGCTCTGGGTTAGCGCTCTCTGCCTCTCGTTCGCTGTTCCATTCACAACGTCATTACGAACACTCGGCAACACCCCTTCTCTTCCGCCGCCGAACTCGTATCCGGTCTTGCTGACCGAAGAGTTACAGCCATTTCAACAGCAAAACTTCTCGGAGCCGAGTTTCGCACTACCGGCAACGTTTCAGTTGAATCAAAGTCTTGGATATTTTCTGCTTGCACTGTTCGGCGCGTTTCTTCTCTACCGAATCTTCAAGCTGTTTCAGGCCTGGCAGAATACCAGAACGATCAGGCGTCTCGCCGTCGAGTTAGAACCAAACGACCTCGTCGCAGAAGTCATCAGCACGTGCGAACGACAAGTCGCAACTGGTTCGCGACCAGTAAAACTACTTCGTTCAGAAACACTGCCGGTGCCGGTGACGATCGGTCTCTTTCATCCCGTTATAATTCTGCCTGAACCGCTGTTGCGTGAAGGCAATATCGATCTACTCACCTCCGCCATCGGACACGAATTCATTCATGTAGCGCGGCTGGATTATGTGCTCAACTTTATTTACGAGTTACTCTTCGTCCCGATCTCTTTTCATCCAGCCGCGGCTTTATTAAGACGCCGGATCAAACAAACCCGCGAACTCTGTTGCGACGAGCTTGTCGCGGAGCGAATCCTGAACGCTGAAGTTTATGCTCGCTCGCTCGTACGGCTCGCCAGCTCCGCCCCACCACTGCGTCGTCTCTCCGTTACTACAACCGTAGGCATCGCCGATGCTGACATTCTGGAGGCCCGTATCATGTCATTGTTAAAGAAACCTGTGTTGAATACGCGTTGGAAGAAACTGTTGCTCTTCGCTGTTGTGTTGCTGCTGCTTGTGCCGTGCGTCGCGGCGGCTGCGTTTGCTCTGCGGTTTGAAGTCGAGCCATACGCGCAAGAGCCAGTGGCCCAGGAGCAGGAACGCAAACAAACAGAAAAAGAGAGGCAGAGGAATGAAGAACTTGAAATGAAGAGTCGCGCGGCACGTGGGGAACTCGACCAGGTTAGAGAGAAGATGGCGAGCGACCCTGCGTTTCGCGAAGAAGTTGCGCGCAAGCAGAAGCTGGAAATGGAAATGAGGGAGGTCAGGCAGGCTGCGTTAATTCGTCTGGCGAAGATCAACATGGACCAGGCCATTCAAATCGCCACCAGCCAGACTCCCGGAAAAGTTTTGCTTTGCAGTCTTGATGCGAAAGGCTGGGAAGAGCCTGGAAAACTCGGCAAGGACGGCGCGGTTTTCTACCACGTGATGATCGCGAATGAAGGCGACGTCGGCGCCACGCACGTTTGGGTCAACGCGATCGACGGCACGATTATGAAGGTCGAGAAGGAGCTGCCGCGAAAGATGCGCAGCCCCGAAGGAAACTGATTGAGCACGGATTACACGGATAGTTGCGGATCATCCGTGTAATCCGTGGCTGCTTTATGCCGCTTTGGCTTCTCGTACGGGAGCCTGCCCGAGGCTTTCCATCAACTCCTGAAACCCTTGCAGATCCAGCGACTGAGGCCCATCTGAAAGCGCACGCTCCGGACACGGATGCACTTCAATCAACAATCCATCAGCACCGACGGCGGCCGCGGCTTTCGACATCGGAGTAATCAAGCTGCGCAGGCCTGTTCCGTGTGAAGGATCTGCCATCACAGGCAGGTGCGACAACTCTTTCGCCAGCGCCACCGCTGCGAGATCGAGTGTGTTGCGTGTCGCAGTCTCAAACGTCTTGATGCCGCGCTCACACAACACCACGTTCGCATTACCGCCCGCGAGTAAGTATTCTGCCGCGAGGAGCCACTCCTTGACCGTCGCCGATGGCCCACGTTTCAACAAGATCGGTTTGGATACGCGCGCGAGTTTACGCAGCAGCGAGAAGTTCTGCATGTTGCGCGCGCCGACCTGCATCATGTCCGCAAACTGCTCGACAATCTCCACGTCCGTCTCGCTCATGACTTCAGTCACGATTGGCAGTCCAGTCTCTCTGCTCGCTTGTTGAAGAAGTCGCAGTGCTTCGACTCCGAGTCCCTGGAAGTCGTATGGCGACGTACGCGGTTTGTAGGCGCCACCGCGAAGCATGTCGGCGCCTGACGCTTTCACGGCGTGCGCGGTTTCCATCAGTTGCTCTTCCGACTCGACCGAGCACGGCCCTGCGATGACGACCAAATCGCCGTTGCCGATTTTCTTGCCGCGCACGTCGACAACGGTGCGCGCTTGCCGTAGTTGCCGGCTCACCAACTTGAACGGATGAGAGATCTGGATCACTTCCGCAACGCCGGGTGCGGCGCGGAGCGCTTCGATTTCCGAGCGGCGCCCGCTGCTCCCGACTGCTCCGATGATGGTGCGTTCCTCTCCTTTAACTACGTGTGCTTGAAAGCCGCATTCCTTGATGCGGTCGATGATGTGATTGATTTCGTCGGAGGTTGCGTTAGAAGACATGTTGACGATCATGATGTTTGTTCCTTTACTAAAGCAGGGTAGGTCTTGGGTTCGGTTGAGGCCGACAGTAAAACAAATCGGGTGTAGTTTTCCGTCTGGTCCTGAATACTTTTGCGAATGATGGATCCGCCGTAGATTTCCGCGGCGCGTTGCCCGGCGACCGCCGCCCGTTTGGGATCACGAAGACGGACGATTTCAGCAACACTTCCCGCAGTATCGTCGGCGACGACGGGTTGGAGTTGGGGGTTCTTTTCAAAAAAGCGACTGCATTGAGCGAGTGCTACCGGGTGAGACTGTACTGTTTCGATCACGTCGAAGTTTGCACCGGCGAAGCCGATCAGGTGTTGTTCGATCTTGATTACGACTTCGTCAAGGACCGCGAGCGAGCTCGACTGCATCAGATCGACTGACGGATGAACGACGCCGGCGATCGTATTTTCCACGGGCGCAAGAACATAGTCGGCGATCCGTTCGTCGAGGCTGTTGAAGAGATCCGCGAAGGTTTTGCGCGGTACTAGTTCGATCTCATTGCCGAGCAACTTCATCGCAGCCTCTTCGCTGAACGCGCCGCGCTCTCCCTGAAACGCCACTCTTGGTTTTCGAATCAGCATCCTCACGCGTGTTACCTCAATTGCGCTACCTCAACGCGTTTCGATTCGTGGATGATTCGCCGAAAGACTCTGCCCACGGCGCGTCCGTCAAGCGGGCCGCAATTGATCTCTTGCAGGCGTTGCAGGACTGTGCGTTCGCGGTCGGGGTCGCAAAATGGCAGTTGTTTGGCCTGTTTGAGGGCCCCGACCTTGAGGGCGAGGCGTGCCCGCATGTTCAACAGGCGAAGCAGTTCGGCATCGATTTCGTCGATTTCTTTGCGCCAATGCTCGATGTCCATGATTCAAAACTCCTGGGCCGTCGTTAATACAAAAAAACCAGCCGCGACTTTTTAGGATCGCGGCTGGCTCGTTGAAGGTATTGTGCTTTTTTCTTAGGTCTTCAGCACGTCGCTTTCAAACTTCGCCGGTCCGCTCTCCTCGTTAAAGAAGAAGCGGTAAGTAAAGGCGAAGTAGAAAAATGTGCGAGTGCTAATCATGACCTCGATTACTATAGGCGTCGCCAAAATGCCTGTCAAGGTTTTCTTGTTTTGGGGCTTTCTCTGCGGCCCTCTGCGTAATCTCTGCGTCCTCTGCGTTAAAACAGCCGATAACGCAGAGGAAAAACTCTGTGTAATCTGTGTACGGATTTTATGGTTTGAGTAATAGCTTCCCAGTCGTCTTACGCCCTTCCAGATCGCGATGTGCCTGTTCCGCCTCTTCTAGTCGGTAGACCTTGTGGATGCGAAGTTTGAGGTCGCCACGGACGATCATCTGAAGGACATCGTTCGCACGCCACTCGAGCTCGTCGCGTGCGGCAGTGTAGTGGGCCAGCGTCGGGCGCGTGATGAAGAGCGAGCCTTTCTGTGAGAGCTTGATGAGATCGAACGGCGGGACCGCACCGCTCGACCCGCCAAACAACACCAGGTAACCGCGCGGACGAAGTACGTTGAGATCTTTATCAAACGTGTCTTTGCCGACACCATCGTAAACGACATGCACTCCTTTACCGTCCGTCAATCGCTGCGTTTCAGTCTCAAAATCTTTCTCGGTGTAGATGATGCATTCATCGGCGCCTGCGTCACGCGCGAGCCGGGCTTTGTCCTCCGTCCCAACCGTCCCAATGACGCGCGCTCCGATCCTTTTCGCCATTTGCACCAGCAGCAACCCAACGCCGCCGGCCGCAGCGTGTATCAACGCCGTCTCGCCGCTTTGCAGTTCGTAACTGCTGTGCGAAAGGTAATGAGCCGTCATGCCCTGGAGCATCGCCGCAGCCGCTTGTTCAAAGTCCAGCTCGTCAGGAATCTTCACCAGGCGACTCTCTGGAACCGCCGCGTACTCAGCATAACTTCCCAACGCGCTCGTGTAAGCGACACGATCGCCACGCTTCACCAGCGTCACATCACTTCCAACCTCCGCAATCACACCCGCCGCTTCCTGTCCGTCCACAAACGGCAGCGACGCCGGATACCGGCCTTCGCGAAAGTAGACGTCGATAAAGTTCACGCCGGACGCCTTGATCTGAACGACCGCTTCGTTTGGTTTCGGAGTTGGAACCGGCAGATCGACTAGAGTGAGCACCTCCGGCCCACCGACTCGAGAAACTTGTATGGCTTTCATAATTGAGCTATTAAGCCACAGATGAGCGCGGATTACATCGCTGATTCAAACTTTCGGATGATCGTTCATGAATTCGCACGGCCCTGAGTCCCTCTCATCCTAATGCGGTTGACAGCGGGTTTTCACCTTCATAGGATACGCCCGCACACCTGCCACGCCGGAAAACACCGTAGCATGCGAAAGGAGTTGTCGTGACCAATAAAAGAAGAGCACTGTCGGCTCTGGCCCTCGTCCTGACCATCGCGTTGTCTCAACCACTGTTGGGTCAGAAGAAGAGCACGGCCTCATCCGACTCCATCAAGATTCCATTCGAAACTTATAAACTCCCAAACGGTCTCACAGTGATTCTTTCACTCGACCGCACCACGCCCACCGTCGCCGTGAACGTTTGGTATCACGTCGGTTCAAAGAACGAAGTTGCAGGACGCACGGGCTTCGCGCACCTGTTCGAGCACGTGATGTTCACAGGCTCCGGCCACGTTCCTTATGGACTGCACGACAAGCTCACTGAAGGTGTCGGCGGGGGAAACAACGGATCCACAACCAACGACCGCACGAACTACTACGAGACGATCCCTTCCAACTACCTCGAATCGGCGCTTTGGCTCGAATCCGATCGCATGGGCTTTCTGCTCGACAAACTCGACATCGCTAAGCTCAACGCACAACGCGATGTTGTGAAGAACGAGCGGCGGCAGAGTTACGACAACCAGCCGTATGGTCGCGTGAGCGAGATTCTTGCAGCCGCGATGTATCCGAAGGCCCATCCGTATTCGTGGCCGGTGATCGGTTCGATGACCGATCTCACTGCGGCATCTGAAGGAGACGTCAAGGATTTCTTCCGGCTTTACTACGCGCCAAACAACGCGACGCTTGCAGTCGTCGGCGATTTCGATCCTGCGCAGGCGAAAGCATGGATTCAGAAATACTTTGGCGACTTGCCGCAGGGCAAGCAGGTGCAGAGACCGTCCGTCCCGCTCGGGAAATTAGAGGCGAGCAAGCGCCTGGTCTATGAGGATCGCGTGCAGGTGCCGCGCCTCTATATTCAATGGCCCACAGTCGGATTCAAGAACGACGACGATTACGCGCTGTCAGTGATGGGCTCGATCCTGTCGGGCTCGCGCACGGCGCGTTTGACGAAGGCGCTTGTGTACGATTCGCAAAAGGCGTCGAACGTGTTCGGTTTTCAGAACTCCTCTGAGGACGTCGGCGTGTTTCAAGTGACAGTCATTCCACGACCCGAAGCCACACTTACTGAATTGGAAGTGGCTGTCGATCAGGTAATACAGAAGTTCATCAGCGAAGGTCCAACCGCGGAAGAGTTGCAGAAAGCGAAGAGCGGACTCGAACTGAACTTCCTGCGCGGGCTGGAGTCGAACCTCGGCAAAGCGGAGCGACTGAATAGTGGCGCGGTCTTTTACGGCAATGCCGGCCAGTTCAGTACCGACTATCAAAAGACGCTGGCCGTGACTGCGGCAGACGTCAAGCGCGTTGCATCTCAATATCTGACGCGTGCTCGCATCGTGCTGAGTGTCGTGCCGAAGGGCAAAAAGGATCAGGCTTCGAAAGCAACCGAGAGCGAGGCCGTCAGCATGGTTACTGGACGAGGAGGTAGATCATGAAACAACAGAAGAGAGTTCTTGCTCTGGCGGCAGCGTTCGTCATCAGTGTGGCGAACATTGCCGCGTTGGCTCAGCAAACACTCGACCGCACGAAACAGCCGACGGCTGGTCCAACTCCAGTGCTGCGCGTTCCCACGTGGACCAAGACTCAGTTGGCAAACGGTGCGACGTTGATCGTTTCTGAGCGTCACAATCTGCCGCTGGTAAACTTCTCGATCACGTTCGTCGGTGGTGCTAATCAGTTTGAGTCTGTTGAGCGTCGCGGCGTGGCATCGATGACTGCGTCCATGTTGTCAGAAGGTACGACAACGAAAACAGGCGATCAGCTTTCGGATGCGTTGCAACTGTTGGGAACAAGCGTGGGTGCAGGTGTCGGCGGCGAGGAGGGGTCTGTCAGTTTTGTTTCGACGACAAAAAACTTCGAACCAACACTGGCGATTCTTGCCGATATGATGTTGAACTCGACGTTCCCCGCCGAGGCACTCGAACGGTTGCGTGCGCGAACGCTGGTGAACCTGACGCAGGCGAAAGATCAGCCGACGATTGTAGGTTCGCAGGTGTTCGCAAAGGTTCTCTACGGCAGTGGTCACCCTTACGGCCAGCGCGCCACTGAGGCATCGGTGAAGGCAATCACGCGCGATGACGTGATCGCATTTCAAAAGGCCTACTATCAACCGGGTCGAGCAATCATCACGGTCGTGGGCGACATCACACCCGCTCAGGCCAAGGCTGCTGTGGAAAAGGGATTGACGGGATGGACGAAGGGCGGTGACAAGCCGTCGTTCGAATATCCGAAGCTGCCCGAACTCCAGCCGGCCAAGATCTATTTTGTTGACAAGCCTGGTTCAGCGCAGTCGGTAGTTAATATCGGACTGCCTGGTCCACCTAGAAACACGCCGGACTATTTTGCATTGCAGGTGCTCAACACGATTCTCGGTGGACAGTTTCAGTCGCGCCTGAATGCAAACATTCGCGAGCAGAAGGGCTACAGCTACGGCGTGAACTCCGGTTTCAGCTACGGCAAAGGCCCGGGTGCGTTCCGTGCGGGCGGCTCGATCTTTTCCGACAAGACTGATGCGGCGCTGATCGAGTTCATGAAAGAGCTGAAGGGAATCGTGGGCGAGAAGCCGGTAACGGATGAAGAGATCACGACGGCGAAGGAGGCCCTGATTCAGGGACTGCCACAGCGTTTTGCTTCCGTGAGCGCGATCAGCGGCGCCATTACGTCGCTGGTTGTGCAAGGCTTGCCGGAAGATTTTTATCAGACTTACGCGAAGAACGTATCAGCGGTAACGAAAGAAGATCTGCTGCGGGTGGCAAAGAAGTACATCGATTTAAATCACCTGGCAATCGTGATCGTCGGCGATCGATCTTCGGTCGAAGCTGCTCTGAAAGCGACGAATATCGCGCCGATCACTTACATCGACATCGAGGGCAATCCCATCACCGGATCGCCCGGCTCGAAGTAAAAGCTATCCACAGATTACGCAGATTCGATCTGTGTAATCTGTGGATACTATTTCTCGTTGTTGTTAACCCGCGTTACGTTCGCCCTACTATCCTCCGCGATGGACCATGCGTCTTTCGCGTTTTTAGTGAGGTCATTGTTTTCAAATACGCCACTTCCGTTCTCGTAAACGCGAATGCCGAAGTAGGCATTCTTGTTGATCCGATTGTTTCTGACCACTGGGTTTCCACCCTCGGTTGAGCTTATCCCTGAATTTCCATTACTGAAGATGTCGTTGTCCTCTAATGTGCCTTGACCCTTCTCGTAGACATACACGCCACTTTGTTTGGCATCGTATATGCGGTTACGGCGCAGGGTTGGGTTGCCGGTAGTTCCAATTGCAACTCCTGATAAGGCATTACTGAAGATGTCATTGTCCTCAAAGATACCTTGGCCACCATCGTACACGAAAACTCCACTCGCTCGTTTACTATGATGGATGTGGTTGCGACGAAGTGTCGGGTTGCTAGTGTTCTTGATCTCTACGCCGGACAGCGCGTTACCGAATATATCGTTATCTTCAAGCGTGCCTTGTGCATTCTCATACACGAAAACTCCGCTGCCTTCCTTATTGTCGTGAATGCGATTACGGCGCAGTTTGGGATCCGCGCCCCCATGTACGGCGACACATGAATGGGTTGGACTAGTGATATCACAATCTTCCAGTTCAACGCGTCCTTGGGCGATGTCGACGCAAGGCCAGTTGCCCCCGCCCATTCGCTGCAATGTCAAGTTGACTATGCGACCCATTGTCGTCTGAAATTTAATCACCTGCGTGCCGGTGGCCTGTATAACGACGTCGCCCGCGTCTCCGTCACCAATGATCTCGAGCGGCTTGTCAATAACCAGACCTTCCTTGTAAAGCCCTCGTCGGATAAGGATTCGGGTACCCGGGGCGACCTTTTTGATAGCCTCGGTAATAGTGGTGAAGTCTCCACGATGCAACGAATCAACAATGCAAGTCGGCGGCTCTTTTTTAGCAGTTGAGATTTCTGCAGGTGGTTCGCCGCTTGCGGCGGTGGTTGCAGCGGTAGGTTGAGCCTCAGGAGCGGCGGACGTCTTAGCGGAAGCTTTTTGGGTCGACTGAATACGGGGCAACGCGTGTTTTACTTGCACTGCGAGTTGTGCGAGTGCTTTGCGGACCTGCGGGTTCGTGAAAGGCTCGAAGCGCAAGTCCCGCCAGTCGATGTACTGACGTGCTGCAATCACTTTGGCCAGTTCGTCGGTCTCGCGTAACTCCGGGTCGCTTAGGAGATCGGTTTCAACGAAGTAAACGGGCAGAATCAGATCTTCGCGATCGAGCTTCTTCTCTCGCCTGACGAACCTCTCAAGTTCTGACCGACAGGCGTCGCTGAAAAAAAAGCTCGGAGTAATGATAGGAATGAGAAAGAGTATTTCGTCGAGTGCGTCCTCAATCCGTTGTTGCCAGTTCTGTCCCCACTGAAGGTCTTTGATGTCCTGAAAGATCGGAAACTCCAGCCCTGTTTGTACCCGTACCTCTTGGCTCAGGCGTTCGCGGAAGATCGTGAGATGCCGGTCCGTATCGTCGGAGTGAGCGTAGCTCATTAAAGCCGCGGGCGGTTTTTTGGCCATCCTTATTGTACCTGCCATCGTGAGACTTGGTGGATTATATCGAAACTTCAGTTGCGTTGTAGTCGAAGACGATCTGCATTAGCCGTTGCGCGATGGATTCGGGGATGAGGGCGAGCGCGGTTCTGCGCAGGGCTCTGGCCCAGATGTTTTCCCACTGTCCCACGCTGCCGTAGTAACGCGAGTATTTGCTGAGCGCTGATGTGCGTTTGTAGCGAAGCTGCTCGTAGTTTCGTAGTGCCTCTTCGGTAGCACTGTGTTTTTCAAAACACTTCGCCAGCACTACTGCGTCTTCCATCGCGAGACAACCGCCCTGGCCGAGGTTGGGTGTGGTTGGGTGAATTGCGTCGCCCAGCATCGTCATTCGACCACGGCCCCAGACCTTCGTCGGAAGGCGATCGGAGGCATGCGTTTTTAGTATGGATCCGGGTGGTGTTGCCTGGACCAACTCGAGAACCGGTCGCTGCCAGCCTTCGAATAGTTGCGATAGTTCATGGGTGTTCGGAGGATTCGCAGTGGCCCACCAACCGAGTCGTCCGAGGCCGACTGGGCCGGCACCGAAACGTTTTCCGCGTCCGTGAAATTCTATTGCTGTTGCGGGTGGAATGTCCGGCGGGATGGTCGGTGATATTCCACGCCACACGACATAGCCGCGATCGATAGGCGGACCGTCGTTTAAGAATTGTTCGCGTACGCGCGAGTGAATGCCGTCAGCACCGATCAGGAAGTCAGCTTCGATCGAGTCGCCGTTGGCAAACGTCGCGACCATCTTGTCGCCGCGCTGTGTTTGATCGATTAGCTCGTATCCGAGATGAATCGACGACCGTGGAAGCGTATGGAGGAGAGTGTTTTGTAAGTCCGCACGGTGCAGCGCGACGGCAGGGAATTGCGGATCGGAAATCGAGACGCGATTGATCAACCAGCCGTTCTGGTCCACCCAGCGAATCTCCTCCATCACGCCTGCTTTCTCGAGGATCTTCTCGAACACATTCAGACGCTGCAGGACCCGAGTCGCGTTGGGCCAAATCGCAATCGCGGCGCCCACGTCGTGCAGCGCGGGCGCCTGTTCGAAAACTTCACACTGAAAACCGGATTGTTGAAGCGCGAGTGCCGCGGTCAAACCACCGATACCGCCGCCGATGATCGCCATCTGGACCATTCGGCAGAGAGTGCCACAAAAAGGCACAAAAGATTAAGCGTGATGCTCCTGCCACTCCATGAATCGCGAACCGAGACAGTGATGGTCCGAGTCGCTGCCAGCGATGATTTTCGGTATTGGGACATTCAGCCTGGCGACCAGGAAAATTGCCCAAGCGAGCAGAAACACACTTCCGATTGCACAAACATAAGGGAAGGCTTCGGTGAATAGATAAGATCCGGGACGGATTCTGTATGTGAGGTAGGTGATGAGCCCGACTGGTAAATTCAACGCGATACTGCTCACCAGCAGTAGGACACTGTGAGGCGATTTGAAAGTCACGTAGGCACTGCACAAAAGGTATATGAAAGGGATGGAGAAAACGATTGCGGGGCCGATAACACCCTGGTTAGGGTCGTATTCACAGGCACCAGCCAGTATCCAAAGAGCCAAACAGAGCAGACTTAACAACCGGAGCGGCAGCGTGGCAAGTGTTGCCAAAACGCTTTTCGATCCGACTCTGCCACCGGTTCGACTGTCGCCAACGGCAATACTTCCAAACGTGAAGACCTCCCACGGTTTTACGCGCGACCCAACCAGGATAGCGGTTGGCAGTCCACCGGCTATCATCGTAAGCACCCATTTCGCCGTATCATTTGGGCGCTCGAACCCATAACCGAATTTTAGAGCCAGCAGTAAAGCAACTACGCCGCTACCAATACTCGTAATCAGCACTCTTGCAGTAGGACGAATTTGAACCTTGGTCAAAA
Organism: Pyrinomonadaceae bacterium; assembly: GCA_044867025.1. Taxonomy (GTDB): domain Bacteria; phylum Acidobacteriota; class Blastocatellia; order Pyrinomonadales; family Pyrinomonadaceae; genus PSRF01. Next base: position 27,652 of record JBIOUJ010000212.1, on the reverse strand, counting down.
TGTAGGGCGCCCACATTATTATCGATTTGCATAAACCGGCGACGCTCCCCGCGATAACAAGGTAAGCAGCAATCACAAGCGCATCCATGAATTCGAAACGCGGGACCGAGAGACAGATTGCCGCCGTGTATACAAGGCCACCCGCCATCCCTCCAAAGCAGCCCTGGAGAAGAAATAGACCGGGCACTGTCTTCTCGAGTTGAAACGACAGATTTCTGGTTCTCATGTGAACCTCTCAATCTCACGCAACATCGACCGGCTCTTCGTCGTCAAGCGACTCAGCGGCATCACGCAGCTCGTCGACGAGTCGCAATGCCTGCTTGCGCAAGGGTCGCATGAATGGATTGCTGGCGAGATGAATCAATCGATCGAGCAGTTCGACCGTGTTATTGACGAGCCGGTACGTGCGGCGGTGCTTCGGCGATGGGTCGTGAATCCAAAACAGCACGATCCCCATGTGATAGACCCACAGCAGGTAAGGCAACTCGGCGCGCAGGTCTTTTGGAATGCGCGCCTTTGTTCCTTCGATGACTTTTGCGAACAGTTGAATACTCGCCTCGCGCACCGGATCCGATTCATCGGAAAACGGATTCAAGGGACTTTGCGGATGTGCCGCAGTCTTGAAAAGCACGCCCGCAAACTGGTGATACGGTTTGAGAATGTCGATCTTCAAACGCATCACTGTGAGCAAGCGTGCTTTCAGTGTGTCGTGTTTTTCGAGCGCAGGTTCGGCGAGGGCGAGATGATCGTCGTGGATGCGCTGATAAATCGCCTGGATCAGATATTCCTTCGAGCTGAAGTAGTAATAGGCATTACCGAGTGACACGCCTGCCTTTTGAGCAATGGCGCGCATCGTGGTCTCGTCATACCCACGCTCGCGAAACATCTCCAGAGCAGTCTCGAGGATCAGCGTCTTGGTCTGATCGCCTTTGACGGTCTTTGTCGCTGTCTTCTTTTTGCGCGTCGCAGCCATCGTGTCACCTGTTGAATCCCGCGGCTCGTCCGATCTGATATCGATTCTGCGAGATCATCGACACCACGCGTTTCGTGGTGGGCAAGAGTTCCGGCGCCGCCAGGCGATAGGACCACTCGCGATACCGTGCGAGTGCCCACAGGACCATCAACCAGGCTTTTGGACCGAAATAGACCCAACCTTCGTCGTCCACCACTGTCAGATCCTTCTTGGTCAGATCGTGATCGAGCTGTGGGTAGCGTTTTCGCGCTTCATCAGAAGCACACGCCACGAACTTGAGCTCGATGATCTTTGATTGATCCGCCAACCACTCGTGCGCGCGCTTACATAGTCCACACTCAGGGTCGTAAAGCACGGTTAGGGCTTGCATGGCTCATGCCTCCTGGTGGACGGCGGTGGCGGTGAAAGTGTCTGGGTTCACCGGAGGGTGATTGTTTGGCTGCGCGTGTGACCTGCGGCGCATGCGGCTGAAGATGAAGAGATTGAAGAAGTGCATCCCGCCGAGGACGAGGAGCACCATGCCTACCTTCACGGACAGGGCTTCAATGCTTTGCTCCGCGGAGGTGACGGCGTAGCCGAGTTTGAGGGCCAGGGTGACGTAACCGAAATTGATCAGGTAGAAGCCGACAACGAGCAGGTGATTGACCGAGTCGGCGAGGGCCTCGTTTCCGTGAAAGACGTCGACCAGGAAGACGCGGCCGTTTTTGTGTAGTGTGCGGGCGACCCAGATAGTCAGCGCGATGCTGATGGCCAGGTAAATCAGGTATGTGCTTATTCCGATTGTCATGGTCAGCCTCCTTAAGCTGAATTTGAACACGTTCAACTAGCCGCAGCCTACGCCTGATTCGGGTGGGTGTCAAGAGGTTTTTTGAACAAGTTCAAAATTAGCCGCAGATGAACACGGATGACGCAGATACTGCCTTTATCTGCGTCATCCGTGTTCATCTGCGGCTAATTTATGTTATTGTCTCCGGTCCGAAACCCACTCCCAAGGAGAACCTAATTGGCAGCAGAAGATCTGATCCCGGCGGAGGGCGTTATCATCGATAAACAGCCCAACGCCTTTTTCAAAGTCCGCCTCGACAACAGCGAGCATGTGGTGTTAGCAGCTATTTCCGGAAAGATGCGCAAGAATCGTATCCGGATTTTGGTTGGTGATCGCGTGAGTGTTGAGATGTCGCCCTACGACCTGTCGCGCGGACGCATTACCTATCGCTATAAATAGAGCCACGAAAAGGCACAAAACAATTACTTAAACTCGAACGACCGTAGATAGCTCAAGAACGACTCGTTCCACTGCGCCACAGTCTTTTCGGGTCCCACGAGTTTCACGAAATAAGATCCCTTCGGAGTTTCCACCACCGCTGCCCGGAGCCGGTAGCCGGGCTTGTTGTGGAATGTGCCGCTGCCCGGTGCTGTCTCACCAACGTAGGTCCCCGACACGTCCACCGCTGTGACCTTCAATCCGTGCGCCTCGAGGTTCTCCTCTTTAGATTTATCTTTCGAAGAACTGCCGTCCGCCTGTTGAATCTGACCAATCCAGCGTTCGACGTTTGCTGCCGTCGAACCTCCCTGGTTCTGTCCGAAGTAATAAAGGACCAGCGACGCGTCCTCCGCATCGCCCGCCGCCTTCGGCAGCCGGTACTGCGCGATGCGCATACTTGAAGTCCTCTCTTCTTCGACCCAACCGGCGGGAACCGTAAATTTCAGCGAGCTCTGCTGTATGGCACACACGAGTGCCATGACGGCAATCAGAATTGGTTTACTCATGCCGCTAGTTTAAGCGTAAGAAGGGCTTAAATGCCAAGGATTACGTGGCGCTGCGGATATTTGGCGTGGTAGTATGCGTTTGTGATGCGTGCCGATGTCGTCTTAATACGGCTTATATTTACGGCAATTCTGGTGATCGCGGGGTACAAGCTGGTACCGGTGGGCGACGATCCATGGATTTCTGCCGGCGCCGGTGCGCTGATCGCCGTCTGCATCATCGTTTTTGAGATGCGCATTCGTCGCGCCACTTTGAAGACGTTGATCGGCGCTGCGGTTGGTTCGATCCTCGGAATAATTGGCGCCTACTTGATCGGTACGCTGATCAGTCGACAGGAATCACACGCGCTTGAACCGGGAATGAAGACGTATTTAACGCTGGCGCTGACATTGTTCATGGCGTACGTCGGATTGATGGTCGGCGCTGCGAAAGGTGACTACCTCGACCTCTCCGCATTGGGTGGAATCTTCAGCGACAAGGTCGCCCGGCGCGATCTAAAGATTCTCGACACCTCCGTGATCATCGACGGCCGCATCGCCGACGTTGCCGAAACAGGATTTCTGACAGGCTCGTTGATCATTCCACAGTTCATCCTGCGCGAGTTGCAACAGGTGGCCGATTCACCTGACTCGTCCAAGCGCCAACGCGGGCGCCGCGGTCTGGACATGCTCAACCGGCTCCAGAACAACAGTTCGCTCGATATTCAAATCGTTGAGACTGACTTTCCTTCCGTTCGCGAAGTTGACCTGAAGTTGATCGAGCTCGGCAAACAGCTTGACGCCGTAATCGTCACGAACGATTTCAACTTGAACAAGGTCTCCCAGTTGCGCGGAGTCAGTGTGCTCAACATTAACGAGTTGGCAAATGCGCTCAAGCCAGTCGTACTCCCAGGCGAGGCGATGAGGGTTTTCATCCTGAAGGAAGGCAAGGAATACAATCAGGGCGTGGCCTATCTCGACGATGGCACGATGGTGGTGGTCGACAATGCGCGCCGTTTGATCGGCAAGAACGCCGACATTGCAGTGACCAGCGTGTTGCAGACAACTGCCGGGAAGATGATCTTCGGCCGTCTCTGGGAAGAAGCGGAAAATGGCGGACACAGCGACATTCATCGCACCAACGGCGCTTCGCGACGTCAGATGCGAGATTCGCGCAGCACTCCAGCTCCAGTGCGTATTTCTGAAAGCGAGCCGATCACGGAGAGCTGACGCCGGCACGGCCACTGCTTGCGGCGCGCCTGCGCGCCAATTCCTAACTTCTTCATGAACATCGCGATTATTGCCGCCGCCGGCGCCGGCACCCGGATGGCGAGCGGCGCGCGCACGCGCCACCCGCCGAAGCAGTTTCTGCTCTTAGCAGGAACGCCGGTGATTTTTCACACGCTCAAGCCGTTCCAGGAGTGTGACAGCATTCATGAAGTGATAGTGGTGTTGCCCGCGGAGGAGTCTGCGGGCTTCCTTTCAATGGCAGCGAAATTCGGCCTCGGGAAAGTCGCGCGGATCGTGCCGGGTGGTGCAACGCGTGCTGATTCGGTAAAGCGCGGCTTGATGTCGATCAGATCGGCGACGGCTGAGATCGTCGCGGTGCACGATGGTGTTCGTCCGTTTGTTACCGTCGACGAGATCACGAGCACTGTCGCGGCTGCGCAGGCGGATGGCGCTGCGATTCTTGTCGCCCCGGTAACCGACACGATCAAGCAGGTTGGCGATCACGCGGTTGTGAAGACTCTGGATCGAACTGCTTTGCGACGCGCTTTGACGCCGCAGTGCTTTCGTTACGAGTTGCTGCGACAGGCGTACCAGCAAGCTGACGTGAACGATCCGTCGTTGACTGACGAAAGCGCGCTTGTCGAACAACTGGGCCAACGCGTGAGCATTGTCGAAGGCAGTCCGAGGAATATTAAGATTACGACTGCTGAGGATCTCGAGCTTGCTGAGGCGTTGTTAAAAGGCTAGCCACAAAAAAGCACGAAAGATGTTACGCATCGGCATCGGTACTGACACTCATCGACTCGTCGAAGGACGCGCACTCGTGCTGGGTGGTGTGCACATCGCGTCAGATCGCGGTGCGGACGGCCATTCGGATGCAGATGCGTTGAGTCACGCGATTGCTGATGCGATTCTGGGTGCGCTGTGTGAAGGTGATATCGGAGTTCATTTCCCGGACAAGGATCCACAGTGGAGTGGTGCGAATAGTCTTGAATTGCTTTCGCGGGTGATGTGGTTGGCCCGCGAACGCAGTCTCCACGTTGTGAATGTTGACTCGACCATCTTGCTTGAAACGCCAAAACTCAGGTCGTACGTCGATTCCATGCGCGAGAACATCGCCGGCGTGTTGGGAATCGACGCTGAGTGTGTGAACGTGAAAGCGAAGACGGGCGAAGGGCTCGATGCGGTGGGGCAGGGGCTCGCTGTGACCGCTCAGGCCGCTGTTCTTATGGAGAGCAACTAAGGAAAGCTGCTTGAGACCACAGGACGTCATCAGAAAAAAGAGAGATGGGCTGAGCCTCTCGCGTGAAGAGATCGATTTCTTCATCGCGGGCGTAACCAGCGGTCGTATTGCCGATTACCAGGTCAGCGCGCTGCTCATGGCCATTTACCTCAATGGCATGAACCCGGACGAGCAGCAGGCGTTGACCGAAGCGATGCTCAACTCCGGCAACATCCTCGACTTCTCCGACATTCCCAAACCAAAAGCTGACAAACATTCGACCGGCGGCGTTGGTGATAAGACCTCGATCATCATCGCTCCGCTCGTCGCCGCGTGTGACGTGTCTGTGCCGATGATTTCCGGTCGTGGTCTGGGCCATACAGGCGGAACGCTGGACAAGCTCGAGGCGATTCCGGGTTATCGCGTAAACCTGAGTTTGACTGAGTTCAAGCAGGTTCTCACGCGCGTGGGCTACGCGATGGCAGGACAGACCGCCGAGATCGCGCCGGCAGATAAAAAGATGTACGCGCTGCGAGATGCGACTTCGACAGTCGAAGCCATACCCTTGATCGTCGCGTCGATCATCTCGAAGAAAGGCGCCGCCGGCCTCGATGCGATGATCATCGACGTGAAGGTGGGTAACGGTGCGTTCATGCGCGAAGAACCGCGTGCACACGCATTGGCCCATGCGCTGGTGAGCACGGGAAATTCGTGCGGCATCAAGACGCGTGCTTTGTTGACGGACATGAATCAACCGCTCGGCGGCGCGGTCGGCAATTCTCTCGAGGTTGAAGAGTGCGTACTTCTTCTGCGTGGTGAGGCGAACGAAGCTGCGCAGCCGGTGCTCGACTTGTCCCTCGAACTCTCGGCGCACATGCTCATGCTCGCGAATGTCGATCAAACCATTGAAGCGGCTCGTGCGCGACTCGAGCGAGTTTTACGTTCAGGCAAGGCACTCGAGTGCCTCCGAAGCAATATCGAGGCGCAAGGCGGTGAGCCACGCGTGTGCGACGATCCGGGCCGTTTTCTGCCTTTGGTAAGCGAAACTGTTAAGGTAGAATCCCCGCGCTCCGGCTTCATTACAAGGGTCGATACGACGGAGATTGGTCACGCAATCGCGGCAATCGGCGGCGGGCGCGTGCGCATCGAAGACACGGTCGATCCAACGGTTGGTTTTACATCTGAGTTGAAACTGGGCGATCAGGTTCGGGCAAGGCAGACGATCGGGACAGTGTACTGCGCGGATGCTTCGGCTGCGGCCGAGGCTGCGCGTCGCATCCAGGCCGCGTATCACATCGCAGATGAACCTGCTGCACAGCCGTTGAAGTTAGTTAAGGAAATCATCAACGAATGAAATACAAAGTTTTTCTACTTCTCGCACTACTCGTCGCGACGACGCTGCTGATGCCGGGTTGTCAGGACTCTATGGGTCGCGACCCGTCGAAGATCTACGTCGGGATCGTCTTCGACATTGGTGGAAAGGACGACAGATCGTTCAACGCCGCCGCGTGGGAAGGTGTCCAACGTGCCGCAAAAGATCTCCCGATAGTGTTGCGCGACATCGAACCCGGTACACCTAACGCGATCGAGCCGGCAATGCGCGCCTTCGCCGAGCGAAACTTCGATCTCATCATCGGTGTTGGTTTCGCACAGGCGCCGATCATGGAAAGCGTTGCAAAAGATTATCCGAATATTCAGTTCGCCATCATCGACGGTGTCAGCCAACTCCCCAACGTTGCTTCTCTCATCTTCAAAGAGCATGAAGGGTCGTATCTGGTTGGAATTCTCGCAGCGAAAGCTTCGCGCACGGGGACGATCGGTTTTCTTGGCGGTATGGACATCGGTCTCATTCATCGTTTCGCCAAAGGGTATGAGGAAGGCGCGAAGTCAGTAAATCCAAACATTCGCGTCATCGAAAACTATGTCGGTGTAACTGACGGTGCGTGGAACAATCCCGGCAAGGGTAAAGAACTCTCGCTGGCCCAGATCGGGAAGGGCGCGGACGTGATCTTTACTGCGGCAGGCAACTCCGGACTCGGCGCTTTCGATGCCGTCGAGCAACAAGGCATACAAAACGGGCGCGCCACGCATTTCGTGATCGGTGTGGACTCAAATCAGAACATGGTCAAACCCGGTTTTGTTCTAACAAGCATGGTCAAGCGCGTCGACAACGCGGTCTACGACATCGTTCGTGACGCCGTCAACCATCGCTTCTCACCCGGCCTGCACGTCTTTGGTCTGGACAAGGACGGCGTAGGTTACGCGATGGACGACTACAACAAAGATCTCGTTTCTCCTGAGGCGATCCAACAAGCGGAAGAAGCGAAAAAGAAAATTATCGCCGGTGAGATCAAAGTAACCGACGCAATGGGTAGTTAGCCACGGATTACACGGAAAAAACGGATTGATCTGTTAACAAATCCGTGTTCATCCGTGGTCCAAACTTCTAATGCTCGAACTCCGACAGATAACTAAGAGATTTGGCGATGTCCTCGCGAACGATCACGTAGACATCGTCGTCAAGCCTGGGACCATTCACGCGATCGTAGGAGAGAACGGCGCCGGGAAGTCGACGGCGATGAGGATCGCGTACGGCTTCTACACGGCTGACAGCGGCGAGATTGTTGTCGATGGCCAGGTGCGCGACATCAAGTCGCCGCACGACGCGATCGCGCTGGGAATCGGTATGGTCCACCAGCACTTCATGCTGGTAGAGACCATGACAGTGGCTGAGAACATCGTGCTCGGCGCTGAACCGGGCAGCGCGCTTGCTCTCGATCTGAAAAGCGCCGCATCTCAGATCAGACAACTCTCCGAAGAATTCAAACTCGCAGTCAATCCAAACGAGCCCATAGAACATCTGTCAGTGGGCCAACAACAGCGCGTCGAGCTGCTGAAGGCTCTGTATCGACACGCGCGATTGCTCATCCTGGACGAACCGACAGCGGTGCTGACGCCGCTCGAAGTGGAAGAGTTTTTCGCGATCCTGCGGCGCATGCGTGAACAAGGCAAGACGGTCATCATCATCACTCACAAGCTTTCCGAAGTGCTCGCGATCTCGGATGAAGTGACCGTGATGCGCGACGGGAAAGTCGTCGGACGCGTGCAGACAAAAGAGACGAACGCAGCGGAACTCGCGCGCCTGATGGTGGGCCGCGAAGTGTTACTGCGAGTTGAGAAAAGCGATCCGGAGGTTGGCCGCGCGCAACTCGAAGTCAGAAACCTTTCCGTCTCCGATATCAACGGCGTGAAACGCGTCAACGACGTAACGTTCGAAGTTCGTAGCGGTGAGATCGTCGGGATTGCCGGAGTTGAAGGCAATGGACAGACGGAGTTGATCGAAGCGCTCGCCGGCTTGGTCGATCCTGCGCGGCTCACCGGCGAGATCAATTTCGAAGGCCGGAACATCAATGCGATGAGCGCGCGTGTAAGACGTGAGCTGGGCATCGCTCATATCCCCGAAGATCGGCATCGACGCGGACTTTTACTCGATTTCAGTCTCGCAGAGAACTCGATTTTAGGTGTGCATTATCGCCCGCCAGTTGTGGCTTACGCCGGCGGAGTTTTTCTTCATGAGAATGCCATACAGCGTCGTGCTGGTGAGATCATTCGCGAGTTCGATGTTCGCCCGCCAAACGCGGCGCTTCCCGCGCGTGCCCTTTCAGGCGGCAACCAGCAGAAGCTGATCATTGGTCGCGAGTATCGTCTCAACCCGAAGCTGTTGCTGGTGTCACAGCCGACGCGCGGTGTTGATATTGGCGCGATCGAGTTTATTCACCGTCAGTTGGTCTCTTTGCGTGATGCGGGTTGCGCGATCTTGCTCGTGTCGGCGGAGCTCGAGGAGGTGACGAGTCTTTCCGATCGGTTGCTGGTTATTCATGAAGGTCGAATCGCGGGTGAAGTCGATCCTAAGGTTGGAACGTTGGAGGAGATTGGGTTGTTAATGACCCGCGGTCACTGATCCGTTTAGAGTTCAAGCTTTAGCTTGCTTCCAAAGAAAAGCACAACCTAAAGGTTGAACTCTAAACCTACACAAATACATGCCCAAATTTGCGCGTGAGCTTCTGTTCCCCCTGATTGCCGTGTTGGCCGCATTTATTGTTGGCGGCATTCTGATACTGCTCGTCGGCGACAATCCGATCGTGGCGTATCGTCTGCTGTTAGGCAGCGCACTCTCCTGGCCGGACGGGATCGGTTACACACTCTTTCACGCCACTCCATTGATCTTCACAGGGCTCGCCGTCCTCGTCGGATTTCGTTGCGGCTTATTCAACATCGGCGCCGAGGGCCAACTCTACATCGCTGCATTCGCGACTGCGTGGGTCGGCATCACCTTCGCGAACCTGACCCCATGGCTGCTCATTCCGTTTTGCTTCCTGGCAGCGATACTCAGCGGCGCCTTTTGGGGCGCGATTCCGGGCGTGTTGAAAGCTCGATTCGGATCGCACGAAGTCATCAACACGATCATGTTGAACTTCATTGCCGTCGCGCTGGTCAGCTACTTCACACAGTATCACTACAAAGTTCCGGGCGATCCGATCATGCAGACGACGATGATTGGCGAAGGCGCACACATCGCGCGTTTCGGCAAGTTCGTTCCCGGGTTTCCGGAGCGCATTCCTTTGAACGTAGCTTTCCTGCTCGCGTTACTTTGCTGTTTGCTGGTCTATCTGTTTCTCTGGCGAACAAAGTGGGGATATGAGATACGCGCGACCGGCAGCAACCCTTCGGCGGCAGAGTACGGCGGCATTTCGATCCGCACACAGATCGTTCTCGCGATGTCTGTCTCGGGTGCGCTTGCCGGAATGGTGGGAATCAACGAAGTGCTCGGCTATCGCTATCGGTACTACGACGGGTTTTCTGACAACTATGGTTTCACAGGCATCGCCGTGGCGCTGCTGGGACGCAATCATCCGGTCGGCGTAATCCTCGCGGCGTTGTTGTTCGCTGCGTTACAACACGGCGGGATTTACGTCGACGGCTTTTCGGAGCACGTGACAAAAGACATCGTGCAGGTGCTGCAGGGCATCATCATTCTCTTTATCGCTGCTGAGGCATTTTTCAAATGGCTTTTGGGTGGAAGGTTTTCGATGCAGCGTTTGAGAGCTTAAACCTATGAGAGATATTTTCACGATTTCACTCGTAGCGTCGACGATTCGACTCGCGACTCCACTCGTGCTCGCTGCGCTCGGTGGTCTATTCTCCGAACGTTCAGGCGTCATCAACATCGCACTCGAAGGAAAGATGCTCGCCGGCGCTTTTACCGCGGCGGCCGTTACCTGGGCCGCCGACATGAAGTTGGGAATGGGTAGCGCGAGTCCGTGGGTTGGTTTGCTGGGCGGCATGCTCGCAGGTCTTTTTATTGCCGTGATCTACGCGGTGAGTTGTATCAGATTCAAAGCCGATCAAGTCGTGAGTGGAGCTGCAATCAACATCCTGATGTTCGGCATACCTGGATTCTTGAGCGGCGCGTTCTTCTTATCTTCAGGCTCGACTCCTCAACTCCCGAAGGATCATTTGTTGCCACAGTCGCCGGTCGTAATCGCGATTACCATCCTCGTGCTCGTCGCTGCGATCTGGTACGTCGTTTACAAAACGCCGTTTGGACTGCGACTACGATCCACAGGCGAGAATCCGGAAGCCGCTGATGCTGCGGGTGTTAGCGTGAGTCGCATCAGGTATTCTGGTGTGCTGCTCGCTGGTGTGTTGGCGGGACTGGGTGGAGCGTATCTCTCGATCGGTCAGTCGTCCTTGTTCACGAGAAACATGACTGCGGGTCGTGGTTTCATCGCGCTCGCGGCTTTGATTTTCGGTAAGTGGCGGCCGGTGCAGACGATGCTTGCGTGTCTTCTGTTTGGATTTACCGAAGCGGTTTCGATTCAGATGCAGGGCGTGTTCAAGCTGCCATCGGGTGAAGATATTCCCGTGCAATTCATACAAATGGTTCCGTACGTCTTGACCATTGTGGTGCTGGCGGGCTTTATTGGATCGTCCCGGCCACCAAGCGCACTGGGTATACCCTATCAGAAAGAGAAGTAGATAAGAGGTTCTGAGATGGTTGAGCGAACGGCAAGCACGAGTCTTTACGAACGAGCCGAACACGCGACGAGGATCATTAGAGCGCGAATTAACGTCGACCCGCGCATAGCGCTTGTGCTAGGCAGTGGTCTCGGTGGTTTCGCCGACGATTTTGATGAGGCTGTCGCTATCCCGTATGAAGAGATACCGGGATTCATGCGTTCGACGGCACAGGGTCATGCGGGACGGCTGGTAGTCGGAAAAGTCGATGGCATTCCGGTTGTGGCAATGCAGGGCCGCGTACATTACTACGAAGGCTACTCGCTTGAAGAAGTCACATTTCCGATACGTGCATTTAAGTTACTCGGTATCAAAACGCTTATTCTGACTAACGCCGCCGGCGGCATAAACGTCGAGCTGCAACAAGGTACGTTGATGGTGATCAGCGATCACCTCAACTTGATGGGCGACAATCCGCTGCGCGGGTCCAACGATGAACGATTTGGACCACGCTTCCCGGATATGTCGACAGTCTACTCGCCGGAGTTGCAGGCGATGGTTGTTGATGAAGCGAAAGCCGCGGGTGTAGAAGTACGGCGCGGGATCTACGGCGCTCTTTCTGGTCCAAGTTATGAAACTCCGGCCGAGATCGTGTTGTTGCGAAATCTCGGTGCTGATGCTGTCGGGATGAGCACGGTTCCGGAAGCGATCGTGGCGCGTCACATGGGCCTGGAAGTGCTCGGCATCTCGTGCATCACCAACATGGCCGCGGGTGTCAGCGACGAGCCGATCAATCACGAGGAAGTCATGGCGACGGGCGATCGGGTGCGGGCCACGTTTACTGAGTTGTTAACAAGAGTCATCGGCGGGATCAGCAAGAGAGTTTAGTGAGCATGATAATCGGCATTTCGGGAGGAACGGGATCAGGGAAGACAACAGTTGCGAATCGCATACTTGAATCAGTCAGTGCCGACGAAGTCGTCTTTATTCAACAGGACTCCTACTACAGAAATCTCACCGATCTGCCGCTGGATTACCGTGGTATCGCGAACTTCGACCATCCGGACGCGCTCGACAATGAACTGCTTGTTAATCATGTGCGCCGGCTGAAGGCGGGCGAACCGATCGAGCTGCCGCTTTACGACTTCAAGACGCATACGCGTTTGAAAGAAACGCGCGTCGTCGAGCCGAAACCCATCGTGATTGTCGAGGGAATTCTGATCTTCGCCGATCCGCGTTTGCTCGAACAGATGGATATCAAAGTATTCGTGGATACGCCTGACGACATTCGCTTCATTCGCCGGCTGCGACGCGATATTGCGGAACGCGATCGGACAGTGGAATCTGTTATCGAACAATACCTCGCGACTGTCCGGCCCATGCACATGCAGTTTGTCGAACCGTCAAAGCGTCATGCTGACGTCATCATTCCTGAGGGAGGTCATAATCTCGTAAGCATCGACTTATTGAGCGGAAAGATTCGCGAGAGGCTGGCCCATGCTCTATCACTTGCGGGAGGTCAACTTTGAGCGAAGATTTAGAATCGTTGATTGAAGCGGCGAAGCATGCACGTTCGCTGTCCGTAGCGCCGTTTTCGAATTTTCTTGTCGGGGCCGCGGTCAGGTCAGAGAGTGGTAAGGTCTACACCGGATGCAACATCGAGAGCGCAAGCTACGGATTGACGGTGTGTGCGGAACGTATCGCGATTTGGAAGGCAGTGTCTGAAGGTGAACGCCATTTTACCCAGCTCGCCGTTGTTGCCGATACGGAAAATTTAACCCCGCCGTGTGGGACCTGCCGGCAGATCATCTGGGAGTTTGCGAGAAACGCGACAATCGTATTCGCAAATCTGAACGGAGCGACCGACGAATTTCGTATCGCCGATCTACTGCCGCGTGCGTTCGACGCGCGGTTTCTGAAGAACAAAAGTTAACGTCTTTATGCAAAATCGGTTGCTGATTCTCGCTACTTTAATCGCCATGGTTACAAGCCCTCTTTCAGACGCCACCGCCCAAACGCGACGGCAGCGTGCGGAGGCAGTCGATCTGCTTGTTCTGGGCGGCACCATCGTCACGATGGACCAGGCGCGCAGAGTGATCGACGACGGCGGGATCGCAATCTCTCGCGGGCGTATCGTCGCGATTGGCTCGCGCGCAGACATCGAGCGCGGCTACACGTCACGGCAGAGAGTCAGTGCGACGGGCAAAGTCGTCACGCCGGGTTTGATCAACGGCCACACGCACATTCCGATGGTCCTGTTTCGGGGTCTCGCCGACGATCTGGACTTACAGGAGTGGCTGACGAAGTACATCTTTCCCGCTGAAGCCAAGAACGTTACCGAGGAATTCGTGCGTGTCGGCGCGCGGCTGGGACTCGCCGAGATGATTCGCGGTGGGACCACTACTTACTGCGACATGTACTACTTCGAAGACGCGATCGCCGATGAAACCGCGAAGGCCGGAGTTCGTGGTGTTCTGGGTGAGACGCTCATCGATTTTCCGGTCGCCGACAATAAAACCCACGAGCAGGGCATGGCTTATGTCGAGAAATTTGTCACGCGGTGGAAAGGGCACGAACTGATCGTTCCGGCGGTTGCGCCGCACGCGCCATACACAGTCTCCGAACAACACCTCAAAGCGGTGCGCGCGTTTTCCGATCGCACGGGAGTGCCAATCGTCACGCACATTTCAGAGACGAAGAGGGAAGTTGACGACAGCGTTCGAGACAAAGGCGCGAGTCCCGTCGCGTATCTCGACCGCATCGGTTTTCTAAACGAACGCGTGATCGCAGCGCACATGGTCTGGCCGCAGGAAAGTGACATCGCCACCCTGAAGCGTCACGGTGTGGGCGTGGTTCACAATCCGCAGTCAAATATGAAACTTGCTGCGGGCGTGGCGCCGGTTCCGAAGATGTTGGCGGAAAGCTTGCTTCTCGGCCTCGGGACGGACGGTGCAGCTTCAAACAACGATCTGAACATGTGGGAAGAGATGGACACGGTTGCGAAGTTGCACAAAGTTTTCACCGGCGATCCGAAAGTGATCTCTGCACAGGAGGCATTTGAGCTCGCAACCATACGCGGTGCACAGGCCGTACATCTCGACAAGGAGATTGGCTCGCTGGAAAAAGGCAAGCGCGCCGACATCCTCGTCATCGACCGCGACACTCTGAACCAAATACCGCTCTACAACCTCTACTCGGATCTCGTCTACGCCACCAAAGCGTCAGACGTCGAAACCGTAATCATCAACGGTCGCCTCGTGATGCGAAATCGTCGTCTCTTAACCCTGAACGAAACGGTCGTCAAAAACGATGCCCGCGCCTTCCGCGACCGCATCATCAAGAGCCTCGGCACCACCCGAACGCAGTAATGTGTGACCGGATTTCCGGGTGGGTGAGGATGTAAGGCGCCTGTTAGAGAGGTTTTACAAACTTCTCAACTTGACTCCGAAAAGACTTTGCATCGATCGCCGGGTATTTGTACAGCCGATCCTCGATTCGAGAAAAGAATTCCAACAACCGAGATCCTTCCACGAGCCCGCGCTCGATCATTTGTTGCACGTCAAGTATGTCTGTGCTGTGACCGCGCTCGATCTTGGCTAGCGCCTGGGCGTAAAAATCATAATGAAAGAAATCGATTGTGCCCTCTCTCGCAATGTATTCACTTCGTTCTTCCCATCCTGGCAATGCAGGAATGAAATCGTCTGGCGAGGCAAGTTCGACATTAAGTTGCAGGCGCTCTTTCAATTGCGGCAGTGCTTTAAGAATCTCGTTAACCTCAGGAACCAGTTTGAGGTCGACGTCGATTGTGGTTTCTCTCCACCCAAGCAGGACAGCTGTGGCGCCACCGACGAAGTAGATCCGTGCGTTAGTTTTTCCGGCACGGCCCAATGCTTTCATGAACTGCTCAAGGGCTGCGGCGCCTACTCTGTCACGCATGAAAGTGCTCGTTCAAAGCTAACCAGTTTTCTAATCAATGCGTTGTAACGGGAGTGGGCGGAGTCTGGTTCGTTCGTGCACAACAGGTCATAAAGTCGATGTTCCGGATTAGGAGGTAACGGTTCGGGAACTTCTAAACCAAGACTACGCAGTTTGGGTGCACCAATCGCCACGAGCAATGCTGGTATCGTTTCACGGTGATACTGCAGGTCCTTGATGCCCGCAGTAATGAGATCGTTGGCGGGTAAAGAATTCATTCCGAAGCATTTTACCACCTCAACACCGTAAGCAGTAGAAGCCACAAAAAGGCACATAAGCACACAAACATTTGTGCTTCTTGGTGGCCCCTCTTGCCTCATGGCCTTGATCTGGTCATAATGACATTGACAAAATGATAAACAACGTAAGCGAGCGTTAGGCTCGCTTTTGTATTTCAGGAGTCAGCAAATTTGAGTTCTTTTTCCTATTTTCGCCCCTACATCAATGCCATCCTCCCGACAGTTCTCGTTCTAATCACCGCCGTCGCCGCGGCCGGCCAGTCGACTGGCTCCGCGGAAGAGGCAGCGGTCAATCCTGTTTTGCGCCGGATTGAGCGGGCCCGTGCGCTCGCCGCCGTTCATCAGCTTCAGGCCGCCGCCACTGAGCTCGAAAACATTCGTGCATCAGTTAACGACATGACGTTGCGCAATGCCGCGACGTTGATGTTGCTGGGCATTTATCTCGAAGAGGGGAACTACGGCCGGTCGCAGGCGCTGCTGGACGAGGCATTCCAGACACGCGCGGCGCAGAAGGATGAATCGCTGCGCACTTACTTCGCAGCCGCTGGACAAACCGTCAACGGAATTCGCTCGCACCTCGCTCGATATCGTACTTACGGTCTCAATCCCGCTGATGGAGCGTTGCCGGTCGAAGCGAACACGGACCTCGAACGCGTGCGGACACTGCTCGAGCGTGTAGTCGCGCAGGCAAAGGAGATCTCGACCGAAGCAGGTCGCTCGTACGACGCATTGGCATTGCTGGAAGACGTGCTCGGCATTCGACTGTCGCTCGCGAAGAACGACGAGGATCGCGCTAAGTGGCAGACCGAGTACCTGGCGGCGCGTGAGAAGATGGCATCGTCGCAGATTCAGGTCGCTTCGCTTGGACGATCGCCAGCGCTGGAAGCCGTTTCCAGCAGGATACCCAACCCATTCGCCACCAAACCGCCGGCGGCGACGTCAGATGCCGCGCCAACTCCAACACCAGCGGTGGCGGCAGTTCTTCCCGCAGGAAGCCCGGCTCCCGAACCGCAACTTGTCAGCACAGGCTCGCTCAGCGGCCGCGAGACCAAACGGGTAACACCTGTCTATCCGTCCATTGCCAAGACACGTGGGGTCTTTGGAACCGTCAGGGTTTTCGCCATCGTCGATGAGAACGGAAAGGTTTGGGTCACCAACTCAGAAGGTCCGACGTTGCTGCGGCAGGCGGCTGAGGACGCCGCAAAAGCCTGGACTTTCCCCCCATCGCTGGTCAACAGCAGACCCGTCCGCCTCGCCGGGTATCTCGATTTCGAATTCAGACTTTAGCCGCAGATTGACGCGGATGAACTCAGATCTGAGTTCATCCACGTCAATCTGCGGCTAATGTTGACTTTAAAGTAAGGTATCACTTAAGATGCGTCAGGTTAATAATTTAGACCTGTAATGAAGATATCGGCTCAAGAAGAATACGGACTCCGCTGCCTACTGCAATTAGCGCGGGCCGAAAACATTGGCGAGTCGCTGACGCTCTCGCAGCTTGCGCGGCTGGAAGGAATATCTTCGGCAAACGCCGGTAAGTTGATGTGGATTTTGAGCAAGGCAGGACTCGTTCAATCGACGCGCGGTACGAAGGGCGGTTACACATTGTCGCGGCCTGCGTCCGAGATTCGCTTGAACCAGGTGATACGAGTGCTGGAAGGCGAGCCCGCCGAGTCGCATTGCAAGAGCTACGCGGGAGTGCTGGATGCGTGCGTTCACACCGGCGACTGCGGCATACGCCCCGTAATCGTCGAGCTGCACCAGATTGTCGACAACGCGCTCGCCGATATCACGCTTTCACAACTGTTAGGAACGGAAGCGAATGTCGACGCGGCATTGCACCAGATTCAGGGCAGCAAGCAGAAGGATAATCGAGTTTAGAACCGATGAGCACAGCAGAACTTTTAAGTAAACAGGAATACAAATACGGCTTCGTAACAGACATCGAGTCGGACGTAATCCCGCGCGGATTATCCGAAGACACCATTCGTCTGATCGTCGAGAAGAAGAACGAGCCCGAATGGATGTTGGAGTTTCGGCTGAAGGCATTCCGGCATTGGCTGACGATGACGGAGCCAAAGCACTGGCCCAACCTCAAGTATCCGACGATCGACTACCAGGACATGATCTATTACAGCGCGCCCAAGCAGAAGGCGACGAAGGCGAGTCTGGACGAAGTCGATCCCGAACTGCTCCGGACATTTGAGAAGCTCGGCATTCCGTTGACAGAACAGAAGCAGTTGGCCGGAGTCGCGGTCGACGCAGTGTTCGACTCGGTTTCAGTCGCGACAACTTACAAAGAGAAACTGAAGAAGCACGGAGTCATTTTCTGTTCGTTCACAGAAGCGATCAGAGATTACCCGGAGCTCGTCAGGAAGTATCTCGGCTCAGTCGTACCGACAAACGACAACTTCTTCGCAGCTCTGAACAGCGCAGTCTTCTCCGACGGAAGTTTCTGCTTCATTCCGAAGGGCGTGCGTTGCCCAATGGAGTTGTCGACTTACTTCCGCATCAACAACGCGGAGTCAGGACAGTTTGAGCGCACGTTGATCGTCGCTGAAGAGGGCTCGTACGTTTCATATCTCGAAGGTTGCACGGCGCCGAAGTTTGACAGAAATCAGCTTCACGCAGCGGTAGTTGAACTGGTCGCGCTCGACGACGCGCAAATCAAGTATTCGACAGTTCAAAACTGGTACGCAGGTGACGAAGAAGGACGCGGCGGTATCTACAACTTCGTTACGAAGCGTGGCAAGTGTGCCGGGAAGAACTCGAAGATTTCCTGGACGCAGGTGGAAACGGGATCCGCGATCACGTGGAAATATCCGTCGTGCATTCTTGCGGGAGACAACTCGATCGGTGAGTTTTACTCGGTAGCGTTGACGAACCACGCGCAACAGGCTGACACCGGCACGAAGATGATTCACCTTGGTAAGAACACGCGGTCGACGATCATCTCGAAAGGCATTGCGGCCGGGAAGTCGAATAACAGCTATCGCGGACTGGTCAAGGTGATGCCGAAGGCCGAGGGCGCGCGCAACTACACGCAGTGCGACTCGATGCTGATCGGCTCGTCCTGCGGTGCGAACACGTTCCCCTACATCGAGGTGATGAACAACAGCTCGAGCGTGGAGCACGAAGCATCGACTTCGAAGATCAGCGAAGAGCAACTGTTCTATTTGCAGCAACGCGGTATCTCCCAGGAGGATGCGGTGTCGCTGATCATCAACGGTTTCTGTAAGGACGTTTTCCTGCAGTTGCCGATGGAGTTTGCGGTCGAAGCGCAGCGACTCCTGGGATTGAAATTGGAAGGTAGTGTTGGATAAATGGATTTCTCTGCGGCCCTCTGCGTATCTCTGTGTTCTCTGCGTTAATGAAACGTTTTTGACGCAGAGAACGCAGAGATACACAGAGGGCCGCAGAGCTTTGGTTTGAGGAGAAACTGATACGTGTTAGAGATTCGAAATTTGCACGCGGGGATTGACGGCAAGGAAATACTCAAAGGCATCAACCTCACAATCAACAAAGGCGAGATTCACGCCATCATGGGACCAAACGGTTCCGGCAAATCGACGCTGGCAAAGGTGCTCGCCGGACATCCACAGTACGAAGTTACGCAGGGCGAGATCCTTTATGAGGGTCGCAATCTGCTCGAGATGGCGCCTGACGAACGTGCGCGCGAAGGCGTGTTCATGGCGTTCCAGTATCCGATCGAAGTTCCGGGTGTCTCGAACGCGCAGTTCCTGCGTCTCGCGTACAACGAAAAACAGAAACATCTCGGCGAGGACGAACTCGATCCGCTCGAGTTCAAAGACTTGTTGAAGGAAAGAGCGAAAGTCGTGGAGATGGAGGCGAGCTTCATGACTCGTTCGGTCAACGAAGGCTTTTCGGGCGGTGAAAAGAAGCGCAACGAGATTCTTCAGATGGCGGTGCTCGAACCGAAGCTCGCCGTGCTGGACGAAACTGATTCCGGGTTGGACATCGACGCGTTACGCGTGGTTGCGAACGGCGTGAATCAACTGCACACGCCAAACAATGCGATCATCGTCGTCACGCACTATCAGCGCTTATTGAACTACATCGTTCCTGATTTTGTG
Organism: Pyrinomonadaceae bacterium; assembly: GCA_044867025.1. Classification (GTDB taxonomy): domain Bacteria; phylum Acidobacteriota; class Blastocatellia; order Pyrinomonadales; family Pyrinomonadaceae; genus PSRF01. The sequence continues at coordinate 8,155 of JBIOUJ010000212.1, read as the reverse complement.
CACGTGCTTGCAGACGGGCGAATCGCTCGCGAAGGCGGCAAAGAGTTGGCGCTCGAGCTTGAAGCGAAGGGCTACGACTGGATCAAGGCACCAGATCAGCAAGGAGCGCAGGCGGCGAAGTAAGCATGGTTACTGAACTCGTTAAGTCAGAGAATAATTATCAAGCGGCATTTCGCGCGCTCGCGCCGACCGTCGCATGGCTCGAACTCGTGCGCGGCAGCGCGATGGATCGTTTCGAGCAACTGGGGTTTCCGTCGGTAACAGACGAGGAGTGGAAATATACGAACCTCGCTTCGCTGGCGAAGGAGAGTTTTGTACCGGCCACGGCGAACGAGGAGATCTCGGGAAACGTTAAAAGGCACGCGTATCCGGAAACCGCAACGGCCCACCTCGTTGTCGTGAATGGTTTTTTGCGCGAGGACTTGTCGGTAACGACGGGGCTCGAGAACGTCGTCGCCGTCGATCTCTTTAACGCGGGCGCCGATGCCAGGTACAACAAGATCGTTCGCAAATACCTGGCGCGCAACGCCGGTTATCACAACAACGGCTTGACTGCGCTGAACACAGCTTTACTACAGTCGGGCGTGTTTATCTGGGTTCCCAAGAACGTCGAACTCGAAACCGCGATCCAGATCACGTTTGTTGCAGATCCTTCAGCACAGAGCAGCGCCAATTTTCCGAGAGTGCTGGTCGTTGCTGAGGAGAATAGTTCGGCAACAGTGATTGAGAACTTTGTCTCGAATGACGGGAAACCCTATTTCACAAATGCTGTGACCGAGGTTGTTGTAAAAGACGGCGCGCGTCTGGATCACTATCGGCTCCAGCGTGAAAGCCACAATGCTTTTCACGTCTCGACAACTTCAGCCGAACTCGGCCGTGCGAGTCGCTACGATACGACCTCGATCAACCTCGGCGCGCAACTCGCGCGTCACGACGTCTCGGTGGTGATGGATCACGAAGGCGCAGAGACTTCGGTCGACGGTCTTTACATGGTTGGACCGGATCAGCACACGGACACGCACTCAGTAATCGATCACAAACAGCCGCATTGCAATAGTCACCAGTTGTACAAGGGAATTCTCGACGGCAACGGGCGCGCGGTTTTCAACGGCAAGATCTTCGTACGCGAAGGTGCCCAAAAAACCGACGCGATGCAGACGAACAAGAACCTGCTGCTGTCGAACAAAGCGCGCGTCGACACGAAGCCGCAGTTGGAGATCTTTGCAGACGACGTGAAGTGCGCGCACGGAGCGGCTGTGGGCCAGATCGATCCCGAGGAACTGTTCTACCTGGAGACGCGCGGCATCACGCCGGAGCTTGGCCGGAGCCTGTTGACCTACGGTTTCGCCGAAGAGGTGATCGGAAAGATCAAGCTCGCCTCGATCAGGTCCGAACTCGACGCAGTCGTGCTTCGGCAGTTGCACACGTCTTTGGAGGCGTAGCCGTGAGCGGAACTCTATCAACTCTGGAAGTTGCAACCACGTGGGACGTCGAACGCATACGCGCTGACTTCCCTGTGCTGCAACAGACTGTGAACGGCAAGCCGCTCATTTATCTCGACAACTCGGCTTCGTCACAGGTCCCACAGGTCGTCGTCGATCGCGGCAGCGTCTACCTCGAACAAGAGCATTCAAACATTCATCGCGGCGTCCATTACCTGAGCCAGAAAGCAACCACGGCTTACGAAGGCGCGCGCGAGAAAGTGAAGCAGTTCATCAACGCGCGCGAGTCGCGCGAGTGCATCTTTGTGCGCGGAGCGACCGAGGGAATCAATCTCGTGATGCACGGCTATGGACGCAAGTTCATCGGCGCCGGCGACGAGATCATCATTTCCGCGATGGAGCATCACGCCAACATCGTTCCCTGGCAGATGCTTTGCGAAGAGAAAGGCGCGCGCCTTCGCGTGATTCCGATGAACGACGCGGGCGAGTTGCTGCTCGACGAGTACGACGGCCTCCTAAACGAGCGCACCAAGTTGGTCTCGGTCATGCACGTCTCGAACGCGCTCGGCACGATCAACCCGATCAAGCAGATGATTGCACAGGCGCACAAGTACGGCGTGCCCGTGCTGATCGACGGCGCTCAAGCCGCACCGCACATGCCCGTCGACGTGCAGGATCTCGACGCTGACTTCTACGTCTTTTCAGGACACAAGATGTACGCGCCGACCGGCAGCGGCATCGTTTACGGCAAGATCGCGCTGCTGGAAAAGATGAATCCGTTCCAGGGTGGCGGCGACATGATCAGGACCGTCACGTTTGAGAAAACGACTTACGCCGATGCGCCGAACAAATTCGAAGCGGGCACGCCGGCAATCGCTTCACAGATCGGCCTGGGAGCCGCGATCGATTATCTGAACAACATCGGCAGGGAAGCCGCGGCTGTGTACGAAGCTGAATTGCTGCGTTACGCGACCGAGCGAGTCTCAGCGATCGAAGGCGTCCGCATCATTGGCACGGCGAAGAACAAAGCGAGTGTGCTTTCGTTTATCATCGACGGCATTCACCCGCACGACATCGGCACGATCCTGGACCAGGAAGGCATCGCGGTTCGCGCTGGTCATCATTGTGCGCAACCCGTGATGCAACGGTTCAACGTGCCGGCCACAGCGCGTGCGTCGTTTTCGTTCTACAACACAAAAGAAGAGATCGACGTGCTCGCTCGCACGATTGAGAGAGTCATCGAGATATTTAGTTAATGTCAGAACTAAGCGAACTTTACCAGCAGGTTATACTCGACCATAACAAGAAGCCCAGAAACTTCCGCAAGCTCGAGACCGCCAACCATTACGCCGAGGGTTACAACCCACTCTGCGGCGATCATCTGACCGTTTACATGAATCTCGAGGACGATTGTGTGACGGATGTGGGTTTTGAAGGTTCGGGTTGCGCGATCTCAAAAGCGTCGGCGAGCATGATGACGCAGGCCGTGAAAGGTAAGAGCAAGGAACAGGCAGAGACTCTCTTCAAACAATTTCATTCAATGGTCACCGGCGAGCTCGACGAAGAAAACGAAGAGAACACCCTCGGCAACCTAAAAATCTTCGCGGGCGTGCGCGAATTCCCCGTGCGCGTAAAATGCGCCACCCTTCCATGGCACACCATGCACGCCGCCCTCAACAAAGAAGATCAAGCATCGACCGAGTAGTACACAAAAGGCACAAAACCCCCTTTTGTTTATTTTTGTGCCTTTTTGTGTACCAGGTTTTTGGGGCAAAGTCAGAACCGAGAAGGGGGCGCAAATTCAATCGAGCCGAATGGTTGAACCTGCGCCGAGACTCGTTCCCGGTCCTGACTTAGTGGGCTCGTAGATCTTGCAAAAACTTTGGCGAGGGACGGGGCTGAAGATGCTTTTACCAGTCTTCCGAACGAGGGTCAATAAGCTATTTTTCGAATGACGGGATTCTGGTCAAGGTGACTTTTGATCGGTCAATTTAGGAGCAGGATTGACAGGATATTTCACCCTGTCAATCCTGACATCCTGTCTGCCTGGCGGCCTAGCGGAGCGAGATGTTCACGGCTCGCAACACACCATCGCCCATGTCCACTTGCAACTGGTAAGTGCCCGCCGTCAATCCAGCAGTGCTGAGATTGAACACGTACTCACCATTTACAAAAGTGAAGAGGTTGCCGGTAGTTGCCGCCCCGGGTGACTCTACCTCAACTGGATCTCCGACAACGTTATCGCTCACCTTGAACATCAGCAGTCTGATATCCGCATCGGTTACTCCAGCGCTCGCGCCCGTCAATTGGAATTTAATCGGGATAATGCGTCCGGTCTTGTACGTTCCCCCAGCTTGAATGGGAGCCAACAAACCTGTCCATGTGTAAGCAACACCAACACTGATCTGTTGTTCCGCAAATAAATTCGGACTGCCATTGTCCGTTACCCTTACTGTCAGAGTATAGATTTCACCGCCTTGAGCCGCCGTCGGCGTCCAACTGAAAGCACCAGAAGTCGAGTTAATCGAGGCGCCACTTGGAACGGAGCCACTCAAACTGTAACTCAGCGTTTGCGGTGGAAGATCTATGTCGGAACCAACTGCGGTAAAGCTCAAGGTGTTGCCAACATAGACCGTTTGATTGGCAATCGCGTTGAGCGTTGGCGCATCATTTACACTATTGACGGTAACGTTAACTGTTGCCGTCGTGCACTTCGAGTCAGCCGCGCCGTCAGTTAATCCGTTATCGCAAACCTCATACATGAAACTTGCAGGACCGTTGTAATTCTGATCGGGCGAGTAGGAAATAGTTCCGCTCGACAGCGACACTGTTCCGTGTGTGTCAACGGTTGACGAGACACTCGTGACCGTCAGAACTTGCACGTTTTCGTTCAATGGACCAGCACTGTCGTTGGTAGTCAGATCTGACGCTGTGATTTGCAGCGTCACATCCTCATCGGTGCTTGCTGTGTCGTCTGTGGCCACCGGTGAATCGTTCACTTCACTGATTGTGATATTGACGGTCGACGTATTTGAATCGTTTGCCCCGTCATTAGCTTTGAATGTGAAGCTGTCCGTACCGTTGAAGTCAGGATTGGGTAGATACGAACGATTGGCGCCCGTCCCTGTCAACATGCCGTGTGCCGGTGGGGTGACAATCGTAAACGTGAACGACGCACTTGGAATCGGACTCACTGCGGTAAGCGTGATCGATTTCGAAGTGTCCTCCGCCGTCGTTACAGCCTGGCCCTCGGTTCCCGGGGGATTGTTGCCGTTGGTTCCTGCTTCGATCGAGTTTTCAATTGCATCGGGCACGTTGGCGAAGAAGTCGTAACCGGTCATCGCTTCAACGGCATCGACCGTAGTCAAGTAAGTTTCCCAGGGAGTATTTCGGATTCCCTGGATGTTCGGCATGTTCACTGCGATGGTCCTCGTGGCGGCAGTCACGCGCGATACGTCGTTCTCGCCCTTGGAAATGACGAGCACGACTTTCCACGTAGACGACGGAACGGCTACGTGACCGTTCGCAATGGTCGTTGAAACACCACCATTGCTGCCGGTGCCGCCGCTTCCCGCTGGGCCCGCGACGATGTAGACCTCGTTTGCCGGCAGCAGCGTGCGCAGGAAGTTCTCCAAACCGGCCCATGGTCCCTGATTGTTGTCGGGCGACTGAGCCACCATGTTCGACATCAGGAACGTCGCCTGGTTGATCGGAATTGACGTCTCCTTGTCACGATCGGCGTTCGGTGTCATGTGACCGCGATCGAAACCGCTGTTGGAGAAGTCGGTTGCTTGCACGCGATACCAGGTGGGCAGAACAGCCGGATCCGGTCTGAAGGTATCGACGCGAGCAAGCGTTCCCACCCATTCATCGGAAAGGTGCCAGCTTACCCAGTTTGGACCACCCTTGTCCCTGTTGTAAGACAAAGTGAACTCAGGCTTCTCCATCAGGTAGTTGTTGAATTGATTGATGTCAGCCGTGGCGCCGTTCGGATTACCGAAGGTCAGATGAACACTCGCCGGATACGGCGGTGCAGTTCCGTTCGCGACCGTAAACGTCGCCACGAAATCTGCAAGGAGCGTGTCGTCATTTGGACCAGCATCATCCGTGTCCACGTCGTGAACCTGATCTTTGAAGATCGTGAAGGTGCACTGCTCGCCTGCCAGGAAGTTCACGTTGGGCGTGATGACGTAAACCTTATCGGCGCCGGCAACCGTGGCGTCGTTGTGAGACCCTGTTATGGCGCAGTTGATATTGAAGAATGAGCCAACTACGTTGATTGGTTCCGTGAAGTTGAGCGTGATACTCGCATCGCGCGGCGCGTTGACGCCGTTTTTGCGAGGATCGCTACGAAATACGGCTGGACCGATCTCCACGATCGGTGCAGTGCGGCGTGGATTGGGAACGCCCGTAACGAAGTCGTTCTGATTGTCGTCGTTATCGGTGGCTCCGCCGTTCTTTCTGAAGATCGCCGAGGTATTACTGGGCGCTGGTGCGTTTGCCGTCTCAGCGCAAGTAGCACTTGTGCCGTAACCGACAAAATCTACAATGCTGACATTACCGAGCGGGCATTGACCTTCGAGCGGATCGAAGTTATTCACGAGCGCGACCTTGCCGGTCGTGGCACTCATATTGATGTCGCCGTTGATGTTTGCGGCGGGCAGCGGCGCTCCGGTAGCGCCACCAGAGAGTGCGATCAAGTAGTACTGACCAGGCTCGATGAAACCGCCGATGGGCTGCGAGGTGAAATCCCAACTGTCGCCCGCTGCGGACGTGTACTGCAACGACCAACCGGTTAAATCGACTGTGTGGTCAGTGGGATTGAACAGCTCGACGAAGTCATTCGTGAAAGTGGCGCCGGCGTTTCCGCCACCACCGTAAATCTGGCTGATGGTGACGTGTGGCTCCTGCACGGTGAGAAAGATCGTCGTGCCGGCGCTACGAGCCTGTGCGTCTGCCACCGTCACCGGAAGAGACTTCGGTCCAGGCGTGGTGGATACAGGAATAGTCGCCACGAACGTAAACGTGTTGCCTGCACCAGAAAACGCCTGTATTGCCGATCCGCCAATTGAAGACAGGTCAGCCGAAACAGTTATTCCCGTACTGGGTGGATTTTGGGCCGGCGAAACAGTCACAGTCAGAGTAGTGCTGTTTCCGGTTTGCACTGTACTCGGTTGAGCAGATCCGATCGCGAAGAGAGCTGTGCAAGGATTGGTTGGCGCTGAACTGTTGCGCGGACTGGGTGCGCCGGTCGCAAAGTCGATAGCGTTGTTGTCGCTATCGAAGCAGCCATCATCCTTTCGCAGCGCAGCGGTCGTGTTGGTAAGTACGGCGGCCGGTGAACTCTCAGCACAAGTCTCCGTGCCGTAACCGACAAAATCGATAATGCCGCCGCCGACCGGGCAGTTGCCAGTCAACGTAGTTTGGTTACTGACCAGAGCGACCTTCCCGGAGGTCGAACTCACCAGGCCCCCGCCGACAGCGTCAGGCGTAGGCAGATTATCAGTGCCTCCTGCGCCTTGGGACTGCTGCACCAGGTAGTACTGTCCTGGTTGTAGAACAAAATTGGTGAGGTTGGTCCTTTGCCAATTTGACTGGCCAGCCGAAGCGATTTGGACCGACCAGCCACTCAGATCGATTGGGTCTGCGGTATGGTTGATTAACTCGACAAAGTCGTTCTTCAACGTCGCGCCAGTGTTACCACCGCCGCCGTACACCTGGCTGATGACGACCGATCCCGGTACGGGTGTTGGACTCGGGGTTGGCGTCGGAGTTGGAGTTGGAGTGGGTGTAGGTGTTGGAGTCGGTGTCGGTGTTGGCGTCGGACTCGGTGTGACACACCCGGACGTGTTCTGCGGATCACTCGGCGTAATGAGTTGGAAGTCATTGGCATTGTTGTCTGTGTCTGTGCCGCTTCCAGCCGCGCCACCCGGTTTACGCTCGTAGCCCCGATTCAAGTTATTCGAACCGAGACTAGCCAAAACCGTACCCTCTTTGTAGGCTGAGCCAGTGCTCATGCCGACTGCGTCGACGATAGTGCCGTCCGGTAGCGTCAGTGCGATGCCGCCGTCATCGGTAATGCCAGTCGTATATGTTTGATTCCCGGTGACGGTGCCGCTGTAACCTCCTGTGGCAGCGTTGGTGAGCAGGTAATGGCATCCCGGTTGAAGGATAGTACCGGCGGTTATCGTCGCCCTGATTGATACTGCTGCCGTATTATTCGAACCCCTGATGTTCCAACCGCCAATGGCAACTGGAGCCCCGGAAAGATTGTACAATTCGACGAACTCGTCGTTTCCGCCATTCGGTCCGCGCACGCGAAACTCGCTGATGACAATGTTTGTAGAAATAGCTTGAACACGAGTCGAAAAACTCAAAAAGAACATGAAAGCAAAAACGGCGAGTATGACAACGGCGGATGCCATGAACACACGGGTCGCCCGTGTCGGGCGTAAGGGGCTAATCAGGCGCATACAATCTTCCTTTTCGAAATCTGGATCACCAACTCCTATCATTATTTTGCGAGGAAATACCGGAGGTTTGCGTTGAGGCCGGTAGGTAAAATGTGGGAGCCTTTTATCAGTTCTATACGGGCGGGTCAAGTTAACCGGGCGTTCGGGAGTGTCTTAATTTCCCCTCTGCGTATCTCTGCGATCCTCTGCGCCTCTGCGGTAGAAAGAGGCCGAAAAGTATAAACCGCAGAGGCGCAGAGG
>JBIOUJ010000211.1:0-49401 GCA_044867025.1 Pyrinomonadaceae bacterium | reverse complement strand
AGGTGGTACTGACCTCACCCAAGTGCGACTCCGGCTGTTTAGACAAAGCATCAGTTGTCCGTCACGAGGCAGACCCGACGCTACCGCGTTGCGGTACTGACCTCATCCAAGTGCAATCGTACTTGGATCGATGTCAGTACCACCTGCGGTAGCGGGTGGGTCAACCTCCATTAGCAGTATCGCACGCTCATCATCGACCCACCCGCTACCGCAGGTGGTACTGACCTCACCCAAGTGCGACTCCGGCTGTTTAGACAAAGCATCAGTTGTCCGTCACGAGGCAGACCCGACGCTACCGCGTTGCGGTACGCGGGTGGGTCAACTGTCGCAACACGACTGATACTGATCGTTGACCCACCCGCTACCGCAGGTGGTGCTGACCTCGTTCCAAGTAACTCTTGACGTATGAGGCAGAGCCGCGTTGCCTGGAAAGTCAACTGTCACAGCCTTAAAAAATTGACCACCACAATTCACATATGCAAGACTAACAACCCCGTCAACCTGGAGTGCTGTGAGCACGATTACTACCTCAAACATCGTCTTCGCGTTTTCTTCGCAGCTTGTCGCGCTGACTGCACTGATCGCCGCCGTCGTGATATTGAGCGCAGTCGTCGTGTTTCAACTCTATCGAAATTCGCGCCTGAAACAGCTCAGCGGTGCGCTGCAACGGGGTCAGCAGCTAAAAGAAGACCTGCGACAAAGAGTCATCGAGTTAGGCAACGTGAACCGAACTCTTTCACTCGAGTACCACCTCACTCGCGTACTAGCAGAGTCGGCAACGCTCAGCGAAGCCGCGCCGCCCATCTTGCGAACCATCTGTGAGAGTGCGGAGTGGGAGGTTGGGGCGTTGTGGGAAGTGGATGAGGACGCGCAAGTGATTCGCTGTGTTACGACCGCTCACTTATCGGGTGGCGCGCCGGAATTTGAGAGGCTCACGCGAGAAAGTGTGTTCGAACCAGGAATCGGACTGCCGGGTCGAGTTTGGCAAAGCGGAAAACCGCACTGGGTTACAGACCTCGCGAACGATCAGAACTTTCCGCGCATCGCCTGCGCAGTTAAAGAAGGGCTGCACAGTGCCTACGCATTTCCAAGCATGCTGGGCGACCGTGTAACTGGTGTGCTGGAGTTTTTTAGCCACGCATTGCGCGAGCCTGATGATGAAATAATCAAATGGATTTCGGCAGTCGGAAACCACATCGGCCAACTCATCGAACGCAAACGCGCTGAAGAGGCCCTGCGCGACAGCGAAGCTCATTTCCGCTTAGTTTCTGAATCTGCCTCAGACGCGATAATCACCGTCGACGAGAAGAGCTCGATCGTGTCAGTAAACCCGGCTGCACAAAAAATCTTTGGATACTCTACCGCGGAACTCAACGGCGCCTGCTTGACGATGCTCATGCCTGAATACATTCGTCACCTCCACCGCGCCGGTCTCCATAGGTATATCAGTACGAACAAAAAGCACATTTCATGGCAAGCCGTAGAGTTACCGGGCCTTCATAAGAACGGTCATGAGATTCCTCTCGAGATCTCATTTTGCGAATGGACCAGGAAAGGTACCAGATATTTCACCGGCATTGTCCGCGATGTGACGGAGCGTAAGCAGGCGCAAGAAGCACTGCGGCGAACGAGAGAAGAGCGGTTGCGTGAACTCGAGCGTGTACGAACGCGCATCGCGGCTGACTTGCATGACGATATCGGCTCGAGCCTAACGAAGATCGTCATTCTGAGCGACGTAGCGCAACAGAGCTCCTCAGAAAATGGTGTGCAAAAAGAATCGCTCGATGCCATCAGCGAGATTTCAAATGAGCTGGTTGAGGCCATGAGCGACATCGTTTGGGCCATCAACCCCAGGAAAGATCAGTTGAGCGAGTTGTCACATCGCATGCGACGCTTTGCGAGCGATATCTTTACAGCCCGGAACATCAAATTTCAATTTCGTACTGAATTCGAGGATGACCTGCAGTTAGGTGCTAACGTGCGTCGCGAAGTTTTTCTGATCTTCAAAGAGAGCGTCAACAACGTCGTCAAGCATTCTCACTGCACGGAGGCGACTGCACACTTTGCGATCAAAGACGGCCGGCTGGTGCTTCAGGTTCACGACAATGGTCAGGGTTTTGAACCAACAGCCGCTGGTGGAGCTCAAGTCGGTGCGGGTAACGGTTTGCCCAGCATGCATCAGCGCGCTACGGACCTTGGAGGTGAATTCAAAATAATGGCTGCCCAGGGTCAAGGAACGACCGTTTGGCTCAGCGTGCCGCTGGCCGGGCTCAGTGAAAACTGACAATTCCCACCCCCTTGGGCGGTGACAGCAACCCGTTAAAACGCTAATTTAGGCGTCACACTTGGATAAAGCGGGTGGGTCGATCATGGACGAATCAGTCATCAGAACAGCCATTGTCGAAGACCAGCAACAGATCCGAGAGGGTTTGGCAACGCTTATCAACCGGACGAACGGTTACCGGTGTACCGGCAGTTTTCGGACGATGGAAGAGGCACTCGAAGGCATCAAGCGTGAGGTGCCCGATATCGCGCTTTGCGATCTCGGGCTGCCGGGAATGAGCGGCATCGAGGGAATACGCATATTGAAGGAGCGCTATCCTGAATTACAGCTTTTAGTGCTCACCGTTTATGACGACGACGACAGGATTTTTGACGCGCTCTGCGCGGGCGCCTGCGGTTACCTGCTGAAGCGGACTTCCTCTGCCAAACTGCTGGAAAGCCTTCGTGAAGCAGCGACTGGCGGGGCGCCGATGTCGCCGGAAGTTGCTCACCGTGTTATTAAATTGTTTCGCGAGATTCGACCACCGGAACGCGCCGATTACGAGCTCACTCCTCACGAAAGCCGTCTGCTGAAACTCCTCGTCGAGGGACACAACTACACTACCGCGGCAGAGGAACTCGGCGTCAGCTACAATACCGTGAAGTTTCACATGAGACACGTCTACGCGAAACTGCAAGTACACTCCAAGTCGGAAGCGGTAGCCAAGGCGCTGAAAGATCACCTGTTTAGGTAGCCACAATAAGGCACAAAACAACTTACGAGAATAGTTCGGTAGGCATCTGAGAAGCCCATTCATCTCTTCAGGCTGATGGTCCTCAGCCGAGTGGCCGAGCAACAGTAGCGAGACTAAAAAGAACTACTCAGATGCCTTTAAGTTATTTTCGCAGCAGCTTAGCTTCAGTTGGTAAAAAGCTACGGGCTAAGAAGCAGCGATAACTCGGTTGTGCTTAACGTGGGCCAGTGAACTCTACACAATTGGAACAATTATAAAATTTGTCCTTACTGTACACACACCATTCGTAATGATCGTAAGGCTGGTGAGCGTTTGTTGGAGGTGCGTTCACCGACCAGTTAATGCTGAACCCACCAGCGGGAGGTGAGACAGTGCCGTAGAAAAACACAGCGGTGTAAGAATTGTAACCCTGGCCATCCCAATACTTGCCTGTGGATACATCTAAGAACGTTGCCCTGAGAAACGACCATTCACCAAAGTTAAAGCCGGTACCCCACGGAACGTCTGATGCACTCCCACTGAAGGTACCACCGCCATATTGAGTGATCCATATACTTGGGTCAGAACCATCGTCCACCTTGTAGTCGCCACCTACTGTGCTGGTACCGTTAGGCCATAAGATATGGATACTCTGACCTGTCTGATCTTTTGATCCAGTCCAGGGACCCTTGGTAGCTTGCCCATAACCATCAGTACATATCCAACCAGGGGTTTCCTCGAAATTACCATTGCGGACGAGGCGGAGCGTGCCGCACACATTGGGTGGCGCGCTGTAAACGTTGTAAGTATATGAAGTGAACCGGCTATCGTAGACGCCGTCTGAGCCGTTTGAGAAATAGGCATAGCCTCCGTTACCAGACTGAGCTGGGAGACTGCTTTCCTCGTCCAGCATCGGTCCCCCGCTACGAGATTGACTCGAGAGGTTGCTTTCCTCTCTCGCGATCACTCCTCCGTCACCGGCCTCATCGCGAAGACTACCTTCCCCAGCGTACGGTGCGATAGGCAGAGGTGTGAATTCCCCCGACTCTGCATCTTTGATAGATAAGAATCCCTGTGCTGTACCCGTAAGCACCTTCATTTCAATGCGGCTGGGGAAATCATGAGTGCCGCTAATAAACTCCCCTAAGGGAGCCTGCCAATAAACTCGCGTCGAGCTGGACAGGACCAGAGACTTGATCGTTTGCCCCGCTCGGCTGATCAGCTCGAATTCAACAGAACTGTTTGGTTTACTGAGCGCCACCCCTACGCCAAATAGATAACGTTTATCCGGCTCGGTCTGCCCTTTGACAGCAGGTGCATAGCCAATACCATCAGGGTTGAAGACATTATTTCCGGTTATCCCTATTGCCGCGAGCAAGCTGACCCAATTCGGCGCCACCTGAGAACTGTTGCCTGCTTGTCGTAATGTCGCAGAGTAAAATTCAGAGCTGTTGACGGGAAAATCAACAGGGGCCATAAGCGTTGCTACTTCTTCAGGGCTGCGAATGAACAGCGTATCGCTGCTGCGGAAAGATGCAGGCAATGAATCATCGAGTCGCATAGTTTTACCGCTAGCAATTACTTCCGAAGCATAAAGTTGTTCCTGGGCAACCGTTGAATCGTAGGGTTTAGTGCCTACAGTCAGTTTGGTATTGTTGATGCCAAGATTTGTGACCCAGAGTGCCGAACCCTTCGAGCCAATCTGACCAGTTTTTTTTACAGCTAACTCGCTCTGCTTTACGCTATTAAACGTAAAGCCACTTCGAGGCAGGAACATGCTGAAAAAAACAGCCGTCAGCAGTGAGAGTTGACCAATAGTGAAATTGCGTTTCGCGTTTTTACTAAATACACTTCGCACGAGAACACACTCCTTCCTTTTGCTTGCTTTGTCTTGTGTGAGGCGAGACAGGCTTCAGCCTGGGGAATGTCTTGCCTTCTCCTTTAGCAATCACAGACGCAGGTGAGTGCCTTGCTTTGAGCGACACCATCTGCACAAGGTGTTCGCCACGTGATCGTCGGGATACTGTGCTTCTCCCTGGCAAGCGATCAAAGTAACCTGCTCCTATAAATCAGTCACCCGATCGTCCTCCACGTCTAAGGAGAGGGTGTAAGTTTAAGCTTCTCGCGTATAGTGTCTCTTCAAAAAGCGGTGACGTTTATTCAAAAATCGTGATGGCCGTTTTATGCTCACCTGACTTCTCCGAGAAATGTGATCCGTCTCTTATACTCGCTTGGTAAACAGCCGACCCACTTTTTGAACTGCCGGTCAAAGGTGTTCGCACTATTAAATCCACACCGGCTGTAGATTTCGGTAAGCGTGTAGTTCTTATCGTGAAGCAACTCCAAACATTTCTCGATGCGATAGCGCGAAAGGAGATGATGGAAAGTCGTGCTGGCGAAACGGTGCAGGAGGCGATTTAGATGATCCGGGCTGGCGCCACTGTGCCTGGCTGCGTCAATTAGCCGGATATCCGGATCGGTGTAAAACTCTTCGATGAAAGCCCAAAGCCGCTCCAGCCTGCGGGAGTAGAGACTCCTGCCTCGAACTTCCGCCAGCGGAGGCGCTGTGGAGAGAAGCGAACAAGGAGGCAGAACGTGAGAGGGAACGCCTTCCCGTTTCATGAAGTGGCACCTTTCGTGAGGAAGCGGCTAAGCCCTTCCGCACACACTTCGCGAGGCTGTGGCTTATAACAGTAAGCGCCATGCTGCGGGGGCTGAGCAATTCTTGGCCGCTCTGTCGGGGTGTCACACTGGAGCAAGGTTCATGCCGAGTGTTGCAGTTGAACTAATGTGAATGAACAAGACAATTGTATTCAGCGATGCATATTAAGTGTCTTTAATTGGAGACAGTTTTGAAGAGCGAGTGAGTACGCCTGTTGACACTCCACCGCCATAGCTAACTCATCACCTGTGCAATCAGCCTGTGGCGCGACTGTCAACACTCTTGAGAATCCAGACTCTCTTCCGGCGGCGGCGACTCTGATCCCCACCCGTGTGGATGGCGATTTTCGGCCTGCTGCGAAATCTTGCTACCAAGGCGCGCGGTAATGACGCGTTAAAGATGTAAGCAGTAGGAGGTTTTAGTGATTAGGTTAGTCACATAGTGCGGAAAGAAAGAGAGTTTTATGAAAAAGAATGGGGAACAGAATAGTAAAGGTGAGTATGTGCTCGCCACTGGAAGTGCAGCCGCAAATCGTCTGCGCATCCTGCACAATGTTTATGGACCAGGAGCGCGTGAGGTGTTGACGCGAGCCGGAATTAAAGCCGGCATGCGCGTCGCCGATCTCGGCTGCGGTACAGGCATGGTTACACAATTGTTAGCTGAGCTGGTTGGGCCAACTGGCGAAGTCGTTGGCGTAGATTACAGTCCGGAACAAGTGAAGCAAGCTCGTCAGTTGCTACCGGCGGACGTAACTAATGTGCGCTTCGTTGCAGCGAGTGCAACCGATACCGGACTGACGAGAGAGTCTTTTGATCTCGTCTATTGCCGGTTTCTGCTGATCCATTTAGCTGAGCCTGAACTCGCGTTAAGAGAGATGCGGGATTTGCTGAAACCAGGCGGAATCATTGTTTGCGAGGATGGCGACCTTACCTCCGCCGGCAGTCAGCCCCCGTCAAAACTGGAGGAGTTCTCGAATCTGTTCGGAGCTTTGGGGCCGAAATGGGGTGTTGATTACACTCTGGGCCGGCGACTGTTTCGAATGGTGATTGATGCGGGTTTTGAGCAGCCAAAGTTTATGCTCAATCAACCTGCATTCGATCGTGGAGAAAACAAGCGGCTGCTCGAATTGTCGGTGGCTGAAGCGGGACCGTCGTTCGTTCAAGCCGGTCTACTTACTAACGAGGAGCTGAGTCAAACAGTCTCAGAGATGAGCCGGCTCACGGAGGATGAAACCGTGTTGGCAATAATGCCTCTTATGAGCCAGGTATGGGCCAGCAAACCCAGCTTTGCGTAAGTATCACTCATGCCGCAGCGCCACGATTGGATCGACTTTCGTGGCGCAGCGCGTGCGGGATAACACCACTCCGCAAGTATCAGAAGTGCCGCGCAGCCTTTGTTTGCTACGGGGTGGTGAAGCTCTTGAGCGCGACAGCTTCGTCGTTGTAAGTGTCAAATACGGTTAACAACTTTGTCATCACCATCAGATCTTCCAGACGTTTACTCAATTGCACGAGCTTGAGATCGCCGCCAGACTTCTGCACGCCCGTGTACGCAGCGACCAGGCTTCCGAGTCCACTTGAATCCACCTGGTGCACGCCTCCGAGATGAAGCAGTACGCGTGTATGACCGTTTTCAATCAAGTGCTTGATGGTCGTGCGCAGTGTTTCACTCGAGTCGCCGATCGTGATTTGCCCCCAGAGATCCAGAACGGTCACGTCGCCGACTTGTCGCTCCGCAATTTGTAATTCGGCCATTTGCCTTCTCCTCTTCTCTGTAATCGCCTGAGCAGAATTACCAATAACAACAGCGGCGCAAATATTATTAGCTCGGTGAAACAGATTCGCAGCACATCAAGCGTCACGTCCGAGAAAGACGTGCCGCTGAATGTATAGTCGATTGGGTTCGGTCCACGGAACTTATAACGCCGATCGGTAAACGGCCACCACAAAGCCACTCCGCGCGACTCTGTCATCAAATAATCGAGCAGCGTGTGTGAAGCGGTTGCGACGCTGAACACCAGGAACCCACGCACGTTCCTCCATCCCGTTACTATTGCTGTGAGTGCGCCTACAACAAGCGCGAACATTATGGAATGTGTAAACCCGTGGTGCCATCCTCCGCGTCCGATGTGGAGCCAATTGAGACCATAATCAAAATCAGGACAAACGCCGAGCAGACCACATAAACACAAAAGCTGCCAACGCTCTGCCACTCTTCTATCGAGTGCTGCGCCAATACTAACGCCAATCAGGGAGTGTGCAACGGGAAAGGGCATTGTTTGATCCACTCACAGTTTATTCTAATTTGTGATTTTTGTGGCTGACATCGCATAATCGCAGATGTCAACATGTGTGGCAGGTTTACTCTTAAAACACCGGAGCAAGTAAGGCTTGATCGAATCAATGCTTTCGATCTGAAAGATTTTGTTCCGCGCTTCAACATCGCTCCGAGTCAAGACGTGCTCGCGGTCGTGCAACGTGACACCGAGCGAGAGGCTACGTTCCTGCAATGGGGATTGATTCCTTTTTGGAGTAAGGAGCCGAAGGGCTTTATCAATGCGCGCGTGGAGACAATCGTCGAGAAGCCGGCGTTCAGCGAGTCGTTTCAAAGAAGACGGTGCCTGATCGTCGCGGATGGTTTTTATGAGTGGGAGAGGAACGGTAAGGTTTCTCAGCCGCACTATTTCCAAATGAAGGACCAGGCGCCGTTCGCGTTCGCAGGTATTTGGGACCGTTGGAAAACCGAAGGCGCCACGATCACTTCCTGCGCGATCATTACCACGACCGCCAATGAGCTATTAGCGCAAATTCATCACCGTATGCCTGTCATCATTCCGCCCGAGTTGTACGATCAGTGGCTTGCAGACGATCCCCGGTCGGACCACTTACGGGATATTCTCGTACCATACCCCGCCGCCGAAATGATCAGTCATAAAGTTGGCCGTGACGTTAACGATACCAAGATCGATGATGCGCATCTCATAGAACCGGTCGACGCTGCCGTCGGAGTCAATTTTCGATTGTTCAATTAGGGCCTCAAAAAGGCACAAAAGGATCACCACAAAACGCACTAATTTATGTGCCTTTTTGTGGCTAATTCTTGACACGTTATCAGCACGCGACTATAGTCCGCGTACCTCCCGTCAACTGCCCAACCAATTCGTTTATGTCGAAGCGATGGATCACAGTCGCGAGCGTCATGTTCTTTTTCGTCGTGGTCTTTTGCGCGGGATTCTGGTTTTTCAAATACAGGATCGAGCGCTCGCACGCGGAGCCCCAACCAGACGAGTCAAACAAGTCGCTTATCAACACGCCGTTTCCACTCGGCGCGCAATTGGTCGACACGGATGGTGCGAAGGTTGACGAACAGATCCTCAGAAAAGGAAGAGTGATCGTCGTCTTTATCACAACCGACTGCGACGCGTGCCTCGCAGAGGGTAAGTTTCTTCAAACAGTGATCGATAGACGACGCGATGTTACGTTCTATGGACTCGTGCCATTCGGAGCGCGTCCGGACTCTTCGAACAACGCCGGGAAGAGGTTTCCTTTCAGAGTTTTCTACGACGAAGCGAACTCGTTCGTCATGACGATGGGAATCAATCGCGTTCCAGTCAAAGTTTTTCTCGAAGATGGAATCATTAAGAAGGGTTGGATCGGCGCAGCCCTGACGGAGAAGGCCAGAACATCGTTTGTCGAGTGGTTGGATGGCCTTAATCAGGAGCAGGAACAGTAGACAGGAGCAGGATCTCACCTGCCCCTGCTAACTGCTCCGGCACCTGCACCTCTTATTCTCGTTCAGGGAGCGACTTTAGATACTCAACGAGATCACTCTTCTCTTGCGCTGTCAGACCCAGACTGAAGCGCGTGTTGTAGTGATTCACCACATCCAACAACGTCGGGAACCGTCCGTCATGGTAGTAACGTCCCTTGTTTGCAGGACTCATGAACACACCATTCTCACGAATGAAGATGCCCGCGAGATTCATCGTCTTGTAGACGCCATCAGGTGCGCGGTCCGCCTGAAAACTGTCGATGCCGATCTCCGCAGGTGTGTGCAGGTTCCAACCCGGCTCGGTCCACAGTGGCTCAACGTGGCAATCGTTACATTTCGCTTTTCCGCTAAACAGCTCGTCTCCACGCTCCGCTGCCGCAGCGTCGAAGTCCACGCCGGGTTCCGGTGCAGGCGCCGGAATCGCAAGCTGGTAGAAGTGAAGCTCCGGCAACTGCTTCGTAATGCGATCCTCTTCGGGTGGAATGTGTGGCAAATCGGCGAAACCATTCGCAGCGGCGATTGGAAACTTCGCGGCATTGTTTAGTCGCGGATCGAAGAACCTGCCGATACCATGCATTTCCAGAGCGGCGACAAACGCATTCCAGTAACTCACCGTTCCCCATGCGCCCGTCCACGTATGCTGATTGTAGCCCGCGAGACCAAACGCGTTCGGGATCAGAGTCGCTCCCGGAACGTTTGTTCCCGTCACAACTCCGTCAGTCACCTGTTGTGGATTGAATGCTTTGCCGTCGAGTATCAGCTCCGCATCAAACTTTCCAGGTCCCCAACTGTTGAGAACGGCACGAACAGTGTCCTGGCTGACGCCCAACAGATTCGAGAACGGACTAAGATTAGGAGCCGCGGCGACGATCTTACCAACGTCGAGATCGCGGTTGGCCCAACCATCGAGTCGATGACCAACACCAAACGTCAGTGCATTATCTACCGTCGCATGGCAGAAGGCGCACGTGATACCCATCGAACTCAAGTTGTCGCCTTCAAAGAACCCTTTCACACCAACGACCGCGTCGAGTTTCAGCAACGCGACCGTTGTGGCCGGATCGTTGAGGTCGACCTTGCCTTGTTTTATTTGATTGATGAGCGGCTGAGGTAGTGCGTCGAGATCAACCTTTAAACCGAGATTCAATGCTGTGGCGGGACTTACACCGGGGCCTACACCGCCGAGACTTGCGCCTTTGATCGCCTGGTGAAGTTGAAGAGTGTCGCCCCAAAAGACTTCGTCGCCGAAAGTGTCGAAGCGAAACGTATTTCTGCCTTCCGCTAAAAGCTCATTCGCATTCTCAACGATCTGTGCGTCGAAGTTTCTGAGCTTTTCGCTTCTCGCATTGCTTTGTGCTGGCGGTCCTAGCCTGACAGCTCGTCGCGAACTTTCAGCGCGCCCGCGGCCATCAAGAAGTAGAGCAACAACGGTCGCAGCCAGCAGCACGATGACTACGTAAAGACCCCTTGTGAACATGATGCTTACCCTCCGGTTCGATGGAGCAATTCTGGGGGCACGAGTAAAACCCAAAGTCTTGGACTTTGCATAGAGGCCGATGTCAGTGCTACCTTGCACGAACAAAGAACTAACGTTTTCGCGCCCCCGCTGGTCAGAACCGGGGGCAATTTTGTTAGGGGAATCGCGTTTTAGGATACGCCCTAAAACCGATTATGTAAAGAGGTGAATATGACGGCTGGCGGTCGTAAAGGTTTACGTTTTCCGTGCGAATGTGTCTCGAGTTTGGGTGGCGGTTACACAGACCCCTGGGCGGAGATCACGAAAAGAAAATTGCTGCCCGATGGTACTAAAGAGCAGATTGTGAACCTCCTGGCCGATGAGCCGAAAACGATCTCGCAGTTGGCCCAGGCGCTTCAACTGACACCGGCGAGTGTGCATGCACACATCAACGACATGCTTACCAGCGAGCTCTTGCGCGAATCGGCCGAATACGAAAAGAAGCATCCGACGGAGCGTTATTACGAACCGAACTTCCCGGTTTTTAAAGCTGAGGAGTGTGCCGAGTTTCAGACGCTCTGCGGTGAAATGGCCGAGCAGTTAGCCAGTCTCTTTCAGAAGCAACAAGCGAAAATGGAAAAGGCGTTTCAGAGGACGAACCTCTCGGCTCATGGCTGGACGCTGACTGATGTCACGCAATGTTTGTATGCAAACATGTATCGCAGCGCGCGCACGTTGCTCGAACAGCGCGGGCTACTCACGCCGAGACAGAAGCATGCGAATGGTGCAGAGTGGATCTTCTGGGCGGAAGAAGATAGCCACAGATGACACAGATAAAGACGGATTGTTTGTGAACAACGATCCGTTTCTATCCGTGTCATCTGTGGCTTCGACTCGCGGCTTCGACACTCCGTGTCGGATCTGCTCCTTCCCAAGTCACGTCAGCCGTTGGTCCATAGGTTGAGGGAACTGATTCCCCCAGCAGTCGAAGATAGACCGTAAGCTGTGTGCGGTGATGTGCGGTGTGCAAGACCCGACGCCAGAAAATCCAGATGCGTTCTCGGACCACGTCGAAGAAAGGCCTTTGCTCCAACCACCACGCCTGATCCTGGTTCGCAATGAAGCTCAACCGCGGCAAAGCTAATTCAACCAGACGGTGACTATAAGCCTCGGGCGTTGTTTCCTTCGGCAGCACATCAGGCGCCGGCGGCTCTGGTAGTCCGAGAAACTCGCCAAAGAAACGCCGTTCGGAAAGCAGTTGGTGCTTCATGATCTCTTCCACCGTACTCGAGCGCTCATGCGGTCGGAACGGCATGTCTTCAACTGCGAATTGAAGCCAAACCGAACAGACCTTATTCGTTTCGCTCGCGTAGGTATTAAGCAGATGCTGGAACACAGGCTCAGACGCCCTCGGTATCGCTGAATCCAAAATTTTGTCAGTCATTCAATTCACCTGGGAACGTGCAGCAACTTCGTCCTCTCGTTTGCCACTCAAATAATAGAACCGCACTACGATCAACGCTGCGAGCGCTGCCGTACCAAGTAACAATTCAAGCCCGGACAGTCCCGGCGTCACCATCTTCCTGGCGATGACAAATATCAACACCTCAACTGCCGCACTCGTACGGTGAAACAGCAACAAGAGCGCCAGTTCGCATGCGATGGCTACCAGCAGGATACTCTGGATGATTTGATAGAGCGCGTCGTACTCGCTTGCTTGTTGCCAGAGTAGCGGAAAATCGCGAATGACAATTTCAACCGTAGCAATCGCAGCAGCAATCAGAATCAAGATCGCCAGTAGCGAAAGAAAAAGATGGACACTGTTTCCCAGATGGCGATCGAGAAAACTCTCAGCGGCAAGCTGCTTACCACTGCGAGTGTCGCTCTTCTCATCTTTACCCATAGCTTTGCCTCGAAGTTGGATCACTGTTGGATCGGGTCAGTACCACCTGCGGTAGCGGGTGGGTCAACGGTCGCATTCGAGATCGCATGCTCATCATCGACCCACCCGCTACCGCAGGTGGTACTGACCCGTTCCAAGTGCAATACGTGACTACTCAGAACGAGAAAATCACCGCAAGCTCCGACCGCACGTTATGAGTCGTAAAGCTTGGAATGCCCCGAAACAGCGGCAACGCTCCAACCCGATCTGTCGCTCGCGTGCGATAAAGTCCCTGCTCGTAACCAAAGGTGATAAAGGAATTCAGCTTGTACTGCACGTTACCGGAAAACAGATCGCTTCGTGCGCCACGAGCTCCGAATCGTCGAGCGTCACGCGCTAAAGCTTCGTCAAAGCCATAGTAGAGAAACGCGGTCCAACCTGCATTTCGTCCGCTCGGATTCGCATCAAACCAGCGCGACAACGGAAAACCAAGCTGCACAAAACCACCTTGACCACGCACCGGTCTTTGCGGCGCAACAGTCGGTACACCATTCAACAAACCGAAGACCACTGTTGAAGCACCATCGATCGACGGCGCTGTCGCGATCGACGTGAGCCCAGCAGTGTCATTGAAGTTCGACAGCAATTGCCCGCCAAAAAAGAACCGGAGATCCGAGCCGGCGTAATACTTGCCGACGAGTGTCACCCAATGTGTTGGCAGTTGAAACTCAGCGGAGTAACCGTTGCTACTGCTGCTTACTTCGGCGCCACTGGGAAACGCTGCCAGAAACGCAGCAGGCACATTAGCTCGAGTAACAATCGCCGTTCGTCGTGCATGCTCGAAACTGAAGATTATCTGGGCGGGCGCGACGCCGGCAGCTTTGTCCAGTTGCCATTGCGTCACAAAACGACCTTGAATTGACGGACGCTCAGAATCTGCGCCCTGCCGTTCACCGAAGCCAAGTTGATCGGCGACGTTGGCGGGCAGGTCGCCGAAACCAGGAAACACGATCGCAAATTCAGGTTGAAAGATTAGTGTGCGCGAGCCATGCGTATTGAAGTTGAAGCCGAATCGCGCTTGCGGTGCTCGTTCGTAAGCAGCTCCGTAACCATTGCCACCAAAGTTTGTGTTCTCGATCATGTTTGGCAGAGTCGAAGACACAAACGGGGTCCAATCCTGACCGAAGAGGGCAAAGCCCGACGTGTTCTCCGAGAACCGGCGATCGATGCGCGCCCAGGCTAGTCGAATCGAAGGCTGACTTGAACGAATCGAAGAGATGTTGCGATTGTTTGCGCGAGTAAAATTACCCTCAAAATCAAATTCGAACTTGCCGGTGATTACAGTCTTCGGCGCGGGATCGACCCATTCAAAGTTCGCACCGAAGCGGAACGACCGCGCTTTAAGATGAAACTCAGGCGAACCATCTGGCCCTGTGTCGCCTGCGAGCAATGGCAGTGGAAAGTCGTTGCCCAATGGCGACGATGAATCATGAATGATGCTGGTCTTGAAGAAGCCATAAAGCTTGAGGCGCGCGCCCGCGCCGATCTTGACGTCGGGAATTAGACCTTCACGTTTTGGCAGATCGATCGGTAACATGCGCGTCGGAGCGACCGCCGCGATCACCGGAGGCGTCGCTTGCGGTGTTGGTGGTTGCGCCGGCTCGGCTTTAGCAGCGATTGGTTTTGCACTAAGCGCGACCGTTTCCCCGACGGGAACAACGGTGTGGACCGCGTCATACTCAGCCGCCGAGATGATTCCCTTCTCTCGCAACAGCACGGCTAAACGATCTCGCTGCTCGGCGACGGTCCCACTGCTCGTTATTGCATTTCCTTCAGTCTCTGTTAGCACTCCTTTAGTGACGAGCATTCGCACCAACGGATCAGTCGTATTTGGCTGTTGGGCCAAAACGACATAAGCGGCCAGATGAGTAGCGGCCAGGAACAGGACGGCAGCAAATAAAACATGAAGGATCCTGATCATGATCAACCTTCCTTTCGTAGAAAAAGCGGGGGAAATGCGGGTGGGGTTTCTCTGCGTATCTCTGCGTTCCTCTGCGCCTCTGCGGTAAACCTGCTCTGAGGTAATCATTTACCGCAGAGGCGCAGAGGAACGCAGAGATCCGCAGAGGAAGACTTCAAACGTCGGCGTCGCGGTCTCGGGCCTGCTCGTAATCCTGGCGTGCATCTCGACCGGTCACTTCGCCGTACCACGCAGGGTGATGCGTCCACGCCCAGTCTTCAGTAACCGTGCCGTTTGTCATTGATTGGAAGGTGCCAGGCTGGGCTGCTGTACCTTCGTAGATGTGAATGATAAAACCGGCGAGCATCACGAGCGCCGCAATGTCATGAAGCACGTAACTCACAGCCACGACCCATCGCGGAATTACGTCGTCGAACCATAAAAAAAGACCGGTGATAAGAAAGAGCACGGCACTCCCCACAATAAGCCAGAAGTAAAGCTTTTGCCCGCCATTGAAGAATCCGACGTCTTCTGCTTCTACTTTCTGCCGGTTCGAAACGTACGATCTGAAACGCCGCATCCATCTTCGATCAGACTCGACCCAACGCATCGGCGCAAACCAATTCAAGAATTGAAAAAGAAACGCTACGTCGAAAGCCAACCCAAACCACGGATGCAAAAACCGAGTCATTGGTCCACCGCCAAAAAGCGGTGTTAACCAGCGATAGAGCCATGGCGAATAGATTGCAAAACCGGAAAGCAAGGAAAGTATAAAAGTGATCGCCACCGACCAGTGCAACACTCTCGTATAAACCGGATGGCGTAACAATTCGCCGCGGTGGACGACCGTGCGCCCGTACCGGCTCAATGCACGGCGAGCTTTCTCATCAAACCGCTCGGCAGAAGAACTCATGGCTTCTCCTTTCGTGCCGCTTCAACTTCGTCCGGATGGTCCTCCACGACCGGCACAGGCTCAGGTTGCGGCAGTTTTGGACCAATGGTTATTCGATGAAAAAACACGGCGAAGATACCGAGCACCGCCATCAACAAACCTGTCGGCTTTGCCAGCCACTTCCACACGGTATAACTCGGCGGAATAACCGGATTTGCAGGAAGACCGCCGTACAGTCCCGGCTGCGTAATATCGTGCAAGACGTAGATGACGTGTGTGCCGCCGATCGATTCCGGGTTGTAAACGCCGGCATTCGCGAAGCCTGACTGAGTTTTTAACTGATGGGCGCGACTGTGCGCGATTTGGACCATCTCCTCTTTGGTGCCGAAATGCAGGCAGCCTGTCGGACAAGCCTTGATGCAGGCTGGTTCAAGTCCCTGGCCCACGCGATCGGAGCAGAGCGTGCATTTGAAAACTTTCTTCGTCTGTTGGTTGAATTTCGGAATGTCGAACGGACAGCCCGAGATGCAATAACCACAACCGATACAGTTCTCCTGTTGAAAATCGACTATGCCATTTTCGTATTTGATGATCGCACCGTCAGCGGGGCACGCGCGCAAGCATCCAGGATCCTCGCAATGCATGCACTGGTCCTTACGCATCAGCCACATCAGATTCCCATCACGCTCGTGTTCGGCGAATTTGATGAGGTTCCAGTAGTTCCACTCGGTGGACGGCATCGTTTGATACGTGTCGTTGAAAGTGGTCTCGCGAAACGGATGATCGTTCCACTCGACGCAGGCTACCTCGCACGCCTTGCAACCGATACACGTCGTGACGTCAATGTACTTGCAGACTTGTACCGCGCGCTGCGTACCTTTCCCCGGCACAGGACCAGGATGGGCCGATATCTCCTGGATTTGCATTGTTCTCGGAACCGACATTGCTCGTCCCTCCTTTCGGTGGTGCCCTGATTCATCTCTGCGTATCTCTGCGTTCCTCTGCGCCTCTGCGGTTACTGCTTTCTACCCAAACATTCACCGCAGAGACGCAGAGTAACGCAGAGATACGCAGAGATGATTTCACATTAGGTCACTACCCTCCTTCCCTATGCTTTTTCGATCTTTACCAGGAAGCCCTTGAACTCAGGCGTGTAGGCGTTTGGATCGATGGCGGCGGGTGAAAGCAAATTCGCAGGTGTCCGCGCCGTCTTGTCCTCATCCTCCTTGATGCCGCGATAGCCCCAGTGAATAGGGATCCCGATTTGATACGTCCTCTTGCCATCGATCATCATTGGCTTGATTCGTTTGGTGACCATTGCTTTCGCGACGTACGCGCCGCGCGCGCTTGTCACCTTCACCGTCTCGCCACCAGTAATGCCCATTTCGTCTGCGAGCTGAGCTGGAATCTCGACGAAAGGTTCCGGCACGAGTTGCACGTTCATGGGGTTGTTCTTGGTCCAATAATGGTAGTGCTCGGTCAAGCGATAGGTAGTGCAAACCACATTGAAACCCTGATCCGGCGTGCCAAACTTATCTACGTCCGATTTATATTTTTTCGCTACCGGACTGTTTGACTGGTTTGGATGGAGCGGGTTGGCAATCGGACTCTCCATCGGTTCGTAATGTTCGGGGAATGGACCATCCGCGAACGCGGCGAGTGGAGCGAAGATTCGGCCGACGCCCTCGGGATTCATGATGAACGGACCCATGTGATCCTTCGGATTCGAATCCGCTTTGAAATCCGGAACGTCGTTCCCGACCCATTTCTGCTGCGCCTCGTTCCACCAAACCTGTCGCCGCTCCGGATCCCACGGCTTTCCTGAAGGATCGCAGGAGGCGCGGTTGTACATAACGCGTCGATTTGCGGGCCAGGACCACGCCCAGTTTGGATAGATACCAAGACCTGAAGCGTCGTCTGTGTTGCGCCGCTGTTGTTGTGGACCGGCCTCGGTCCACGAACCCGAGTAGAGCCAGTTACCGCACGCTGTAGTTCCGTCGTCACGAAGCCACGCGAATCCGGGTACTTGTTGACCGGCCTTGATCGTCTGGCCGGGGAACAATTGTTCGTCAGTGAGATCAGCAAGAGCCCGGCCGTTGATCTCTTTCGCCACCTCGGCGAATGAAGGATTCTGCGGCACGGTGTAGGGCCACGAGAGATTTACAACCGGATCGGGAAACTTTCCGCCTTCCGCTTTGTACAG
The DNA here is from genome assembly GCA_044867025.1 of Pyrinomonadaceae bacterium. Taxonomy (GTDB): domain Bacteria; phylum Acidobacteriota; class Blastocatellia; order Pyrinomonadales; family Pyrinomonadaceae; genus PSRF01. The sequence continues at coordinate 31,579 of JBIOUJ010000211.1, read as the reverse complement.
ATCGCGAACCTTCAAGAAGATTCCGGCGAGAATCTCCTGGTCGACCTTTGCAATACCGGGCGGTGGCACGGCGACATATTTCCACTGCAACCACCTCGCTGAATTGACGAACGTCCCGTCCTTCTCGGCGAATCCTGCACCCGGCAGACGATAGACCGTGGTGTTGATCTGTTTCATCTGCTCTGGAGTTGTTCCCGGTGCTTTCCAGAATTCACTGGTCTCTTCCGGATAAAGGTCACACACGACGAGCCAGTCGGCCTTCTTGAGCGCTTCGATATTCTTCCGTGAATTTGGACCAATCGCGACTCCATTCATCCCGAACGCAAACAGACCTTTGACTTTACCCTGATACATAAAGTCCCACATCTCGGTCCATGAATACTTGCGATCGATTTTCGGCAAATAGTGATAGGCCCAGTCGTTTTCCTTCTTCGCCGCATCGCCGTACATCGCCTTCAGGAACGAGACCATGAACTTGGGCGTGTTGGACCAATAGTTGTACGAATCCCACGCGTCAGGTTTTGAAGGCGTGGGCGTCGTGCGTTTCAGAAATGTAGCGAGATCGATATCAGAAGGAGCCGGGATCTTGAGATAGCCTGGGAAAATGTCAAACACGCCACCCATGTCCGTCGCACCCTGGATATTGCTGTGCCCGCGAAGCGCATTTACTCCGCCGCCCGCCCGACCGACGTTGCCGAGCAGCAACTGGATAATCGCAGCGGTGCGAATGATCTGCGTGCCGGTTGTGTGTTGTGTCCAACCGACCGCGTAGATGATCGTCCCCGCCTTCTTCGTGTCGCCGTCTTTGCGAATCGAAGTGAACAGGTCGGCGGCTTTGAGAAACTGATCTTTCGGAATTCCGGTAATGCGTTCGACCATTTCCGGCGTGTAGCGCGAATACTGCTTTTTCAGCAACTGGAACACCGAGCGTTCGTGTTGCAACGAGAGATCGTAAGCAACATTTTCGGGAAGAGATGGTGTCGGTTTTGTGCCGCCTTGGCCGGATGCTCCGGGCCCACCTGCAGCTTGATGGCCGCCACCCTGCTGACCTTCCATCACTCCGCCCGCAGCCGATCCTCCGGTGGATTTTGGAGGAGTAGAAGGCGCTCCTGATTGGCCTCCAGATGTCGTGCCGGCACCGCCTGCGCCGCCGCCTGGTCCAACACTTCCTCCTGCTTCGTAATTCCAGGTTTCTTTTTCGTAATTGCTTTGACCGTCGAACCCGGAGAATAGACCGTCCTCGGGCAGCTTGAAGCCCTCCTTTACGATAAAGGCAGCGTTGGTGTAGTTGATTAGGTAGTCTTTGGCTATCCGATTGGTTTGGATTGCGTAGTTAATTAAGCCGCCGAGGAACGCGATGTCAGTACCTGCTCGAATTTGCAGGAATAGATCGGCCGTTGCAGCCGTCCGCGTGAAGCGCGGATCGACGACGATCATCTTCGCATTGCGTTTTAACTTCGCTTCGATGGGCCACTTGAAGCCACACGGGTGGTTCTCAGCCGGATTACCTCCCATGATCAACATCATGTCGGTGTTCTTGATGTCGATCCAGCCGTTAGTCATTGCGCCGCGTCCGAATGTGGGCCCCAAACTGGAGACCGTCGGACCGTGTCAAACTCGGGCCTGCGTTTCGAAGTAGCAGACCCCCATGCTGCGCATCGTCTTGACGGCGAGATAATTCAGTTCGTTGGTGTCAGTGCAACCGCCCGTCCAGCCAATTCCTTCACAGCGATTGACCGTATAGCCGTTTTGATCTTTCTCGACAAACGTTTCGTCGCGAGTTTTCTTGACCCAGCGCGCAATCTCCTTGTAGGCATCGTCCCAGGAGATGTCGTCCCAGTGATCGGAACCCGGTCTCCGCACCTGCGGTTTAAGCAAGCGACGATCGTTGGAAATCTCCTGTTCGAGCGAAGCGCCTTTCGGACAGAGCGTGCCGCGGTTGATCGGATGATCGGGATCGCCTTCGACGTGAACGACGTGCGGTGTCACGTTCTTTGCTTTGTCGCCGATTGTATGAATGATGACGCCGCAGCTCACCGAACAATACGGACACGTGCTGCGCGTTTCAGTGGTCCGATCGATCTTCAAGCCCTGTGTTTGGGCGTAGACTGGAGCAAGATCAAAACCAAAAGCGGATAGACCAACGCCTCCTACAACGGTTGTCTTAAGAAACGTCCTTCTGGAGACATCCATAGCACAGACCTCCGTCTAGTTTTGGGGAACAGGTAGATAAAGGAAGGGGTTATACGAGGGAGATTAGATCGCAGAGCGGCGAAATGTCAACGGCGCTTTAGGGTAATAACTAAAACCCTACAACCCGATTAAATTCCGCTCAATCTTCGTGTATCCGTGCTCGACGGCCCAAAGGTCCAGCGGCGCCGCGGCCACCTCGTCGACGAGTGGCTCAGCATGGCCTAATCGCGTGAGGTCCACGCCTTTGAGGTAGTGCTTGCAGGTATCACACGCCTCGACTCTGACGTGGTTGAATGTCGTGGTTTGGAAATATGCGAGCTTTGCCGGGTTCTCTTCCCCGCAGTTCGCGCACACCACTCGCCGGAAGGACCAAACCGAGAGACATTTCGCGCACATCAGATCCCGATTGCCACTTTCCGCGGTCGTTTCCTGGTTCTGAAGAAAACTCAATTGCGGCTTTCCATTGCATACAGGACATCGTCTTTCATTGTCCGCTGCGTTTCGATCGTGCAGTTGCGCGACGTATTGCGCGTACGGTTGTAGAAACGCCTTTGCGAAAAAGTCGGTGTCGGAGGGGGCGTGCCAGTAATTGAGCAGCATCTCATCGATCGCTTCTCCGCTCTGCAAGCGGCGCGCTATTTCGACGAGTGATGACGGGCCGGCCCGTTCGACAGTCTTCAAAATCGTCGCGAACGTTGAGCGAAATACCGGCAGGTCTGTTTCCAATTCTCCTGAAGGACGCCAATCGCGTTGATTCAGAAGAAATTCATAAATCTCGCCCTGCGCCCGTAACAGTTGAGCGTAAAAAGCCAACAATTCATTCGTCCCACCGCTCGTCCTGGCAAGCTCGCTCGCTCTGCTTATCTGTTTTTGCCAGAAATCCATCACCGTGATTAACTAATTGCAGGAAAACTTACCACAGAGACACACAGATGAGATACATGTTGCTGGTCCACCACGATGAAGTTTCTTTCGCACGAAGACCCGAGCAAGAACGGTATGGCATGTTGCAAGAGTCGGTTCAGCTTGCAAACAAACTCCACGCGCACGGTCAATACCTGAATGCGGCTCCGCTTCATCCGACGGTAGAGACGACATGCGTTCGCGTTCGCGACGGTAAAAGACTGGTGACCGAGGGTCCTTTCGCCGAGACGCGCGAACAGATCGGCGGCTATTTCCTTATCGAAGCAAAAGACCTCGACGAGGCCATTGAAATCGCCGCGCAAATTCCCGGTGCGAGAATCGGAACCGTCGAAGTTCGACCACTCACCGAAGTCAGCGGACTTCCTGAGACTTCGCGCTAGATAAAAAGTCCAACATATGTCGAACGTAGAAGATTGGGAACGACGACACGCGCTGCATCCAGTGCTGAGTTACCTTCTTTTAGGGGCGGCCATGGTGATGGGATTTGTCTTTCTGGGTATCGCGCTCTCTCAGTTGTGGTCTTTTTTTGAGAGTAAAAGTTGGGTGCAGACACAGGGCGTCATCTCACAATCACAGTGGGTACCACGCCGTGGGGGCGAGTCCGCTCAAATAAAATATAAATACTCAGTTAACGGACAGAGCTACGAAGGAAACAACATTCTTCCGGGATTAAATCAGTATTCACAACCGGAGCAAGAAGCAAAGCTCAAACAGTATCCGGCGGGCGCCACTATCACTGTCTTTTATGATCCATCCGATCCGCAAGAGTCTTCGCTTGAAGTTGGTGTGATAACCGAATCGATGTTCCTCAACTTTGGATTAGGAACCTTCTTCACTCTAGCCGCTGGGGCGTTTGCGTGGAGAATGAAAAAGGGAAGACCGATACCCTTCACAATGGGCGGCAGTGAGCCACCGCCGGTAATCGAAGACTATCACCTGTTCCCCAGAGATAAATAGCGTGGTGGCTAAGCTTTCGACGTATCGAACACGACCTGATCGTAGCGCCAGAGCTTCTCGAAGAAGTCTTTACCTTCGACTTTGTCGACGATCTCTGAAATGCTGCGGCGTCCGTCGATGGCGTCGAACATCTGCTTCTCCTGCGCATCTATGACGACAAACAGATCGGAGAACACGTGGGTTTGGTTTACCAGGACACCCGCGGCGCCGGGAGGAATTCGGTCCTGGATGCACGTGGTCCATGGAAGGCGAATCGGCACGTAACGCAAATACTGCTCGCCGTCGAAGCGGATTTTCATTTCGTCGCTATTCAAGTCATTTGGATAAGCCACGACGCTGTGATTGCTCATTAAACCGCGCCACAATTCCATCTCGATATACTGATCGCGTTCGGGAAGTGCAGCCAACCTGCTCGCGTGAGGTGTCGAAGTGATCGAACCGCATTGCGGCAAGTACGCCGCCTGCCAGTACCAGCGTCCGAACCTCAAGTCGTTGCGTTCGAGAAAGTCGAGCAATTGCGGGACCGAATACGAGCGGTCGCGCGGATTCAACAGCGCATCGGCCAGAGCATCGCCGTTCACGAATTCCCTGGAGCCGCCCTGTGTAGCCAGCAGCGGATGATGTTGCGGCAGCATCCTCAAGACCGCGATCAGATCGTTGATCTCCTGTTGCGAGGGTTGGATGCTGAGTCTCCGGCAGTATTCCTGAAGCATGTAGACGCCTGTTCGTCCGTAAGGCGCGTAAACCATCAGGTAGATCGCGCCTTCAGGGCTCAACACAGAGCGCAGCGCGCGCAAACCTGTGTCAGGATCGGCGAGGTGATGCAGCACACCGGTGCAAATAATGAGATCGAACTGCTGGTCCAGATCGCCGGCATTCTCGATAGCCAGTTGCCGCGTTTCGAGATTTGTTAAGTCGTACTTCTGCTTCAGCTTTTCTGTGTGCTCGAGGCTCGTCGTGCTGACATCGACCGCCACCACGCGTGCAGCAGGATGACAGATTGCGTGCTTTGCGGCCTGCCACGTTCCACATCCTGCAACGAGGACATTGAGATCCGCGCGATATTCCTTGTGAGGCCAGAGCAGGTGGAACTCCGCACGATGGATGTTCTCGTCCTGCCACATGTCACGAGCACGATCCAGGTTTTCGACTGGAGGTGGATACGGGTGACGAGTGTAGAACTCGCGGATCGGGTCGAGGGCGCTCTCAAATGGTTTCATGATGTTTCAACGCAGCGTGGTTTGGCAGATGCTATTCCGTTACGTACGAGGTCGGCAAGTTGTGCCCTGTGAGTTCTACAAATCTTTTGAGTCAGACGTCGTTGTTGGATACGGTCAGTACACCTGCGGTAGCGGGTGGGTCAACGATTCAAATCGTGCTAGTTTGGTGCGGTTGACCCACCCGCTTCCGCAGGTGGCACCGACCGTATCCAAGTGCATCCGGTTGAAAGCAGAGGAGGCATCGCATGTTGACCCAAGCTGAAAAGGGCCGCGTGTTTGCGGAACTTCACAAACGTGATGAGGCATTCATTATTCCTAATCCCTGGGACGTCGGCTCAGCTCGACTACTGGCCCACCTTGGCTTTGAAGCTTTGGCCACGAGCAGTGCCGGATACGCCTTCTCGGTCGGCAAAGCAGATAACGCCGTGGGCCGCGATGGGACCCTCGCTCACGCAGCGGCAGTCGCCGCAGCAACCGACCTGCCCGTCAGTATAGATTTGGAGAACGGTTTCGGAGATGCGCCTGCGGTCGTTGCGGAAACGATCCGGTTGGCGGCAGCCACCGGTGCTGTTGGTGGTTCAATTGAAGATTCGACGGGGCGGGCCGACGATCCACTCTATGAACGCACGCTTGCCGTCGCGCGAATTCAAGCAGCGGCTGACGTGGTCCATCACCTGCCGTTTCAGTTCACGTTAACCGCGCGTGCTGAAAACTATCTCGTTGGCAAACCGGACTTGAAAGACACGATCGAGCGTTTGCAACTCTACCAGGAAGCAGGAGCCAACGTGCTTTACGCTCCAGGCCTCACGAACAAGGACGACATCGCAACACTCGTCAGTTCTCTCGATCGTCCGGTTAACGTGTTGATGGGTTTGCAGGGCGTCAAACTAACGGTGGCTGATATGTCTGCGATCGGAGTGAAACGAATTAGTGTGGGCAGCGGGCTTGCACGCTGTGCCCTGGGCGCCTTTCTTCGCGCCGCCGAGGAAATGCGACAGCACGGCACGTTTGGTTTTGCGGAGGAAGCCGCGAATTACCGTACGATCAATGCCATCTTCAAGAACGCTGACTCCTAGCTGACGACCTCGTCAAAGAACTTGCGAAGCAGCGCACGGAGTTCATTCTCGTGCGAATGCCAGATGACGTGTTCGGCTCCTTCGATGAGTTCGAAGCGCGCGTGTGGCATCAGGTTGGCGACTTGTCTCGTGGGCCAGGAAGGACGAATGTCTTTATCTCCAAAAACAAAGAGCGCCGGTATCGACAGTCGCGAAATCTTCGACAATAACTCGGGATCCTGGATGTAGCTTTTCCATGACCTGTTAACCTCCTGGTTGACTTCCCTGTTCACCGCATAGATGAATGGCGGCACATACTCTCTTCGTTGTTCTTTGCCACGCTCGTATTCTTTGTGCCACTCGCGATCGTTGTGGACCCTGCCGCCCGAGATGCAAATCAGACCCGCCACTCTCGAGGTGTGTTCGAGTGCGTAGAACAAAGCCAGGTCCGCACCCCATGAGTGACCACCAATGATCCATCGTTCGACGTTGTGGTAGTTTCGAATATTCTCCAAGTCGGTTAGACAGGTTTCGATGTCATATGGCAGCGCCGCTTGCGATCTGCCGCATCCACGCTGTTCGAAACGAATGACGCTGGCTTTGTCGTCAAGCATCTGCGCCACTGGTTGCAAATAGTCGCAACAGCCCGGCCCGCCATTGCACAACATCACCGGAAACCCGTGGCCCGTTTGCATGGTCCAAAGCCGCGCGCCATCGCTGACGACAAAATTTTCACCCTTCCTCATGCCGGCGAAACACCGCGGTGTCATTCACACCGGGCTTTAGCCCGGTGAAAGGCATTCAATTCTTCTGAAACCATTTTAATGGTTTCGACAGCCACGCGGAAAACCGTTGAAACGGTTTCCATCGACGCTTCTCGTCTATCACCGGGCTAAAGCCCGGTGTGACTGAGACGACGTTTGAGGCAAAGCGTCCCCACTTGCCAGAAGAAACCCGAGTGTGATTGGATGCGCAGCAATCACTGATCTCGCCGAAAACAGGAGGATAGTCATGCGAATGCCCCTCGAGCGCGTGCGCCGCGCGATTGTTTTAGTCGCGAGCGCAGCTATCGTCGCGAGCGCGTCGTTACTTCCATCGCCACAACACGCTGCGACACAGTCGTTCACTCTCGAACAGGTCAAAGGCTACCCGTTTCCAAATGAACTGACGGCGGCTGCGACCGGATCGCGGATCGCATGGGCGTTTAATGAGCAAGGCGCGCGGAATGTTTGGGTTGCGGAAGGGCCTGACTTCAAAGCGCGAAAGTTAACGAACTACAACACCGACGACGGACAGGAGCTGACGAGTCTTTCGCTCTCCGACAACGGTCAGTATGTGGTGTACGTTCGTGGCGGAGATCACGGATCGAACTTCGAAAGTTCTGTTGCTGTTAACCCCGCACTCGGGCCGGGCCAGATGAAGGTACAGATCTGGAGTGCTCCGCTCGCGGGCGGCGAGCCGAAGTTATTGGGCGAAGGTGATGAACCGGTGATCTCGCCGAAGAGCGACAGAGTCGTCTTCTCAAAAGACCGCGGCATCTGGTCGGCGCCGCTTGATGGATCGACACCTGCGAAACGTCTCTTCTACGCACGCGGCGATTCTGATTCCCCAGAGTGGTCGCCCGACGGCACAAAGTTGGCTTTTGTCTCAAACCGCGGCGACCATTCGTTCATCGGCGTCTACACAAACGATTCGACACCCATCGTCTACCTCGCCCCGACTACATCGCGCGATTCGAGTCCGCGATGGTCGCCTGACGGAAAGCAGATCGCATTCGTGCGACGACCCGGCAACGGCGGCGCTCCCGAACCAATTCTCGAACAACGCCCGCAAGCGTGGTCCATCTGGACCGCCGACGCCACAACCGGCGAAGGAAAGCAACTCTGGAAAAGCCCGTTTACGTTGCGCGGCTCGCCTCCGACCACTCACGGCAATGCAAACCTGCACTGGGCCGCGGCTGGTCGCATCGTCTTTCTCTCTTACCTCGACGGCCAACCGCATCTCTATTCGATCTCAGAAAACGGCGGGGAGCCAATGCTGCTTACACCCGGCAACTACATGGCAGAGTACATCACGATCAGCAACGATCGCCGTTACATCGTCTTCGCCGGAAACGCAGGCACTGACGCTGCCGACATCGATCGCCGCCACATCGTGAAAGTCCCTGTCGATCGCGCGGAACCCCTCGTCATGACTCCAGGCAAAGGAGTGGAGTGGACGCCCTTCGTCACCGGTGACGGCAAATACATCGCGTACATCAGCGCAACCGCGCAACGTCCGCCACTGCCAACCGTGATGCCCGCGAACGGCGGCGGCAAACCGACAACACTCGCCGAAGATCGCGTTCCAAATGATTTCCCAACTGCGCAACTCGTCGTTCCAAAGAAGGTGGTCTACAAAGCGCCCGATGGACTCGATATTCACGGGCAGTTGTTCGAAACCAACGGCGGCGCTGCGAAGAAACCCGCGATCATCTATGTTCATGGTGGACCACCGAGACAGATGCTCCTCGGTTGGCACTACTCTGACTACTACTCAAACGCGTACGCGTTGAACCAATACCTCGCGAGTCGCGGTTATGTGGTGTTGTCGGTGAATTTCCGTCTGGGAATTGGTTATGGTCACGATTTCCATCGACCAGTGAATGCGGGCGTACAGGGCGCGTCTGAGTACCAGGACGTCAAAGCCGGCGGAGAGTATTTGCAGCGGCTGGCTCAGGTCGATCCGAAGCGCATCGGGATCTACGGCGGCTCGTACGGCGGATATCTAACGGCACTCGCCCTTGCTCGCGACTCGAACCTGTTCGCAGCCGGAGTCGACATACACGGCGTACACAATTGGACCGCAGAACGCGCCGCGCCGTTACTCGAGAATCGTTACGAGAAGCCGCCGGACGTTCAACGCGCACTCGACGTCGCATGGCAATCGTCGCCGATTTCTTCGATCGAGACGTGGAAATCACCAGTGCTGTTGATCCACGGTGACGACGATCGCAACGTGCGTTTCAGTCAAACTACCGACCTCGTGAGGCGTTTGGAAAAGGCCGGCGTGCAGTACGAAGAGTTAGTCGTACCTGACGACACGCATCACTTCATGCGCCACGCAAATCTCGTCAGGGTCGACGCCGCAGTCGCAGCGTTCTTCGATCGTGTGTTCGGAATGAATCGTGGCAGCGAGTGAGGTCCAACATTTTCCATGGCCGCAAAGATGCACAAAAGGCACAAAAATAATTTTCTGCTTCTTGTGCCTTTTTGCGGCTAGAATCTTGAACAATTAAATGAACTCGAAATGGGTTGTTCACAAGTTTGGAGGGACGAGTGTGGCCGATGCCGAGCGGTACCGGGCGGTGGCTGAACTTGTGCTTGCGCGCGCGCCGGGCGAACGCGCGGCAGTTGTGGTTTCCGCGATGAGCGGAGTTACTAACGCGCTCATAGCATCCGTAGAGCTTGCCGCAGCTCACGACATCTCTTACTCGACCAAACTCGAGGATCTCAAAGCTCGACATCTCGAGACTATTGATCGATTAAGCCTCACTGCTGAGCAAGCGAGCGCACTTGGTGAAGTTATCCTTTCGGATTTTCACGCGATCGAAGAGGTATTGAGAGGAGTCTGGATCACGAGACTCGCTTCCGAACGCATCATGGAATTCGTTTCGGGTCACGGCGAGTTGTGGTCGGCGCAACTGCTTCACACTTATCTCGAAGCCCAGGGCCATTCCTCGACGTGGCTTGATGCACGCAACGTTCTCATCGTCGAACCGAACGGCAACACGATCGCGATCGACTGGCCGCTCTCACAAGAAAAACTAAACGCCTGGGTCGCCGATGTTAAGACTGATTTTCTTGTGATCACCGGATATGTTGCCGCAACGCACGACGGCGTCGCTACGACACTGAAGCGCAACGGTAGTGACCTCTCCGCGTCGATCTTCGGCGCATTGCTCGGCGCCGATTCAGTGACGATCTGGACAGACGTCGATGGAGTTTACAGTGCGGATCCGCGTCGCGTGACAGATGCATTGATCATTCCCGAACTCTCCTACCAGGAAGCTGCTGAGCTCGCGTACTTCGGAGCGAAAGTCATTCATCCAAACACGATGTCACCCGCGATCGCGAAGGGCATCACTGTCTGGATCAAAAACAGTTTCAGGCCTGAAGCTCGAGGTACACGAATCTCATCGTCTTCACCTTCCGACATGCCGATCAAGGGGTTCGCGGCGGTGGAAGACATGGCCCTCATCAACGTCGAGGGCACGGGGATGATGGGTATTCCGGGTGTCGCCCACAAACTTTTTGGAGCGCTGCGCGCGGTCGAGGTTTCAGTCGTCATGATCTCGCAGGCGAGTTCGGAACACTCCATCTGCTTCGCCGTTCCCCGTGCGCAGTCGGAGCTCGCACGCAAAACCGTCGAGGAGACGTTCTACGCTGAGATACAACGCGGAGAGGTGCAGACGATCGATCTTCGAGAAAGTTGCTGCATTGTCGCGATGGTCGGCGATGGGATGATCGAACGAGTCGGTATGGCTGGAAAGTTTTTCAGTGCGCTTGGCAAAGCAGGAGTCAACGTGAGGGCGGTCGCACAAGGATCGTCTGAACGTAACATCTCCGCCGTCATCGAACAGCACGAAGCGACAAAAGCTTTGCGAGCGTTGCATTCCGCTTTTTATCTTTCGAGCCAGACACTGTCGATCGGAGTGATCGGCACGGGACTGATCGGCAGCACGTTTCTGAGCCAACTCACGACTCGCCTTCAACGGCTTCGAACACAGCGCGGTATTGACTTGCGGGTGCGGGGCATTATGAACAGCCGCGAAATGGTCCTGCACGATCACGAGTTGCCTCTTGATCGCTGGCGCGATGAGTTGCGCGCGAACTCTTCGGAAGCTGACATGGAACGCTTCGTCAACCACGTGCACGCTGCTCACTTGCCACACGCGGTGCTCATCGATGCCACGGCCAGCGCGGAATTACCAAAGCATTACGAAAGCTGGATTGCGAGAGGTATCAACATCATCACGCCGAACAAGAAGAGCAACGCCGGTCCTCTCGCCGCGTACCGCAGCCTGCGCGAAGCGGCGCGCAAACATCAGAGGTATTTTCTTTACGAAACGAACGTCGGCGCGGGGTTGCCGATCATTCACACGTTGCGCGGTTTGATTGAGACTGGCGACGAGATTATCAAAATCGAGGGCGTGCTTTCGGGTACGCTTTCTTACATCTTCAACTCGCTTGATGGCACGCGCACGTTCTCCGAGATCGTTCGCGAGGCCCATTCGCTGGGATACACCGAGCCGGATCCACGCGAAGACTTGTCAGGCATGGACGTGGCACGCAAGCTGATCATTCTGGCGCGCGAGATGGGCCAGGAAGTCGAGATGGACGCGGTTCAGGTGGAGAGTATGGTGCCTGAAGATCTGCGTTCGGCAAGTGTCGAGGAATATCTCGAAAAGCTCTCGATGAACGACCAATCGATCGCTGGGCTGCTCGATTCAGCGCGGGCTGAAGGTCAGGTGTTGCGGTACGTAGGTGCGATTGATAGCGATGGCAAGATGTCCGCGGGTTTGCGTGCTTACCCGGTCAATCATCCTTTCGCAAACTTGAGCGGCAGCGACAACATCGTCAGTTTTCAAACCGCGCGTTACAACGTTCAGCCGATGATCGTCCGAGGTCCTGGCGCTGGTCCAGAGGTCACGGCCGCAGGCGTATTCGATGACCTGCTCCGACTCGCCTCCTTTCTCGGCGCACCTTTATGAAAAAGACTTCATCCACAGATTACACCGATTACGCCGATTAAATTGGAATCTGTGTAATCTGTGTAATCGGTGGATGTATTTATTGTTTCGCGATGGCGGGGCGACCGCGGAGGACGTATTTTTGGACCTTTCCGGTCGCCGTCTTCGGTAGCTCCGGAACAAACGTAACACTGTGAGGGGCTTTGAAATGCGCGAGGTTGTTGCGCGCGAACTCCAGCAACTCATCTTCAACCGCGCGAGCACCCGCTCTCAACACGACGAATGCATGCGGCGCCTCACCCCAACGCTCGTGCGGAAGCCCCACGATCGCCACTTCCTGCACAGCCGGATGCCGCAGCAAAACACCTTCAACCTCGACTGAAGAAATATTCTCGCCGCCACTGATAATCACGTCCTTCAACCGATCGCGGATCTCCGCATATCCGTTCTCGTGGACCACGGCCGCATCACCTGTATAAAACCACCCGTCTCTAATCACTCGCGACGTCGCTTCGGGATCCTTGTAATAACCCTTCATCACCGCGTTACCACGAACGACTATCTCACCAAGCGACTGCCCATCGTGCGGCACTTCATTTCCGTCTTCGTCGACGACGCGAAGCTCTCCAGACGTCAACAGCTCAACTCCCTGACAAGCTTTGATCACAGCCCTTTCCGCGCACGCAAGACTTTCGTATTCAGGCCGCGATTCGCAAATCGTGATAAACGGCGACGTCTCCGTCAGTCCGTACGCGTGAGTAATGATCCATCCCAACTCGCCCTCGATACGCTCGATAGTTGCCGCCGCGGGCGGAGCGCCGGCAGTCACGACTCGCACGCCGCGCCGCACTTCACGTCTCAACTCCTCTGGTCCATTGGCGATACCAATCAACACAGTCGGCGCAGCGCAGAGCATCGTCACAGACTCACGACCGATCTTTTCAAAGACTGCCGCGGGCTCGACCTTTCTCAAGCAGATGTGCGTGCCGCCAACAGCCGTGACGGTCCACACAAACGTCCAGCCGTTCGCATGAAACATCGGCAGCGTCCAGAGATACCGATCGGCGATCGTCATCGTGTGGTGAATCAGTGTTCCGATCACGTTTATGTACGCGTTCCGGTGCGTGATCATGACGCCTTTCGGCCTGGACGTTGTGCCGCTCGTGTAATTGATCGTCAGCAGATCTGTTTCCTCGATCAGTGCTGGCTCCACCTCTGGACGCGCATCCGCGAGCAACGTTTCGTAATGGAGCCAGCCGTGCTTCTGACCCTCGAGCGCGACGAACGACGTCACCTCAGGTAATTGATCGCGAATGCTGTCGACTGTATCGAGGTAGTCAGAATGCGCGCATACAACACGAGCGCCGCTGTGGTTGATCATATAAGCGAAGTCGTCCGCGATTAGCCGGTAATTGATAGGAACGAGGACAGCGCCGATCTGCGGAACAGCGTAGAACGACTCGAGCATCGCATGAGTGTTCGGAGCGATATAGGCAACGCGATCGCCTTGCTTGACGCCAAGTGAGCGCAACGCATTGGACCAGCGATCGCAGCGCTCGAAAAACTCCGCGTACGTCAGGCGTAAATCACCATCGACGACGGCTTCGCGCTCCGGATACAGCCTGCGTGTGCGACGCGCAAATTCGAGTGGGGTTAACGGAAGCTCCATCTTCAGCCACAAAAAAACACAAACGATATTAGCAGATCGTTTGTGCTCTTTGTGCGTCTGGTAAAGTGCGAGAGGTGAGAACCTCCCACCGTTCTCACCTCCAATGGTTCAGTGCATTCATCCACCGAAGCGCGACCGCTCCGCCCACCCCGTCGTGGATGAAGAACCAATAAATCAAGCAGGCTCGCGAGTGCTGCCGTGCATCAACGAGCCTATGATCTCGCACCTCGCGCGCATTCTAATGACAACCTATTCAGGAAAATATCAGGGTTTCCCCCTACCGTCCGGCAATTCCTCAGAGATTCCCGAGAGATTAGATTATAATCCGGCCCTTCGATCGCGGGATTGTTTTACGGGAGTCCACAGTAATGCCGGAAAACTCCACACTGTACTCGAAACTGGTGAATTCACTCGATGGTATTGTGTGGGAAGCCAACGGAGAAACCTTCCAGTTCACGTTCGTCAGTCCACAGGCGGAAAAGATCCTTGGTTACCCAATCAAGCAATGGCTCGAGCCAAACTTCTGGCGCGACCACACTCACCCGGACGACACCGATTGGTGCGCAGCGTTCTGTTTAGACTCCACTCAACAACGTCGAGATCACGAGTTCGAGTACCGCATGATCGCCGCCGACGGCAGCATCGTCTGGTTGCACGACATTGTTTCTGTCAAGACTGAGCCTGACGGCAGGCTCTGCCTGCGGGGCATCATGTTGAACATCACCGAGCGCAAGCGCAACGAGGAAGAGCGACAGCGATTGCTACGGCGACTCATCACCGCGCACGAAGACGAACGGCGCCACCTCTCTCGCGAATTGCACGACAACATCGGTCAGTATCTTTCTGCACTGTTGCTCGGACTCGAGTCACTCGCGAGAATTCCGGAACTTCCCACTTCGGCTGTAAATCAGTTGTCGTACTTGAAAGAGACGACAAAACAATTCGAGCTGGATGTGCATAGCTTTGCGTTGGAGTTACGGCCAACCGTTCTGGACGAACTAGGATTAGAAGCTGCGCTTTCGACCTTCGCGCGCGAATGGGGTCGGAGGCACGATCAAAGAATCAAGGTGGTCTTCAACAGCGCGCGCTTCGAGAACCCAAACGAGCGCCTTCCCTTTGACATCGAGGTCGCCATCTACAGAGTCGTGCAGGAGGCGCTAACGAATGCTTCGCGACATTCAAATGCCGAGATCGTGAGCGTGATTCTGGAGCGAAATGCTAATCGCGTGCGAGTGATTATCGAGGACGACGGCGACGGATTCGATGCGGAACAGTTCATGAGTGGTCCAGTCGACAAGCACCGGCTCGGATTGATGGGCATGCAGGAACGCGTGCAACTTGCCGGCGGTGAGTTCAAGATCGATTCCGGCGCGGGCACAACACTGGTCGTCACGATTCCTCTCTCTTGATCGACAGGATCGGAAGCTATGGAAAAACTCAAAATTCTCCTGGCCGAAGATCATCGCATCTTGCGTGAAGGGCTGAGGAGGTTGATCGACGACGCACCAAACATGCAGGTGGTGGGCGAAGCTGACGACGGCGTGACCGCGTGGCAAAAGACTAAGGAACTCGAGCCTGATGTCGTGCTGATGGACCTCTCGATGCCGCGGTTGAATGGCGCTGAAGCGACGTTGAAGATCAGAGAATTGTGCCCGCAGGTTAAGGTGATTGCGTTGACTGGGCACAGGGCTACTGCTTACTTGAAGCAAGCGTTAAAAGCCGGCGCGTCGGGTTACGTTCTCAAGCAAGCGGCAATGGATGAGCTCATCGATGCGATCCAGACAGTGGCGAAAGGTGGCAGTTACATCGATCGCGCTTCGCAGGAGCTGATAGTTAACTCGCGTATCGACAATGTTGTGTTTAAGGGTGAGGCACAGGGAAAACCGTTATCAGAGCGTGAAGTTGAGGTGATGTCGCTTGTTGCCAACGGCTTTACGAATAAAGAGATTGCGAGCAAGCTGGCGATCAGCGTGAAAACAGTCGAGAGTCATAAGACGAACTCGATGCAAAAACTCGATTTGAAGAGTCGTGCGGAGGTTGTAGATTACGCGCGCTTCCGCGGATGGATATGAGCCACAAAAAGGCACAAACAACGCATTATCGTGCGTGTAATATTTGCGAAGCGATCTGTGGGATCGAGATTACGGCGAATGGCGAGCAGCGTCTTGATATCCGCGGGGACAAGGACGATCCGTTCAGTCGCGGATATATCTGTCCGAAGGCGGTCGCGTTACAAGATATTTACTACGACAAAGACCGGCTCAAGTATCCGGTTCGCCGCACTGCTGATGGCTGGCAACGCATCGGGTGGGACGAGGCGTTTGACGAAGTCGCGCAAAAACTCAAGCGCGTTAGAGCGGAGTACGGCAGAAACTCCATTGGAACCTACCTCGGTAATCCCACGGTTCATAACTATGGCGCGCTTCTGTTCGCGCCGCAATTTCTGCGCAGCCTGCGCACGCGCAACAAGTTTTCCGCAACGTCCGTGGACCAGCTCGCGCATCACGTGTCAGCGTACCTGATGTTCGGCCACCAACTGCTTCTCCCGGTTCCCGATCTCGAGCGCACACGCTACTTTCTGATCCTCGGCGCGAATCCAGTGATTTCAAACGGGAGCTTGATGACCGCTCCCGGTATGCCGCGGCGGTTACAGGAGATTCGCGAACGTGGTGGCAAGGTCATACTGATCGATCCGCGTTACAACGAAACGGCGCGCCTGGCGGATCGCCATCTCTTTATTCGTCCGGGCACAGACGTTCTGTTGTTACTCGCGCTCCTGCACGTCGTGTTTGAAGAAAGACTCACGCGATTGGACCACCTGGAGTCTTTCACGAAAGGCGTCAAGACTATCGCCGATGTCGTAATTCGATTTCCACCTGAACGCGTCGCAGCAACCACAGGCATCCAGGCCAATGAAATCCGCAATCTTGCGCGAGAATTCGCTGCCGCCGAATCCGCGGTCTGCTACGGACGCATCGGCGTCAGCACGCAGGAGTTCGGCGGTGTTTGTCAGTGGCTGATAAATGTCTTGAATATCGTCACAGGGAATCTCGATCGACCGGGCGGCGCGATGTTTACGCTACCCGCGTTCGATCCGATCACGGCGCCCGAGTCGTTAGCGGCGCGAGGAAGTTTTGCGCGCCGGCACAGCCGCGTCCGAAGGCTCCCCGAATTCGCGGGCGAGTTCCCGGTTGTCGCACTTGCCGAAGAGATTCTGACCGAGGGTCCGGAACAGGTTAAGGCGCTCGTGACGTATGCCGGAAACCCCGTGCTATCGACGCCCAACGGGCGTGAGTTGGACCGCGCGCTCGCGAGTCTCGAGTTCATGGTGTCAATCGACTTCTACATCAACGAAACAACCAGACACGCTCACATCATCTTGCCGCCGACTTCTTCACTCGAGCGTGGACACTACGATATCGCGTTTCATGTCCTCGCGGTTCGTAACACCGCAAAGTTTTCGCCTGCTTTGTTTCAACCGGGCGATGACACGCGCGAAGACTGGGAAATCCTGCTCGAGTTGCAAACACGCATGGAGCACAACGGCCTGCGCGGTCGCTTGAAACGCAAGTTCATGCAAGAGTTTCTCGGTCCTGAGAGAATGCTCGATCTTGCTTTGCGTTTTGGACCATACGGCGCGAAGGTCAATCCTTTTTCGAAGGGACTGACTCTGCGAAAGCTCAAGAAAGCAGTTCACGGAATCGATCTTGGTCCATTGAGGCCCTGCCTGCCCGCTCGATTGCGTACGCCTGACAAGCGCATCGACCTGGCGCCGGAAGCCATCGTCAAAGACGTTGAACGTGTGAAGTCAAAGTTCCTCGATGGCGCGTTGCACGAATCGAATGGTCACCTGTTGTTGATTGGACGCCGGCAACTGCGCAGCAACAACTCATGGCTGCACAACAGCGAGAGAATGGTAAAAGGCAAGCCGCAGTGCACAATTCTGATGCACCCGACTGACGCCGCTCAACGCCAACTCGCAAAAGGCGACAAGGTCGTGGTCCGATCGAGAGTCGGATCGATCGTGGTGCCAGTCGAAATATCGGACGAGATAATGCAGGGCGTCGTGAGCATTCCACACGGCTGGGGCCACGACCGTCCGGGAAATCAGATGGAAGTGGCCCAGCAACACGCCGGCGAGAGCATCAACGATCTCACCGACAATCAAGCAATCGATGCTCTTTGCGGCACCGCCGCTTTCAACGGAACGTTAGTAACCATTGATTCCCTGCGCTGATTATTTGTGCATTGTGTGTACTGGTTTTGGAGCCTCTATGATTCCTTCCCGTATTCGTCTCTGAACCTCATCGTACATCTCCGGCGGCAGCACCCGTACGAGCGTCATCATTCCCATCATCGCGGCGGTCCAACCCGGCGGCAGTCCGTACGTCTGCGGCTTCGCCACTTCCTTGTCCATGATCATGATCATGTCCTGCGGATAGCCCGGCACACGTTTCTTTTCAGCGTCGCTCATCTGGTGACCCTGGTGCTGACTTGGACCAACGATGTTCGAAGTGTTTCTCTCCCTTTCCGTACTGTCACCCATGCCACGGCCAAACTTCGGCGACATGTCCTCCGACAGCGCATTCCCCTGCCGCACGATTCCCATTCCCTCTTCCATCCCGCCGCCGGTTTGTGTTCCGTGTCCAGCATGGCTCATTGGTCCAACCATCGAAACCATCTGGTTCATCATGTGATGCGGCAGGTGACAGTGCAGCATCCATTCACCAGTACGAACAGCGTCGAACTCGATGTCGCGAGCCTGTGCCACGCCGACTAACACGGTGTTCCCGTGAAACCAGCCGCTTTCAGGGATACGTCCGCCTTCTGTGCCGGTGACGTAAAACTGATTGCCATGAATGTGCATCGGGTGGTGGTCCATACCGATATTCACCATGCGTATGCGCACACGTTCGCCCTGCCTTACGAGCATTGGCGTGGTTGCCGGTCCGGCTTTGCCATTCATGGTAAGCCAGTTGAATTCCATCGCCAGAGAGTTCGGAACCGGATTGTTTGGCAACAGCGCGAACTCCTGAAGGATGATCCCGAAGTCCCTGTCGCAGTGTGGCGCGTGAGATGTTTTCGGGTGGATGACGAAGAGCCCGACCATTCCCATCATCTGCTGCATCGACGCGTGCGAGTGATAAAAGAACGTGCCGTTCTGATGAAGTGTGAACTCGTAAGTAAAGGAGCCTCCGGGTTCGACCGGCGGTTGGCTGATAAACGGTGGGCCATCCATTTCAGGCGGCACTTCGAGTCCGTGCCAATGAATCGTAGTCGATTCAGGCAACTTGTTTTGAAAAATTATGCGAACACGATCGCCTTCATTCACCTCGATTGTTGGACCAGGCACACTGCCGTTGTAACCCCACCCGATCATCTCGCGCATTCCGGGAAGCAGTTGTGTCTTGACTACCTCAGCCGAGAGTTGAAATACCTTCACGCCATTGTCCAACGTCCACGGGAGCTTCGGGACGTCGGGAGTTTCCACCGGCACAATCGCGCTCGGAGCTGCGACTGTTTTCTTCGGTGTTTCTTTCTTCGCAGGCGTCTGCGGCGGAGGATGAGTATGTCCCTGGTGCTGCGCGGAAACAATTCCACTGCCCGTTAACATGCCCGCTCCGAGTAGTCCGGACTTCTTCAAAAAGCTTCGTCTGCTGTCACTCATTTCTCTACTCCCCTTTCGAAATCCAAACCGCCCTCGAGCAGGTAGCCGCGCAATCGCACGACACTTTCACGCAATTGAACCAGTGCTTGCGCGTATTCGACTTCAACCTGGAACAGCGTTCGTTGAGCTATCAATACCTGCGGATAAGCCGCGGCCATCTGACGGAAGTTCGTTAAGTAAGTTCGATAAGCTTCACGCGCGCGCGGCACCATCTGCGTGCGATATCTCTCGACCATTTGCTGCGCGTTGCGATATTCCCTTAGACCGGCAGTGAAACGCGACGTCAATGACAACCGCACGCGCTCGAGCTCGCGGTTCGCGATGTCGAATTCTGCTTGAGCCGCTGCAATGCCGCCCTGATTTCGATTGAAGATGGGAACGTTGACCCCGATTTCAAACCGCCCTTCGAGACCTTTGCGCTGTCCGGCAATCGACGGTACGACGGGTTCAAAGCGTTCGTAGTTGTAGCCGAGTCCGCCGCGTAGAAAGAGATCTGGAATTCGCTCGGCGCGGGCGCGTTCGAGCACAGCATTCGCGCGCATAACTTCCATTCGCGCCACTTTCATTTGAGGGCTGTCGTTCTGTAACAGCAACAGCCATTCATCGTCGTTCAGCTTTGGCAATTCCTCTTCGAGGTTGCCGGCGAGGCGGGCAGGTGGCAAGCCAGGATTACCAACCATTATCGCGAGTGTGTTCCACGATCGTGTCCAATCGTTCTGTGCCTTTAGAAACTCGATCTCGGCTCGCTCCGCTTCGATCTCGATTTCCAACTGATCGGGACGATCGGCCTGGCCCACGTTGGAGAGTTCTTTCGTGACATCGACCGCTTCGCGAGCGAGTTGTGATAAGTCATCACGCAGCTCGACCAATCGTTGTGCGCCGAGAGTCTCGTAGTAGAGCAGGCGAATCGAGTTCGTGACCCGCATACGCTGTGCTTCGGCGAGAGCCGTCGCCTGATTCTCTTCGTGTTCAACGACACGGCGCGCTTTGCTCAACTTGCCGCCGAGCGGGATTGTCTGTTCGATGAACGCTCCCTGCTCCGCAGTCTGACCCGGCGAGCGAAACGCAAACTCTTCAAGGAAGTAACCAGCGACAGGATTGGGAAACAGTCCTGCCTGTTTTCGTCTACCCTGAGCGGCTCGGATCGCAGCGTCAGCCTGGGCCAACGTCGGGTTGCGCTGGAGCGCCATCGCTTCCAGATCTTCGAGACGCATGACGGGTTCGGCTGGGATAACCTGCCGGCGTGGACGATGAATCTCCTGGGACAGTGCGGCCGTGCTCAATGTAAACACGAACAGCAGCGCGCCAATTGCGCGCAAATGTATAGCGAAGTTGGACCAGATCATATTTCCCCCTTGCGTTCAGCGAACTGAACGCACAGACGTTTCGTGAAAACCGCAGGAATTCGACAGAGAGATGGTCGCGGGTGAGTTAAATGCGGAAGACGTTGAGCTGAATGTGAAGCGGAGAAGAACGACCGGGTGGAGCGTGTTCCCGCGCGTTAACGATGCGGGGGACTAAGACGAGATACGAGATCTTCGTAACGGCTTCGGCTTCATCTACGTGACTGGACGGACGAGGCATCTCCGCCTGCCGAAATTCGAGCGCCGTTCGCGGAAGATTCGAATGGCTGATGCAATGTGTGCAGTTTCCAAGCGGTTGCTCGATCGCTGTGAGAGTTGTGTCGCGGTGCACATGTGTCTGCTCAACCATCTCATGGCAAGCGGGCATAGTCCCGGAGCTTGGGCAGAAAGCTGTAGCTATCGCGGCACCCGCCACAGTCACGACGAGTGTGAGCAACAGAATAGCCACCGATGGAAACCGCTGGTGCATTCGCACCGACTATAACATCAGCCACAAAGAGGCACAAAATTCACTTGTTTACCAAATACAGCCTGCTCGCGTGGCTTGGAACTCCTTTCTGATCGAGCACGAAGAGCATGTAGATCCCGGGAACCGCTTGCGCGGGTAACTTCGGGGCTCTGACTCGAAGCTCCCCTTTATTCGCCGCACCTTTCTGGTGATAAGCGAGCTTAACGTAGCGATCGCCAGTCGTAAGACTGTGCGTGTTGTGATCGCTTCGAAGCATCACCACCGATGAGATCTGATTAGAATTACCGCCCACCGTTATATCGAAATGGCCGCCATACGAGATCTCTTCGGGTGCCTTCGTTATTACCGGACCTACCGCTCGAGTGCCATCCGCGTTAAATAGATACGGCGGGAAGAACAGTTGTCCTACCGGCACGCCCTGATCCGGATCGCCTCGCGGCAGCAAACCCGCATACGAAGAAAGCAGCGGGAACGAGGGATCGTCAGGTCGCACCAGCGCTTCACGATTCTCTCCTGCAAAAAACACTGAACCGTCCGGTAGCAACGTCGCGGTCCCGTGCAACCCGCGTGAGACTGTCGTCTTCGCAAGCTTCGTAATAGACCCACTCACGGGATCGAACATTTGAAAGTGCAGCCCTTCCCTTTCCTCGTACGTGCACGGTCTACCGTCGACGTTACAGTTCGGCGATCGGTTGATGCCTTGCCCGATCAGGACTTTGCCGTCCGGAAGCAAGACCGCCTTCGTCGTCGCAAGCGGTTGCAGGATGTTACCCACGAGCTCCCAGCGCGGATTTCGATCGATGAAGTCAATGACCTCGACCGTTCCCGTCTGCTCTCCACTCGCATCATGTCCCGAGATCATGAACCACTTGTGTGAGACGGTGTCACCATCGCCATCGATTTCGATCAGGCTCGCTGTTGGACAGCAGTAAGGTCTGACCTCTGAGGCGGTGTCGATCAGCGTCCAGTGATTCTTCGCCGGCACGTTTCGGTTTGGATCTTTGAGCGCTGCGAGCACGTCGAGGCACCACGTCGTGCCTTTGGTGAAGTCAGGAGTTCCACCGCCGACACCAAACCTCGCCCCGCCTGGAATAGACTCCGCACCATAATCTCGCTCGCCGTCAAACGTGCAGACCACCCAATCGTCTTTTCGTGGTCCGGTCTGGACGACTTCGAGCTGTGGATAGAGTGGGAAAGCCATGCGTGCATTCTCGAGCGCGATATTCCGATCAGTCCGGGGATCGTAAACTTCCGCAACCACTTGATTGACGCGCGAAGCCGTGAACGCAGTATCGCTCTGCGGAATGTTCAGCCTGCCTTTTTCAACTCGATTCGGATCGGGTGGCACCGTGTTGTCCTGATCGAAACCGCCGACAACCAGAATCATGTCGTTCGGCAGCGCAATCGCCGAAGGATACCAGCGCGAGTATTTCTGGTCAGACGGTTCCGATGGCTGCGTGCTTTGCTGATTTCTCGGATCGCAATTGGGATAGAACTGCGCGTTCGGATTTTGCGCGAACAACTGTGTGCCGAATGGATCCGTCTTCCAATTCGATCTGGTGCACGGCTCGCGACGCGGGATCCACGATTCGGTTTCGGGGTCGAACACGTTCACCTTGTACAAGCCGTTATCACTCTGCATGTCATGGCCGCCGAAAACGTAAACACGTCCGTCTGCCAGCGTCACGCGTGCATTGCAGTACGTGTTGTAAAACATTCCTTTCGAGTAGCCATTCTCAGCAAAGGCAGCTCTGTTCATGGCGAAGTCGTTCTCATCGAGCAGAGCGGTGTGAAACTTTCCGGCCGTTTTGAAAGCGTCAGGGTGAGAAATATCGAATAGCAGTTGTCTTTCCATCGTTCGATTAGCGAGGATTCGCGTTGGTACGCTTTGACTCAAACCCTGTCGCATCAGGTAGCCGCCGTATGTGAGTCGTTGAAATGAATCGTCTGCGGTTCGATTCGTTCCCAGACCCAGGAACGGATCGAATCCGTGCAAGACATCGCGCAGCGAACTGTTGAACTGAAGGCCCGGGGTGGTGAAGGCGCCTCGTGCAATCGCGAGATCGACTAGCGCCGGATCAGCAACGTCGTTTGGCGTGTACTCCGGAAATCTCGCGTGAAATAAAATCTTGGGTGTCGACGAGTTTCTTTTCCATACCAGACCCATGTGAACTGCTTCGGCACTTTGCATCGGGATAAAAGGAGACACCTGACCGCAAGTCGCCGGCGGACAACCCGCATTCGGATCGGGAAACGTGCCCTGGGCACCGACTCGTACATCTGTGCCCGCAAGAGTTAGAACCAAGAGAGATGTAAACAGGGTAAGCGTAAGAACGATTGATTGAAGATATTTCGTGTTCATACCTGGTCTCCTCGAGTTCAATCGGACGGAATGTCGGGAGTCTAAGTCGGGGATTGTGTGGGAGGATTAAAGTCTGGGCTTCAGTAGCGAGGCGCGGGAGATGATGTCTGAGAATTTGGATCGACGTGTGTCGAACTTTTGTGCTTTTTGTGCCTTTTTCCGGCTTAGAAAAGATACCTGACGCCCATCAGTATGTTGCGATCGTTCTTGAGTACGACTCGGACGCGCCAAGCTCCCGCCACAAAGATTGCCAGCGATCAAGCGATATCATTTGTGCCTTTTTGTGGCCCGGTCTGAGAGCGACACAATTTTTAGACCATCTTTCCGTTTCAGTCGTCTAAAAACATGGTCGGTGAAAGAGCCGGAAATGGTATATTGACTGTCAACCTGGTTAACTAACCAAGGTGCCCCTGACCGAGTGCGCGACCTCACCTGAGACCTGGAGTCATTTCGGAAATCGCGAGGCCCATCCTTTATGAAAAACAGCTTTCCGTGCTGCGCTGCAAAGGGTTTACTCTTCTCATTCGTCCTCTTATTAATATCCGGCTTTAGCACTGCCAGGGCAGCCACCACCAAAAAACCGATCCTGATTAGCCAGTCGACGAGCACGCGAGCCGTGGCCCTCGAATCGTTCACGTTGAAAGCTGAACCCTTTCCGCTAACGGCAAGTTTTCCCATGAGCAGCGACACGCGGACTCGCATCTGCATATTCGCAATGGACGTCGAACTCCTCCCCGGCGAAGGTGCAAACGCTTTTACATCGGACGTCGAGGATTCCGCCGCAAAGATTTATCCATTGCAGGTTGAATACGTGGGCCAGGTTCCGAACTTTCCCGGCATCACGATGATCGTCGTCAGGCTCGCCGACAACCTCGGCGATGTAGGCGACGTTTTGCTGCGTGTGAACCTGCACGGAATGTCGAGCAATCGAGTGCGTATCGCGATTGGACATGCCGGTGGTGGACCACCTGACGACGCCGGCGCTGTCGCAACTCCAGCGCCTGTTACTCCACCGGGCGCGACTCCGCCGCTGGTTCCCGATCCATATACCGGCGCCGCAAGCGATGCTGACACGGTGCGTTTTCTCGAACAGGCGAGTTGGGGACCGACGCCTGCCGAGGTCGCGCGCGTTAAAGCGATGGGTTTCAAGGCTTACCTCGACGAGCAGTTCAACCTTCCGCCGGCGAATGTTCCAAAGGGTTCGAACTATCCCGATTTGGCTTTCCCGCTGGACGACATTACTCAGGCCTGTCCGACGACTAATCCCGCAGATCCGAACTACAACCAGAACCTTTGCCAGCGCGATAACTTCACGATGTATCCGGTGCATCGCACCTTCTTTAGCAATGCGCTCTACGGAAACGATCAACTGCGACAGCGCGTTGCCTTTGCGCTTCACCAGATCCTCGTCGTTTCCGCACTAAGCGAGGTCAACCGTCCGAGCTGGATGACGATTTATCTACAGGCACTCGACCGCAACGCTTTCGGTAGTTACAAGACGCTGCTCAACGAGATCACACTCACTCCTGCGATGGGTGAGTTTCTCGACATGCGTCTCAGCACGAGGACCAGTCCGAATGAGAACTTTGCTCGTGAAGTCTTGCAGCTCTTCTCGATCGGTACGGATGTGCTCAACCCCGACGGCACCGTCCAGCGCGACGCGCAAGGCGCAACCATTCCGAGTTACTCACAAAACGATGTGAACGAGTTTACGCGTGTGTTCACTGGTTGGAACTTCGCTCCGGCCATCGGTGCAGGCATTACTAACTTCCGCGATCCGATGGTTCCTCGCGGTGGACAGAATCACGACGCCGGTGCAAAGACGCTGTTGAATGGTTTCAGCATTCCAGCGTGTACGAGCACAAACTCGGCGCAAAACATCGCGTGCGCGCAGTCAGACATGACAGCCGTAATGACGCACCTGGCCGACCATCCCAACGTTGGTCCATTCATCAGCAAGCAGCTCATTCAACATCTCGTAACGAGTAATCCGAGTCCGGCGTACGTCGAGCGTGTAGCAAGAGTTTTCAACAACGATTGCAACGGGCTCTATTCGCAGGGTTGTACGAACACTCGCGGCAATATGAGGTTTGTGGTTCAGGCGATTCTGCTGGATCCGGAAGCACGCGGCGACGTGAAGACCGATCCGAACTACGGCAAGCTACGCGAGCCCGCGCAGTACATCAACGGCTTCCTGCGTGCGTTCAACCCGAAGTCGTTTGACAAGACTTCGACGAGCGATGGTGTTTTGGGTAACAGATCGACCAGCGACTTTACCGGCAGCATCGATCAACCGATTTTCCAACCTGCGACCGTGTTCAGCTATTACCAGCCGGGTTACGAAGTCCCAGGCACAAAGATACTTGGACCAGCTTTCGGCATTCTTTCCACAACGACCACGCTGCGTCGCGCGAACAACATAAACACGCTCATCTTTACAGGGGTCAGCACTAACAGCACGCCGACAGCAGCGAATCCGGATCGACCGCGCGGCACTTCGATCGATATCGCAAACCTCGAAGCTTTAGCTGGAAACCCGGTCGACGTCGTCAACGCGCTCGATGCGTTGCTGCTGCACGGCACGATGCATCCACAGATGCGCACTTCGATCATCACGGCGATGAACGCCATCAACGACGCAAACCTCACGACGCGCAATCAGAAACGCGCGCGAACGGCGGTTTATCTCGTAGCGACTTCTTCTCAGTACGACATTCAGAGATAACAATCATGGCAATAACACGCAGAGACTTCTTACGTACAACCGCATGCGCGCTCGGCGGCACCGCGCTGGCTTCGAGTATCGACACTTTCGGCATCGTTCACGCGCTCACACCGCAGGCGGCGACTGATTACAAGGCGCTCGTTTGTGTTTTTCTGAACGGCGGAAACGACGGCAACAACATGCTGGTCTCGCTCGATCAGTACAATGGACCAGCAGGCAGTCTCGTCGAGGGTTATTCGAACGTGCGTGCTGCTTCAGGTCTTGCGATTTTGCAAGCGCAGCTCCTTCCAGTCTCGCCGGTGAGCGGCGGGTCGTACGGCTTTCACCCAAGCATGCCGGGAATCCGCGACCTCTTCAACCAGGGGAAACTCGCAGTGCTCTGCAACAATGGACCACTGGTTGAACCTCTCACCAGGACCACGTACCAGAACGGCACCGGTAAGAAGCCGCTGCAACTGTTCTCTCACTCGGATCAGGTGGGACTGTTTCAAACCGCCATCGCAAACAGCGTGAGTCAAACAGGCTGGGCAGGCCGCCTGGGTGATAAGACCTCGGGGCTGAACGGCTCGGCGACGTTCCCGAGCAACATTTCGATCGCGGGTGTCAATCTGATTTTGACCGGTGCCGACACACGTCAACTTGCCGTCGCGGATTCGAATACTTCGCTTGCCAACGTTCTGCAACTAACGATGACGGGCACTTCGAGCGAGCAGGCGTCACGGCGTGCTTCTTTTGACGAACTGCGAACGCTTGAAAACAATTTCAAACTCGTGAAAGCTGCGAGCGACATTCGATCCAGCTCGCTCCAAACAGATGAAGCTCTAAGCAGTGTGAACCCGACGCTCACGACCTTCTTTCCGAATACGTCACTCGCCCGCCAACTGAAACAAGTAGCACTGCTCATCAAGGCATGCACGGATCCGGCTGCCGGAATAAACATGAAGCGCCAGATTTTCTTTACGCAAATCGGCGGCTTTGATACACACTCCGCGGAGATCGGTGGACAAATAAACTTGCTGACGCAGGTGAGTGAGGCGATCAGCGCTTTTTACGCGGCCACGGTCGAGCTCGGTGTGCAGGACAAGGTCGTGACGTTTACAATGTCAGACTTTGGACGCACATTTCAACCGGCGGGCACTGGTATCAATGCAGTCGGAACGGACCATGCGTGGGGAAATCATCAACTGATCGTCGGTGGATTGGTGCAGGGTCATACGCTCTACGGGACCTATCCTACGTTGCGTCTTGGAGGACCGGATGATACCGACGGCGGATCGAATCCGCGTGGTCGCTGGATACCGACGACTTCGGTCGAGCAATACGCTGCAACACTGGCCACGTGGTACGGTCTATCGACAGCGGATCTGCCGGCGGTGTTTCCTCTGATCGGTCGCTTTTCAACTCCGAATCTGGGATTCCTGGCCTAAAGCGAATGGCCACAAAGAGGCACAAAAGGAACACAAGATTCACGTTTTGTGTACTAACCTCTCTGCTTGCCGGGTTTCTAGGGTTTTTGTTATCTCACGATTTAGGCGCGCCTCCGGTTCACGCGTTTTCTGCCGGGCCACCCGCAGGTTACACCGGTGCGCCCCAGGAGGAGCCCGAGGCGTGCGCTGAATGTCACGTGCCGCCTGATGCCGGAACCGGCAAGATCTTCATTACCGCGCCTCAAACCTACGTTCCTGGTCAAACCTACCCGATAACCGTCACGCACCAGAACATCGATCCCACGAGGCTGCGCTGGGGCTTTCAACTGACAGTGCTGGACACCGCCTCGGATGAGAAAGCCGGCGAGCTGCAAAGCATTAATGGGTTGACGCAGGTTTTGAATAACGCTGGTCCAGGTTCTGCACGACAATACATCGAGCACACTGCTGCCGGGACGTTTGTGGGCCAACAAAACGGCGCGAGTTGGACGTTCAACTGGACCGCGCCCGCGACGGACGTTGGTCCGGTCACGTTCTATGCGGCAGGCAATCATGCGAACAACGACGGAAATACGTCTGGCGACTATATCTACCGCACGTTCGTCGTTTCAGCTCCTGCATCGAGCACGCCGGATTTTTCGATCAGCGTCAGTCCTGCTTCGCGAAGCGTCGTGCCGGGCGGTAGCGCAACTTACACCGTCACCATAACGCCGCTCGCCGGTTTCACGGGTCAGGTAAATCTAACCACCACTCCACTTCCTGTTGGCGTCGTTTCAGATTTCAGTCCGGCCATTGTCAACGTCAACGACGCGACATCCAGGACATCGACGCTCTTATTAGCGACCGGTTTGAGCACGCCTGTAAACAATCATTCTGTAACTATCAACGCACAGTCCGGCTCGACGACGCACTCGGTTCAGGCCGCATTGAATGTTGTGAGTCCGACGAGTGCTGACCTGTCTCTGACGAAGACTGCGTCGCCGAATCCCGGTCAGACAGGTGTGAGCCTTTCGTATCGCATCACTGCAACCAACCATGGACCAGCGGTCGCGACAAACGTCGTGGTTGCCGACACGCTGCCGGCCGGTGTGGCGTTTGTGTCGGCGACGCCGACGCAGGGCAATTGCAATGGCAGTGGTCCGGTAAATTGCAATCTCGGGAGTTTGGCCGTAGGCGCCAGCGCCATTGTCACGATCGTCGTCACGCCTTCCACGGCGGGTGAGATAGTCAACACGGCGACAGTGAGTGCCGGCGAAACCGACTCTGATTCTTCGAACAACACGGCAACCACTACGACGCTGATTCAACCCGCAGCGGCATCGCCGACGATGTTGGACGACAACCTAACTGTCAGCACCGTCGTCGCCGGACTCGATCAACCAACCAGCCTCGCGTTTATTGGACCAAACGACTTTCTCGTGCTGGAAAGAGCAACTGGCAGAGTCCAGCGAATCGTGAACGGCTCTTTGCATAGCACGCCGCTCGATCTCGCCGTGAACAACGCTTCAGAGCGCGGGCTCCTCGGAATCGCATTGCATCCAAAGTTCTCTCAGAACGGTTTTGTCTATCTCTTCTGGACGGAAAGCAGCACCGGCACTGACACCGCAAACATCGATCAAGTACCCCTTCTCGGAAACCGTGTCGATCGCTACGTTTGGAATGGCTCGACGCTCACCTTCGATCGCAACCTGATTAAGCTGCGAGCGTTACAGCAGGACGCGGGTCAACCTTCGCGTGGTAATCACAACGGCGGAGTCTTGCGTGTCGGCCCGGACGGCAAGGTCTACATCGTCATTGGCGACAATGGCCGGCGCGGACTCTTGCAGAACATCACCAGCGGTGGTCCAGTTCCTGACGATCAGTTTGGCGGTCCAGAACCCGATGATGCACACCTGACCGGCGTCATCCTGCGACTGAACGACGACGGCTCAACACCTGCCGACAATCCTTTCTTCAATGCGACTACGACGCTAACCGGCGAAGCCGCCGCGAACGTAAAGAAGGTCTTCGCTTACGGCGTACGGAATAGTTTCGGAATGGACTTCGATCCGTTGAGCGGCGCGCTGTGGACGCAGGAAAACGGCGACGACGCATTTGACGAGATCAACCGCGTCACCGCCGGTTTCAATGGCGGCTGGATACAAGCGATGGGCCCCGTCAGTCGAGTCGACGAGTTCAAATCAATCGAGATGACTTACGGCGCCGGAAACCTCCAGCAGCTTCGTTGGCCGCCCAGCAACATTGCGGCAACTCCGCAGACGGCAGTCTCGAGGATGTACATGCTTCCTGGCGCGCAGTACGTCGACCCGGAATTCAGTTGGAAGTACGCGCTCGCGCCGTCGCCGATTGGCTTCGTGAAAGGCCGCGGCCTTGGTCCACAGTTCGAAGGCGATCTGTTCGTGGGCGCTTCACGCACCACGCTGCTCAATGGCTTCCTGTTCCGGTTCAAGCTGACGACGGATCGCCAACACTTCTCGTTCACCGATCCGCGACTTGCAGATCGCGTTGCAGACAACGTCGATAAGTTCGATCAAACCGAAAGCGAGAGCCTGATCGCCGGCAAAGACTTCGGCATTACGACCGATATTCAAACCGGGCCGAACGGAAACGTGTTTGTTGTTTCGCTTTCGAATGGTGCGGTCTATGAGATCAAATCGAAACCGAGTTTGTTGTTTACGGCGATGTTGACCGGCGCGCAGGAAACTCCGCCAAACAACTCGACTGCCACCGGGCGAGCAGTCCTCCTTCTGAGTCCGGACGAAAAGAGTGCTCGCGTATCGTTGACCTTTGAATCGCTTTCAACGGCACAAACCGACGCACACATCCATGGACCAGCGGCGCCTGGCGTCAGTGCGGCTCCGATCTTCCCGCTGCCACTGGGCCAGATCAGCGATTTCGCGATCACCCTGACTTCCGCGCAGGTGCAGGATCTGAAGAATGGGCTGTTTTACGTCAACGTGCACAGTTCTAATTTCCCGGCGGGAGAGATAAGAGGACAGTTCGGATTGTCGACCTCGTCGAGCAGCATTCAGTTCAACGCCACCAGTTACGTCGTCAGTGAAAGCGCAGGAAGCGTCACAGTCAGTGTCACACGAACCGGCAATACGTCAAACGCAGTCACGATCAACTACGCGACAAACAACGGAACTGCTGAGAAGCCGAGCGATTACACGAACACATCCGGCACATTCGAGTTCGCGGCCGGCGAAA
This sequence comes from Pyrinomonadaceae bacterium, assembly GCA_044867025.1. GTDB lineage: Bacteria > Acidobacteriota > Blastocatellia > Pyrinomonadales > Pyrinomonadaceae > PSRF01. The sequence continues at coordinate 605 of JBIOUJ010000211.1, read as the reverse complement.
GTCAAAAATCTTTCGTCGTTCCGATAACCGATGACGTCTTAGTCGAACGCACCGAAACGATTAACTTGATCTTGAGGGCGCCAGGCGCGGGCGCATTCGAAGGTAGCCCGTTCACGACCACGATCTCTATTCTCGATGACGACAAACCGCTGATTGCCCTGGATGAAACGACGTCGAGAGCCGTCGCATTGGATTCCGTTTTGCTGAAGCGCGATCCGTTCCCACTCGGAAACATTCACAACTTCAGCCTCGACCAGCGCACACGAATCGCCGTCTTCGTGCAGGGAGTCGAATTGAACCCCACCGAAACGTCATCATCGGTCCAGGTCCAACTCGAAGACAGTCAAAACCGCATCTACCCGCTGGTCGTCGAAGACATCCGCAAAGTCCCAACCCTCGATTGGCTCTCGCAAATCGTCGTCAAACTACCCGACTCCATCGACTCCGAAGGCGACTTCCGCATCAGCATCACCTTCCGTGGCACAACCGGCAACAAACCACTGATCAGAATTATTCGTTGACACGGTACCCTGGTTCATCTCTGCGTACCTCTGCGTTCCTCTGCGCCTCTGCGGTGAACGGACTTTTACCGCAGAGGCGCAGAG
>JBIOUJ010000210.1:0-8243 GCA_044867025.1 Pyrinomonadaceae bacterium | reverse complement strand
CTGCGCCTCTGCGGTTTAGTTGGCGTTTTACCGCAGAGGCGCAGAGGAACGCAGAGATACGCAGAGAAAAGCTCTGCATTCGTCTCAAAATGTGTCATGAAAAGTTTTCTTGCGAAAGCAAGCTGGGCGTGATAGAAGTCGCTGTTCCGTAAGCCAATCGCAACATTTCCTTTTGTTGAAAACGTTGGTCTCTCACACTTAAGGAGTTCCCCAGTATGTCGAAATTAGTAAAGCTCTTTTCTGTAAGCCTCTTGGTGTTCGCATTCAGCGCAATCGCGTTTGCGCAATCGACGACCACCGGCTCAATCGGCGGCGTGGTAACTAATCCGGCGAAAGAGGTCGTACCGGGCGCCTCCGTTACGGTCAAGAACGTCGAAACAAATAAAGAAGACACTGCCACCACGGACGACACCGGTCGCTTCAAGGTGGCAAACCTGCAACCTGGGCGATACGCCGTTACGGTGAGTTCATCCGGCTTCAGTCCGCTGACTCAGGAAAACGTTGTGGTCGAGGTCGGCCTCGAGACAAAGCTCGAGGTTGCGCTTCAGGTTGGACCAGTAACCGGAACCGTAGACGTCAGTGCTGAAGCTCCGGTCATCAACACCAGCCAGCAGGACTTCTCAACCAACATCAATCAAACGTCGATCAATGAACTTCCGATCAACGGACGGCGCTGGTCTAACTTTGCACTGCTGACTCCAGGCGCAGTACCTGACGGCACGTTCGGTTTGATCAGCTTCCGTGGCATCTCCGGCCTGCTCAACAACAACACGATCGACGGTGGCGACAACAACCAGGCCTTCTTCGCCGAAGAACGTGGACGCACACGCATCAGCTACTCGATCAGCCAGGCTGCGATTCGCGAGTTTCAGGTCAACACTTCGAGCTACTCAGCCGAATATGGCCGGTCCGCTGGCGGCGTGGTGAACGCGATCACGAAGAGCGGAACCAACGACTTTCACGGGGGTGTTTTCTACTACCAGCGCAACAATAAATGGGGAGCCCGAAATCCACTCGCCGTTCGCCAGGAACTTATCAACGGCGTCTTTACACCCGTTGGTTTCAAGCCGAAAGATGTTCGCCACCAGTTTGGCGGCACCATCGGTGGTCCAATCGTAAAAGACACGGCATTCTTCTTCTTTAGCTACGATCAGCAGAAGAGGAACTTCCCGGGCTTGGCGGTCATCGGGCAGAACGGATTTCTGAATCTGTCCTCGGGCACCCGCCAAAACCTGATAAACCGTGGACTCACCGGCGCGCAGATCGACAACACGCTTGCCTTCCTCTCGAGCCTGACGGGCCCCGTGCCAAGGACGGGCGATCAAAAGCTGTTTCTGCCGAAAGTCGACTGGGTCGTCAACGACAAGAACACGTTGACGGTCAGTTACAACCGTTTGCGTTGGGACTCACCGGCGGGAATTCAAACACAGGCTACTAACACGCGCGCGGTCGACAATTTCGGCGACGACTTTGTTCAGATCGATGCGCTGAACGTGAAGCTGGCCTCGACCATCACGCCAATGCTACTGAACGAGTTTCGGTTCCAGTGGGGTCGAGACAACGAATTTCAGTTTAGCCAGCCACCCATCGCGGGCGAACCTAACAACGCTATTAACGGTCGATCGCCGCAGACGGTCCTCGTAGGCACGACGACGTTTTCATTCGGAATGCCGGAATTCCTCGACCGTGCTTCTTTCCCCGATGAGCGGCGCTGGCAGTTCGCCGATACAGTGACGCTGTCGCACGGGAACCACACGGTGAAGTTCGGCGGTGACGTCAATTTCGTCAAAGACATCATCAACAACCTGCGATTCATCGGTGGCGAGTTCAACTACACAGGTGCGACCACCGGTCTTTCGGATTTCATCATCGATTACGTCAACTTCCAAACCAACGGCGCTATTCGCGCGCTCTCGGCAGCGAATACTCCAACCGACCTGCCAGGCAGGTGCGCCACTGCAGTGGTTGTGGCAGGAGTGAACACTTTCAGACGCGCGGGCAAGTGTTACGCCGGTAACTTCAATCAGGGATTTGGTGTTCTCGGCTTGAACATGAAGACCACGGATCTCAATTACTTCGTCCAGGACGACTGGCGCATCACTCCTCGATTCACTTTGAATCTTGGTCTGCGTTACGAATACCAGCTCAATCCTGATCCGGTAAATGTAAATCCACTCCTGGTCCAAACGAACAACAAGGTTGACGACCGGAACAACTTTGGACCACGCGTAGGTTTTGCTCTTGACGTTTCGGGCGACGGCAAAACCAGCATCCGCGGTGGTTGGGGGTTGTACTACGGTCGCGTAATTAACTCCACCGTGTACAACACGCTCGTCAATACCGGTGTGGGAATCGATCAGGGTCAGCGCCAATTCACTGCGAGCGCTACAAACCTGCCGTCCTCTTGTACTGGTATAGCGGCCGACAATTGCGCGTTCCTGCCGATCTATCCCAATCTCTTGCCCGCTTCAAACCCGCCGGTGGGTGCGGTGCAGTACTTCGACGACGATTTTCAATTGCCGCAGATTCATCAGTGGGACTTTATTCTGGAGCGAGAGATCGCGCGGAACACCGTTGTCTCGGCGTCTTACATCGGCAGCTTCGGAAATTCGTTGCCGAACTTTGTCGACACCAACTTGCCGCCGCCGACGCGAACCGTCGCGCTGAACATCGTGGGTGGACCATTCGCTGGTCAGACTTACCTGACGCCGATATTCACTGGACCACGTCCTGACACGCGTTTCGCGCAGCTTACCGAAATCCGCAGCGACGTGTATTCCAAGTATCACGCATTGGTGTTGCAAGCTAATCGTCGTTTGACGGCAGGTCTGCAATTCCAAACGAACTACACTTTCTCGCGAGCTTCTGACAACGGTCAGAGTTCGCAAACATTCACCACGAACAACTTGCCTTTCAACGCGTTCGATCAATCGGGTGAAGATGGACTTTCGGCGTTCGACCGCAGACAGAAGTTTGTTGCGAGCGTGGTCTACAGCCCGAATCCATTCACCGACGGCGCTGCAAAGCACATATTCAATGGTTGGACGTTTGCGCCAATTCTCAACGCGTTTTCAGGTCAGCGACTCACCGGAAACATCAGCGGCAACGTCACTCCCACGTCATTCGGTTTCGCTAGCAACACGACGCCGGGCGGAGGTATTAATGGTTCTGGTGGTTCGAGCAGGTTCGCGCTCGTTCCGCGCAACTTCTTCAAGCAACCGAATATCTGGTACGTGGACGCGCGACTGTCAAGACGGTTCAGCTTGACTGAAGGTGTGAAACTCGAAGTGTTGGCGGAAGGCTTTAACGTCTTCAACCGCACTCAGGTTACGGTGATGAATGCGACCATCTATAACCAGTCTGGCACGACGTTGACCTTTAACGGCGTCGGGACAAACCCATTCATGAATGTTACCGGTGCTGACAGCACGTTGTTCCGCGAGCGGCAAGTGCAGTTCGCCGCTCGGCTCGAGTTCTAGCTTGGGTAGGAAGCCGCGTAAATCTGCGGCTTCCTACTTACGCCTACTCCACGTCAGCACCTTCTTCCTCCCACGCTTTCCACCCGCCCGCCATCGAAAACACGTTGGTATATCCCATCCGCTGTAAAACATCGGCAGCAAGCGCGGACCGATAACCGCCGCCGCAGTACAGAATCATCTCCGTCGACTTATCAGGTACGGTGTTTTCAATGTCGCGCTCGATAATGCCTTTGCCAAGATGTATCGCACCCTCGGCATGCGCCGCTTCCCACTCGTGATCTTCGCGGACGTCGATTAGTTTCACCTCCGGGTCCTGCTTCATGCGCGCCTGCGTTTCGGCGACTGACACCTCGCGGATCCGGCTCTTCGCGTCGTTAACAACCTTCAAAAATCCTTCTGAATGTTTCATTTTTTACCCTTTCGCTCCACTCGGACCACTAAAGTATGCGTGTTTGGTTAGCGACTGCCAAACGATTATAATGCCCGGTCTTTTAACGTTTAATTACCGCTCTGACGAGGGGAAATCTACAAAATTGGCCAACGAACAGTTTGATGTAACGATTATCGGCAGTGGACCTGGCGGTTATGTGGCGGCAATCCGCGCAGGTCAGTTCGGACTGAAGACTGCCATAATCGAGAAGGACAACCGTCTGGGCGGCACTTGCACTCTCCGTGGCTGCATTCCAACGAAACAGATGTTGATGTCGGCCCACGTCTACGAACAGATGCAACACGCGGCTGATTTTGGCGTGCAGGCGTCGGGTATTCAGCTCGCTTTCGCGGACGTGCAGAAGAGAAAAGACAAGGTGGTGTTGAAGAACTCGAAGGGCATCGAGTATCTGATGAAGAAGAACAAGGTGACAGTGTTCAAGGGCACCGGCAAACTCGCGCTTCCCGGGAAAGTTGAAGTCACCGACGCTGAAGGAAAGAAGCAGACGATTCAAACACGCAACATCATCATCGCGACCGGTTCAGTGGTGCGGCCGATTCCCGGATTTGAAACTGATGGCCAGAAAGTCGTGAACAGCGATCACATTCTGGAGCTGAAGGATGTGCCGAAGTCTCTGATCGTGATGGGCGCGGGCGCGGTCGGTGTTGAGTTTGCGTCGGTCTATTCGCGCTTTGGTGCGGATACGACGCTTGTCGAACTGCTTCCGCGGCTCGTGCCGCTCGAGGATGAAGAGGTTTCGAAGGAACTCGAGCGGAGTTTTCGCAAGCGCGGGATCAAGTCGCAGGTCGACACGAAACTTGATAAGTTGGAGAAAACTGAAACGGGCGTGCGTGTTAGCGGGCATACATCGAAGGGTGAGGCGGTTACTCTCGAAGCTGAGATGTTGCTGGTAGCTGTCGGGCGCATGCCTTACACGCAAGGTTTGGGTCTCGAAGGCACGAAGATCAAAATTGAAAAGGGTTTCGTGCTGGTCGACGAGTATCAGCAAACTGCGGAAAAGGGTGTTTACGCGATCGGTGATGTGGTGCCGACGCCTTTGTTGGCCCACCTCGCGTCGAAGGAAGGCATCGTTGCGGTCGAGCATCTCGCGGGGCGAAAGGATGTGCGTCCGATCAATTTACGTCTGGTGCCAAACTGCACTTACTGCGATCCGGAGGTTGGTTCTGTTGGACTGACCGAGGCGAAAGCGAAAGAGCAGGGCTATGACGTTAAAGTCGGAAAGTTTCCGTTCACGGCATCGGGCAAGGCGCGCATACTCGGTGAAGAAGAGGGTTTCGTGAAGGTCGTTAGTGAGAAGAAGTACGACGAGATTCTGGGCGTTCACATTATTGGTCCACATGCGACCGAGCTGATCGCGGAAGCTTGTGTGGCCATGCAGCTCGAATCGACTGCCGATGAGTTGGGACGAACGATGCACGCGCATCCGACGATCTCGGAAGCGGTGATGGAAGCCGCTGAGGGCGTTCACGATCTGGCAGTGCACATATAGATCTTTAACCACGGATTACACTGAAAAATCGGATTTTATATCTGTGTCATCCGTGGTTATTCACGACTAAATTTCATGGATCAACCGGATAAATCAACCCGTCGCCGTCGCCGCTCAGCGCGTCCGCGGTTCCAGATGCGCGTCAGCACGAAGTATGCGCCGCGCAAGGTCGAGGATGGAAAGCCGCTGAGCTGTTCCACCGAGACTACGCTCAAACCGGAGCAGCATCTCGATCTCTATCGATATCTGAAGCTCACGCGACTGGTTGAAGAGCGGCTGGTGAACCTTTACCGGCAGACGAAGGTTGTGGGCGGTGTGTTTCGTTCTTTGGGCCAGGAAGCCACGGCGGTCGGCTCGGCTTACGCGCTTCAGCCACAGGATTTTGTCACACCTTTGATTAGAGATCTTGGCGCCGTGCTTGTAAAAGGAATTCGCCCGCGCGACATCTTTGCGCAGTACATGGCGAAGGCGTGGGGGCCATCCGGCGGCAAGGATCTCAACATTCATTTCGGCGACATGCAGAAGGGTTTCATTGGCCCAATCTCTCACTTGGGCGATATGATTCCCGTAATGACCGGAATTCTCCTCGGCGCGCGTATGCAGAAGAAGAAGTTCGTCGCCGTGGCGTACATCGGCGACGGCGGCATGAGCACCGGCGCGTTTCACGAGGGACTCAACTTCGCCGCGGTTCAGCGATTGCCGCTGATCGTGATCGCCGAACACAATCATTACGCTTATTCGACTCCGACGAGTCTGCAAACAGCAGTAAGAGACCTGGCGGAGAAGGCTGCGGGTTACGGGATTCCGGCCCACATCGTCGACGGCAACGACGTTGTCGCGTGTTATGAAGTCACGCGTCAGGCGGCTGAGTATGCGCGACGCGGTGGTGGCGCCGTGTTGATCGAAGCCAAGACGTATCGTCGCAAAGGACACGCGGAACACGACGATCAGCGTTACATCGCGCCGGGCGAGATTGAGTGGTGGGAGAAGAACAACGATCCGATCGATCGTTACGAGCGATACTTGCTGGAATGTAATTTAGCCACGAAAGAAAAGCTCGACGAGATCGTCGAGGGTGTGGTTCGCGAGATTGACGAAGATTGTGCCTGGGCTGAGTCTTCACCGATGCCCGAAGGCGAGCAGGCGGTGTACGGAGTTTTTGACAACAACGTCGTGCCGCCGGCGTTTAGGCCAAAAGTACTGGAGGGTTAGGAATGACAGTAAAACCAGCAAACTACAGTTATCGACGACGTACCAATGGTACCTCACTTACCGGAGGAAAACAGATGGGATATGTCTATGCAGACATCGAGCTCACAAACGAAGATGATGTTGCGCTCAGTCGGGACGGATACTTGCCGGAGAATCAAATAAAGAAAGTTAGCACGAGGGCACTGGTAGATAGCGGTGCTTACGACCTCATCATCAATCAAGAAGTCCAGGAAAAGCTTAAATTGCGGGTTCGTGGCACGCGACTCGTTAAATTAGCAGATGAAACTATAATTGAAGTAGATATCGTCGGTCCGGTTGAAGTTCGTTTCGAAACTCGAGCTACAACCGTCAGAGCACTTGTCTTGCCCGACGCCGAAGAGGTCTTGCTGGGCGCGATTCCGCTTGAAGGTCTTGATGTCATCATAGATCCCTTGCGGGAACGACTTCTCGTTAATCCACCAGAACATACCAACGCGAAGATTAAGCAAGTCGTCAGCCTGAGCATTTAACGATGTCAACCGCCGTTAAGAAAGAACACAAATCAGCGCGCCCTGAACGTGGCGGGCAGGCCACGATGGTCGAAGCGATCCGCCAGGGCATCTGGGAAGAGATGGAACGCGATCCCACCGTCTTTGTGATCGGCGAAGACGTCGGCGCTTACGGTGGAGCGTTCAAAGTCACTGATGGTCTACTCGACGAGTTTGGAAAAGAGCGAGTGATCGACACGCCGATCTCTGAAGGCGCGATTGTCGGCGCAGCGTGTGGCGCGGCACTGATGGGAATGCGACCCGTCGCGGAGTTTCAGTTTATAGACTTCATTTCCGCGGGCTTCGATCTGCTGACAAATTACGCCGCGAAGTGTCGATATCGATGGGGCGCGGGGATTCCGGCGGTGTTTCGTGGTCCATGCGGCTCCGGAGTGAGATCAGGGCCATTCCACTCGCTAAACGCCGAAGCGTTTTTCCTGAACACTGCTGGATTGAAGATTGTCGAACCTTCGACGGCGTACGACGCGAAAGGCCTGATCAAAGCAGCGATTCGCGATCCCGATCCGGTGCTTTACTTCGAGCACAAGAAGCTCTACCGCTTGCCGCGTCTTCGTGAAGAATTACCTTCAGACGATTACATCGTCGAGATCGGCAAAGCGCGTGTCGCGCGTTCCGGACGTGACTTGTCAATCATTACGTTCGGCGCGATGGTCCTGACGGCGCTCGACGCAGCGGAGGAGCTCGAGAAAGAAGGTCTCGACGTCGAAGTGATCGACTTGCGGACGCTTGCGCCACTCGACAAGCCTGCGATACTCGCAAGTGTAAAGAAGACAAGCAAAGCCATCGTGCTGCACGAAGCATCGCGCACCGGCGGCATTGGCGGCGAGGTCGCGGCGATGCTTGCAGAAGAAGCTTTCGAATGGCTGGACGCACCGGTGATCCGCATCGCGTCGATCGATACGCCGGTACCGTATTCACCGCCGCTTGAGGATTACTATTTGCCGCAAACGAAAGACGTTGTCGATGCGGCCCGAAAGCTGGCGGCCTATTGAGTTCGTAAACTGATTTTTGGTCTTTCTCTGCGTTCTCTGCGTATCTCTGCGTCCTCTGCGTTGAAGTCTGTT
>JBIOUJ010000209.1:0-17227 GCA_044867025.1 Pyrinomonadaceae bacterium | reverse complement strand
GCGGAATATGAAAGCCAGGGGCAAGCGCGAAGCGAAGCGTAGCGCGTCGCCCCTGGGAAGAGAAAACAATCTGGTCCAGCGCTGAAAGCGCGTAATACCCGTGATATTTCGGCCTTTCAGGCCTTATTTAATCGTGCATATCGCACCAGGGGCGACGTGCCTCGCTTGCTCGGCACTTGCCCCTGGCTTTCATATTCCACGCCTTCGGCGCTCCGTTTCGACTTTTGTGCAAAGCGCGACTATTTAGAAAGAGATCCGTGCTTTCCTGATGGGCAAAGAGATGGATTAAAGGAATCAGCACCAGGTATTGAAGTTCAGACGGAACATCATTTGCAGAGTCTCTTTCGCTGAGCATCAGCGATTCACTGCACCTGGCAACGTGCGGCGTGATTTAGCAGAAGTGAGTGTATGAACCGGCTGGACAAGGGATATGAAAACAATTCTAGTTGTTGAAGACTATGAAGATGTTCGCGAAATGTTAAAGATTCTGTTGGAATCCGAGGACTTTCACGTTTTGGAAGCGGCAACCGGTGCCGAGGCTCTAACTGCCGTGAAGAACGGGCGACCTGACGTCATCCTGATGGATCTCGCTCTGCCAGGGTTTGACGGATTTGAAACCATTCGGCGCATCCGCAAGATTGATGGCTTTCAGAACACTCCGATAATTGTTCTCACCGCGTATAGCGGACGATCGATTTACGAAACTGCACTGCGGGCCGGTACCAACTATTTTATGGCTAAACCGATTGATTTTGACGAACTCGCGGACCTTCTGCGTCAGGTACTCGTTAACAGGAATAGCTCGACTCACAAATATAGACGCTCGGCGGCTCACCGCGCAGTGATTAAGAGCGACCCTCCAATGCCGCGTTTAAAGCCCGAAGTTCGCTGGACCCTTTAACTGATTCATTGCCGGACGGTGAAAGTAAATGTAGAACCTTCACCTATGCGGCTTTCAACCGCGATCGTCCCGCCGTGATGTTCGATAATCTGCTTAACTATCGCCAATCCTAATCCCACTCCACGTTTTCCCGGCTGTTGATCTGTTTCCAGTTTTTCAAAAATCTTGTCTAGCCGTTCCGACTCAATCCCCGCGCCATTATCCTGGACCCAACATTGCACAATACCGTCTTCATGTCGCTGCCGCGCTCCGACGATGACCTTTCCATTAGGTGTGAACTTCATAGCATTGGAGAGCAGATTTTGGAAAACCTGGCCTAGCAATCGAGCATCGGCAAAGATCGTCATGTCAGGTGGAACGTTATTAAAAAGAGTCGTATGCGAATCGGTCGCAATGGGATGTAGATCTCGAATCGTGCTCTCCACCAGGGACCATAAGTCGAACTCGCGCTTTTCAAGTTTGGGGGAGTCCGTGAGGTGAAGGTTCGCTTCATCTTGCAGTACGCGTTTAATTAGAGCATCGAGCCTGCTTATATTCCGCCGTAAGGTCGAGAGGGAAGTTTCGAAGAGTTCGATCTTCGAATCGCCTGATCGAGAACGTTCAAGCATTGTAGTTGCTAACGAGATCGCTTGTAAGGGCGTGCGCAAATCATGAATGACAAAGCTGAAATGCTCCTCGCGCCGTTTCTGAAGCTCTACCGTCATATGAGTCGCGTATGCCTTTATTGCCTGCGCAACCGCATTATCAAAAACGGTGTTGACGACACGGGCAGCCTGGTTTGTGAGAGGAAGATTATTCCTCTCCGCAAGACGATAAAGACACGTGCGCAAAATACCGTATTCAGCCACGACTTCAGTGATGTCAAACCCTACTCTCCACCGCTGAACGCCATGCTCTGCCGAACTCAAGATGAGATTGGCTTCGCTTCGATCAGATTTCAAGTTCTCGCTTAGCTCTGTGAGGAGTTGCGGTATGTGATCGGTGATAGTTGGGCCATCCAGCTTTTCGGCCCCAGGGAGCAAAGCCACTTCAGTCTGCCAGTTAGACAAGAGTTCGTCTTCGTGGCTCTCGATTAGTTCGCCTAAATCGGTAAGACTCGCAATTGGGGTCATAGGGGAAACCTGTTTGATTGCGTATCAGGGAAAAGGGTGTCAGCATTCGCTCTTGTAGAACACTTAGGGACTTAAGTCAATTCCATAGCGGGCTTGCGCGTGGGCAGTCTGTAATCCTGAAAATTTTCTGTAAGTTCTCTGTTATTCGCCGTATTTGAAACGAGGTGGTCCAACCGCAAGCGTGCTCGCTACTTAACGTTGTAGTCAGGCAACGTCGCGACGCACAAATTCGAAACAGCCTAACAGCACGGCAACTATTCCCCCGCCTATCCCCAGCGCTAACGCCACCGCAAGCCGGCCTTCAATGAAAATGTTCATCGGCAACAACCAGGGATAATACTTTCCAAGCGAAGCACTGGCAGCAAAGAGCGCGAAGAAAGTTCCACCAATCCCCGCGCCGAGCGCGATCGGAAAACCGGACCAACGCATACTGATCCATGTGTGTATCGCAATGATCAGCCAACTCGCCAACCACACAAACGCTGCCTGTTTCGCGAACCACAGGTAAGGAATCGGTCCTGGGTTGGCGAGATCGGGCTTCATGTGGGTGGAAGCAACACCGACGACTATCACCAGCACAGCGAGAACAAATGTGCTGACCAACATCAAGCCCTGTGCTACCACAAACTTTGAGAAATAGATCGATTGACGCGGCACAGGCAGAGCAAAGAGATGCTTCCATAGCTTGTCGCTATGCTCGATGCCGTTCAGCAATGCCGTGACCAACGCAATCAACAGCGGCATCATGAAGATGGCCCAGATCTGAAGCGAGTTTGTCCCGATCGTTTCCCACAGTTTGAATCCTGCGGGGAACTTTTTTGTTCTCAAAATAATGAAGAATTGAAGCAGCGCCACCAGGAATGGCAAGACAAAGATCACCCGGAACGCAAGCGTTCGTCTCAACTTCAAAGCTTCAGCGTGCAGTGCGCGGAAGAATGCCATCAGGCTGCGCTCCTTGCCATCTGACCGTTGGTCAACGTCAGAAAAATGTCTTCAAGCGATCCTTGCGAGAGTGAAAGATGAAAGACTTCCAGACGATGATCCACCAGCAAAGTGTTGATTCGGACTGCATCTTCAGACGTTCTGGCAGTTACGTTTATCAATCCGTCCACGCGCTTCACGGTCCAACCAGCATTCACCAGACAATTCATTGCCTGATCGAGTTGCTTTACGCCCACAGTCAATTTTGTTTGTTGCTTCTTTTGTAAGTCGGCGAGTGGTCCCTGAAACAGGAGACTGCCTTCGTGAATGATCCCGATGTGACTTGCAATTTGTTCGACTTCACTGAGCAGATGACTCGAAAGGAAAACAGTGACTCCAAACTCTTCAGGAAGCCGTCGAATGAGATCACGCATTTCGTGAATGCCGGCCGGGTCGAGGCCGTTGGTTGGTTCGTCGAGGATGAGGAGCTCTGGTTTGTTTAGAAGGGCGAGCGCCAATCCAAGGCGCTGGCGCATGCCTAATGAGTATTCGCGTACACGACGGCCGGCGTCCTTCTTGAGTTTGATGATGTCGAGTGCAACGTCAATCAACTCGCGACGCGAGCCGAGTAAACGACGTGTGACTTCCAGGTTTTCTCTACCGGTCAGATGTGGATAGAGTGAAGGCGACTCGACTAACGCGCCAACTCGCCGCATCAACGACAGGTGATTTGCCTTCAGTGGCTGTCCGAACAAGCGGACTTCACCAGCGTTGGGACGGATCAGACCGAGAAGCATCCTGATCGCGGTCGTCTTTCCCGCGCCATTCGGACCAAGAAAGCCATAAACCCCGGCCGCAGGCACCGACAAGTTCAAATTATTTACTGCAAGCTGATGTCCGAAACGGCGGGTTAGCCCTCGGGTTTCGATGAGACAGTTTTCCATTTTGCGTTACCCGAAGGTTAACGCATGTCGAGGGTAATCCATTAACTGGCTTTGCGACTTTTGTGCGTTTTTGTGGCTACTTAATTCTGAATGTGGCGGGTTCGACGACGGCGCGCGCCTCCGGATTGTAGTAGTCATACACGACGGATGCGGCTGTCTTCGCGTTCAGGCCGAATCGCGGACGAAACTTGAAGTTGAACTTAACGCCTCCAGACGGTGGCCAGAGGTAGACCACGACACGATCGGGCAACACGTCGTACTGGCTGATGGTCCAACCTGAATTCTTGACTGCCGTATCGAGCGACCTTCGATCGACATCAGCGCCCGGTGGCACACCGATCTCAGCGAGAATCATGCCCCAACCACGAGAACCAACACGCTCCGTCTCGACATTACAAGTGATCTCATCGTTAATCTTGCCGTCTGTTTTGTCGAACTTCACACGCAACCGCAAATCACCCGATTTTTTGCCAGCTCCGGGAGCCGACCAGGGCACGTAATAGTTTGCAACCGCCTGGACCGACGCGAATTGCAAACTCCCCGAACGCTTGATCTCGATTCTGTTCTTCCCTGCGTTCAGGCTCTCCGATATATCAACCGTGATCGGATTGTTCAGACGCTCCCCAACCGGCATCTCAACCGTTTGCGCCTTGCGGCCGTTAACCAGAACATCTGCTGTCGAATTGGTCGATTGACTACTCGCCTTCGTCGAAAACAACGTCAACATCGCATCAAGGACATTGATCGTGGTCTGCGTTGAATACCACACGCCGTATCGATCCTTTTGTTTGAGCAGGTACAACAGACCACGGTTGATGAGCTTTGTATCGGCTTCACAGTTGGAGTTGCAGGCTTTCGTCAGTGCCTGGATCACAATCGCAGTCGCTTCAATCTGTCCCGCGAGTCCCCAACCGTAAAAAGGCGTGCTCGTTTGTAGCGACCAGTAACTCGTCGACCCATCCTCGCGAGCGAGGGTGCGCAGCTTTTCAATGATCGGCTTCGCGCGAGACGCGTCGCCTGCTTGGATCGCAGCCAACGCATATGAGCCGAGTAAATAAGGCTCGTCGATAGCCGCACCTTGCTGGCTGAGATAGTTAAAAGCACGCTTCAAACTATCGGCAGCGTCTGCACCCGCACTGGCTGCCAGAATTCGCGCGACATACGCGGTCAGCATAATGCGACGTTGTTGGGCGTCACGTTCGTTGGTATATTTCGGCGGCCAGCTACCATCAGGTAATTGCTGTTGGATGAGCCACTCGCGCGCATCATTGATGACCTTCTGGTCCACCGCCATCACCTCGGAGGCATCAGTCAAGAACCGCACAGCATACGCCGTAAGCGCCACATCCGGATGGCCATCGCCCCAGTAAGTAAAGCCACCACTCTCATCGCGGTAATTCAACAAGCGACTGTAGCCCTCGTTCAGATAACGCTCTGCTCGAGACCGCAATGGAAACTCTTGCTTGTAATGTCGCAACAGCAAAAGACTCGGGTACGTCGAAGAGATCGTTTGCTCACCGCAACCGTACGGCCGTTCCATGATCGCTTCAACACTCTCGGCCACGTGCGCCATCAGATTCGGATAGATCCTTATCTCACCGCGCATGGAATTCGCGATCGCGGTTTCAGGAATGTTCAACTCGAGCGTCGACGATCCGTCGAGAATGTCGCCGCCGGTTACTGACTGCTCTTCGCCGTCGGGATGAACCGTCACAGGCTTCTCGATTGCATCGCTTTCGTCACTGCCGGCGGCCGTAATCCGTTGCCTACCGTCTTTTACTGATGCAATCGCTTTGAGATCGAATGTCTCTCGCGTCGCGTCACCCGCAGTCACGGCGGTCTGCTTGCGCCCTGGTCCAATTACAGAGAACCAATTCTCCGGCTTGATTTCGAGATTAACCTTCTGCGTGCGCTCGAGATAGTTACGCACGACAATTGGCAAGGAGATCTCATCGCCCTCAGTCAACACACGTGGTGGGTCGTGTTCGACAAAGAATGGTTGAAACGACTTGATCTCTTTTTCCGTCGTTCCGATCTGGCCATCCTCGGTCGAGCCGATCACGACCATCTTCCACGTCGTGATGTTGTCCGCAAGTTTGAAATTAATTTGCGCATGGCCGTCTTTGTCAGTTTCGATCAAGGGTTGCCAGAGCAGTGTTTCAGGAAAGTATTCCCGCAAGCGCGGCGTCGACATTTGTGAATCGCCGGATTTAGTAACGATTTTCATATTTGGAGGCAGACGCCGGCCTGGCAGTCCAGTCGTCGAGGCACTCATTTCTTGAAGCTGGCTCGCAGCGGCGGTTATCGACACAGTTTCCGTAACACTTCCAACACTGAGCTCAGCGTTAACTTCCGTGGTGTTGTAAGCACGCACCACAACGTCAGCAATAACGGCTGACTTGAATGAGGGAAAGTCAAAACGGAGCTCATAAATTCCGGACGGCAAACCAGCAAAGCTGTATCTGCCGTCATCGTTTGTCGTGGTCTGAAAGCTGACGCGCGTATTCGGTATCGTGGCAGTTACAGTGACTCCGGGGATGACGGCTCCCAACGGATCCGTCACAACGCCATAAACCGATCCGTTGCTGGCTGGTAACACCATTCGGGAGGGAATTATTTGCGCTGGAGCTAAGCGCGGTTGCACTGCAACGTAATCAATTTCCGACATCCAAATCGAGAAATCGTCATACGAATATCGCTTGTCTGTCGAAAACTCTCTGTCGGGTCCGGCGCTCCAGACGCTGATTAGATAACTCCGTGCTTTGTTTTCGAATTTGAAGAGATATTGCTTGCCCCACGGATCACGAATTTGGTCCAGGTGAAGATCCTGTCGTGCCAATTCGTCGCGGAGGGTGACGGAGTCGCGAATAAAACCGCCTGTGCGTTCGTGATAACTACGTACGGCTCTGTCGATCGCTTCACCGACGGGGCGAAAATAGGGCCAGCCGATTTGATCGACGATAAAATCGTCGTCCGTTTCAAAGCGTTCGTCGGGTCCTGCGCTCGTGAGAGTGAGATCGTCGGAGTTCCGAAATACCGAGAATTCTGGTCGATACGCCATGCCCCACGGATCGCGCATCGCGTCGAAGTCGAGCTTGGCTTCCGACAGGAAACGCCTCAGGCTGGCCTCATCTTTCGGGTACTCTGCCGTGCGAGCATAACGAGTCGTGAGTACTTCTTTGAGTGGCTTCAGTGGTTCTTTGGCAGGATCTCCGTAAAGCGACGACAACTCTGACTCATATTGATCGCCACTATAAAAGGTCGGGAAATAATCTCTCTTCTGGCTCAGCAGCACGGCAGCTACCAGATCCAGTTCGGGTGAAATGGGTTTTGATGTGTCTACGCGTCGCAGGTCGCGTAAGGTGACGCCGGCGAACTGGTCGTCCATACCCAGAAAACTATCTATTTGATTTGAAGTAAGACCCCCACTACCGAACTCCTGATCCGTGCGGTATCGCTCCTCGACGGCTTTATCGAATATGACCAACCCCAACGCACTCTCCGGCGACGTCCCATCAGGCGCGCGCACACTCAGATTGACCTGCGCATCTTCGCCCGGACGATAGCTCGCTTGCGATGTCTTCACATCCACTTTGAGATCCGGATCCTGCGGATAGAGCACCGTACTCAAACCGATCCTTTCCTGCGTTTCGACAAAGTCCGGATACGCAGCGATAGTCAATCTGTCGTTGAACTCTGAACGGTACGGGAAAATGACGTACGCACGACCATCGCGCAGCTTCACGCGCTCGGAGCGAATCACATTTGATTCTCGCGCAAGATCGACGACCACCGTCTCATCGGGCACGGTGCTGGTAATGAATGCCGTGATTGGCTCACCGCGGCGGTAGAGACTCTTGTCAGTCTCGACGCGTAATGTTTCGTTGTCTACAAGATCAAGTTGTTCCCTCTTTGACCCATTTCGGCCTTTGGAGTCGACAGCCGAAACTGCCAAATTCAACTCCGATCTGTCTTCGATGTCGCGCGGCAGTTTGACCCCACTGACTTTGACCACGCCATATCGATTGGTGCGCAATGTAGTCAGCGGCTTGCTCTTTTTCTCCGCTTCAGATGCATCGGTGTTCCACTCGGTGACCCTCACACTCACTTTGCATCGCGCCGGCGATCCGTCGGCATAAGACGTGGATACGTAGAACTTCAAAGGTAGTGCGGCGTGATTATGCGCACTGTAGCCTCCGATGACATAGACGTGGATTTCTTCTTTGGTTACGCGCACGTCGAAGCGTCGTTGTTCTGTGCGGTTCGTGGTGGGATCGGTAAAGTAGGCGGCGTAAGTGATGTCTTCGAAGCGCATGTAATCACTATCGCTGAGTTCTTCGTGATCGTCTTTGAGATCGATTTTGGCTACGAACTCGCCCTTCGCATCTGTTTCACCTTCGTACTTATCGCCTTCGTCGATCTCCCACTTTTGTTCGCGGTAATTCCACTCGCGTTCGGCTTCGCGAACCACGCGCACGCGGCCGCGCATTACAGGCTGGCCGAACAGGTAGTCAGCGCGGACTTTGATCTCGGCGTTCTGTCCCGGCAAGTAATACTTGCGCTCGGGTTCGACGCTAACCGAGAAGTTGGGCAAATCGTAACGGCTGATGCGAACGTCATAAGCCGTTTGATCGTTCGTTTCGTTATCACTAAGGCCCACCCAAATTCGGTAATTACCAAGACGCGTATTCTCCGGAATGGTCCAATCGACATTTGCAACGCCAAAGCGTGAAGTCTTCACCACCGTGCGAAAGAGCGTGAGTTCGTCCGGGTCACAAATCCTGATGTGAGCATCGTGATTCGCAAGCGCGCGTCTTGAAGGCGAAAAGAGTAATGCGCGCATGTGAATTTGCTGGCCCGGTTGATAGAGCGGCTTGTCAGTGGTGACGAGAATGCGCGCGAACTGATCGACCAGCACCTGGCCTTTTGTTTCGGAAACGAGTTCGCCTTTTGTGCCTACGACGCGCAGTTCACCACCCGCGGGTTGTGTCGTGTGAGGAAACTGCGGAAAGCGTGGCGGCAATGGAAAATCCAGCAGTGCGTAACCCTTCGCATCTGTGGTCTTGGACGCACGTACCTTAACGCCTTTGTCTTTATCATCCTCGATTGTGAGTTCACCTTCGATGCGAACATTCGCAACCGGTTTTCGCGTGATCGGGTGAATTGCCTGGGCGCGCGCTTGATACCTGTTGCCCTCGCGGATCATCTCGGCTGCCGCTACGCGCACGTCAAACAGGTCGGGCGTAATCTCTGACAGCGAGATCAATCCTTCCGTAACTACGGGCCCCAGGTATCCTTTATCTTGGTCCATCAACCGGTAGCGCAGGCGTTGCCACAGTATGTTGGAGCGTTCGGTTGCACTTAATCGCGAGAAAGACATCGGCAAGAAGAGAGACAGTTTTTGAGTGCCCGTTGCAATCGTCACAAGCTGAGTTGTTTTTGCTTTGCTTTTACTGTTGGGATCGAGGAGTTCGACTACGACTCTGGCATCCATTGTTTTGCCAGTTGAGTTCTCAATGGCAAGGACCACCTCGGCGGGATCTTTGTCGAGGAGGAATTTGGTCTCCCTCTCGTTGACTCTTACGTCGCCACCGGCGCGCGTGAGTTGGACCAGGCAGAGAACGGACACAGAAAGGCACAACAGGGAAAGAAGCCATCGACGGCTCATAGTCGCCTCCCAAAACTAACGATTAAGTTTTCTTTTTTATCTGAGCCTGGGGTTGCTCTAGGTTAGTACTTATCCATTCGGTCGTCCGTGAGATGTAGAAATTTCGAGGTGCGTTGTCTTTTTTGCTTTTGTGCTTTTTTGTGGCACGGTCTATACTCCTGCCCCTGTCGAGCGTCGAGGGGAACGATGAAAGAGATTCAAACAGATCTGCTCCAGGGCGAGGGACGTAAACAACTCGCGGCGCAGACTGAATCGTGGGAACGTTTCACAGGCGCGGTCGATCTGATCCTCAAAACTACATAACTGAGAGCAGCCACAAAAAGGCACAAATTCGTCAAATAGATTTTATTGACATCCTCATTTCGGCAGTGTATAGGTTGCCACGCTCTACAACATCATCCAAGTCTTTGCCTGCTCGCCGCTCAGCGAGCACGATTTTCAAGGAGGTTATCGCATGAAGCGAAAGTTCACTTCCCGAACGACAGTTTTTGCTGCGTTTACGGCTCTTGCCTTGCTGAGTCTGACGGTAGGCGCAGGCGCTTTTCAAGGCGAAAAGAAGTTCAGACTGTTAGATGATTGCGATCCGGCTACTTTCAATGAAGCATTAATGGATCCCAATGCATGCATTGGTAACGGGCACACAACGTTTGAGGAGTTCATCGCGGAACTCGAAGCGACCCAGGACGCGCACAAATGGCGCAATCAACCAAGCCAGGCGCATCTGAATGTCGGACGACCGACAATCATTGAGAACCGCGGCGGAGAGGTTCATACCTTTACTCCGGTCGCTAATTTCGGTGGTGGATTTATTCCGGCGCTTAACGGAATTTCCGGCAACCCCGTCCCCGCTCCAGAGTGCTTGAATTTCGCATCGATAGTTTTTATTCCAGCAGGAGCAACTGAAGAAGGTCCGACCGCTGGAAGTTCAGAGCTTCCAGTCGGTATCACTCGTTTCCAGTGCTGCATTCACCCGTGGATGCGCACCGTCGTAGAAGTCGCAGACCACGCAGCGCCACCGGAACAGGCCAAGCCAAACGCGCACGCTCATCACTGATCGAGCGACTCCGGTCTGAACAGAATCGAGCGCGGTAGCGCCGGGCCGATGTCGGAAAAGGATCCCTTGGTCCGACATCAACCCGGCGCTATCTCGCTCAGTCTTGTATTAATTATTAGCGGTTACCGCCGCGACCCCCGCTGCCGCCACCGCGTTGTCCACCAGATTGACCGCCGCTACCCTGGCGCCCACCGGCTTGTTGACCGCCTTTGTTGCCCTGACCGCCGGACTGTTTGCCGCTTCCTTTATCTTTGTTGCCTTGGTTTTCTTTTGCCATGTTTCTCCCTCCTTGATAGTCCTGCTTGAGTTCACATCTGTTCCGTAAAGCGATGGTGTTCAACTTACGTTGCATCCTTTCAGAACAAGCGGTGTCATACTGCGATTGGTCCGGCAAGATGAATGCCAAATTGACCACGGGCTCTCGGCCCACGTAACATGCTTCACTTGAACCGCATCAGTTTAACCAGGCGTGATTTCGTCGCGAGCGCCGCCGGCAGCGTCGCGTCCATCACGCTCGGCAGTGCAT
The DNA here is from genome assembly GCA_044867025.1 of Pyrinomonadaceae bacterium. Lineage (GTDB taxonomy): Bacteria > Acidobacteriota > Blastocatellia > Pyrinomonadales > Pyrinomonadaceae > PSRF01. The sequence goes on along the minus strand of JBIOUJ010000209.1, from coordinate 6,101 downwards.
GTCGTCGCCTCGGCGATGCGACGAACGACGGCAGACTCACAGCGCGCCCGTATCCGGGTGTTACAACCACGCCCGCCGATCGGATCGTAGTCGGGGTCAATTCCGCCGATCACCCGCGCGACGCCATTCTTCAGTTACCCAAAACCGACAAGAGAGCGCCAGTTCTTCCGTTGCTGGTCATGCTGCACGGCGCTACGCAGAGTGCCAACGACATGTTTTGGTATCTCGACTCTGCATACGACGAAGCCGGAATCGCCGTGCTCGCGCCAAACTCCAGCGATACGACCTGGGATGCCATGGGCGGCGGTTTCGGGACGGATGTCGAATACCTGAATCGAGTGCTGGAAGCAACATTCAAGCTTGCGGCGATTGACCGTCAACGCATCGCCATCGGCGGATTTTCCGACGGCGCCTCGTACGCCATCTCACTCGGCATGATCAATGGCGATCTCTTTAGTAGCATCGTCGCGTTTTCGCCTGGGTTCGTCGTCGAGGGTACTCCACAGGGAAAACCACGCTTCTTCATCTCACACGGCACGCGGGACCACATCCTGCCGATCGACCGCTGCGGCCGCCGCATCGCTTCGCGCTTGAAAGCTCGCGGTTACGACGTCACGTTTCGAGAGTTCGACGGCGATCACGAGATACCCGCGGACGTCGTGCGCGAAGGTCTGCGGTTCTTCTGAACGGTTGCGTACAAACGCTTCAAAATATTACATGCTCGACGTAACAGAACCGAGCGCAGTAGCGCCGCGTGAAAGTTGAAGAATGGCGCGAAAATAGAAATTAGACCACGCGGCACGAAACTTCCTTGGGTCCTCAACGAATGCCAACTTAAGAACAAGCGGGTTATGAGCACAGCTACAATTTACCTACCAGAAGAAAACCTCATAAGAGTCTCCGCAGAAGACGAAGTCAAGCAGATCGAGTACGACTGGGGAGTTGCCTTCGAGCGCCGGGACATGGCGACTCTCGATCGTTTGATGGCCGATGAATACATCCTGACCGATCCGCTTGGGAACGTGAGAAGTAAGGCCGAGAGTCTGGCCGCTCTAAAGACCAATGAAATTCACTTTGAAAGTACGAAGAGCGATAACGTGAACGTCGTGATCAATGGCGACACGGCAGTCGTGACCGGCAGATCTACATTCAAGGGCCGCTACAAAGGCTGGCCCATGGGCGGGCAGTACCAGTACACGGACGTACTCGTGAAGCGAGACGGTAGCTGGCAGGCTGTGAGCTCACATATCACGGCGCTGGGAACGGGTGCGTTGCGACTCAGAGTCGGGCACTTCGTCTGCAACTGGCTGATATAAAAAGTCTTTTCTGTTTCTTTGTGCCTCTTCGTGGCCACTCCTATTGACAGCCGATAGGAGTGATCGGTAGACTCGTGCCCTCCTATCGACGGAATAGAGGAGCGACATGACCAAACAACAAGCTGACCTGTTCAAACAGGGTACGCTCGAACTCCTGATCTTGCGGCTGCTGAGCTCTGGAAGCCTGAACGGCTGGGACATGATGCAACGCATGCACCTCGTATCCGGTGAAGTCCTCACCGTAACCGCCGGTGCACTCTACCCGGCACTCCACCGCCTCGAAGCTCGTGGCCTGATCTCCGCGACGTGGCGACCCTCCGAGAACAATCGCAAAGCGAAGTTCTACGGCCTGACCACTCGCGGCCGCAAACAACTCGAGCAGCAACGCAAGCAGTGGGAACAATTCTCCGACGCGGTCGCTTTGATTTTACGAGATGCGTGAGGAAGTTTTAGATGAGTTTGAGCAATTTATTACGTCGCGGCCGCGCGTTGATTCACAAGGACGCAATGGAACACGAGCTCGATGAGGAGATGCAATACCATCTCGAACGCGACATCGAGCAAAAGATCAAAGGCGGCATGACGCCTGAAGATGCGCGTTACGCTGCGTTGAAAGCATTCGGCGGCGTCGACCAGTCGAAGGAAGAATGCCGTTCTGCACGTGGCGTCACGTTCGTCGAAGACATTCTGCGCGACGTCTCATACAGCGTTCGCGTGCTGCTGAAAAGTTACGCGTTCACTTTCGTTGTGATCGTAACCCTCGCGCTCGGCATCGGCGCGAATACAGCGATCTTCAGTTTCGCCAACGGCATTCTCCTGCGACCGCTCCCCTACCCTCAATCAGATCGACTCGTCGCGATCGACGAGACTGCGCTCAAACGTGGTATCGATTCCATGAGCGTATCGTTTCCAAACTTTCTCGATTGGCGTGAGCAAAACAAAGTATTCCAGGACATTGGCGTTTACTACGGCACCAGCCGCTTTTCAATAAGCGGCGCCGGCGAGCCGGTAGAGGTTCGCGGCTCGTACATCTCACACGGATTGATCGAGCTTCTTGGTATCGCGCCGCAACTCGGCCGCACGTTCACGGCGAATGAAGATCGACCGGACGAAGATACGGTCGTGATCCTTGGATACGATCTGTGGCAAAGAAACTTTGGAGGCGACCCGAACATCCTTGGCCTAAGCGTCATGATTAACAGTCGCGCGCGGACGGTGATCGGTGTCATGCCGAAGGGTTTCAGATTTCCAGAGATCTCCGAACTGTGGGCGCCGCTCGCCGTGACGACAAAAGACTTTACGCGCACGGATCATGGCTTGAGCTGTATTGCGCGTTTGAAGGACGGCGTGACGCTTGGAGAAGCGCAGGCGGAGATGCACACCATCGCTTCGCGCATCGAAGCGCAAAATCCAGTGACGAACGAGGGGCTTGGCGTCAAGGTAACAAGCCTGCACCAGAGCCTGGCAGGCGATTATCGTGAAGCATTGCTGATTCTTCTTGGCGTGGTCGGGTGCGTGTTGTTAGTGGCGTGTGTGAATGTCGCGAACCTGATGCTCGCGCGCGCGTCCGCACGACAAAAAGAGTTTGCTTTGCGCGCTGCGATCGGCGCCGGTCGCTGGCGAATCATGCGCCAACTGCTCATCGAGAGTTTATTGCTCGCGGTGGTCGGTGGCGTACTCGGCTTTGCTCTTTCGCTGTGGGCACTGCATCTGTTGTTGACTGCTATCCCGTTCGAGCTTCCGGTTTGGATGAATTTCGGGATCGATCTGCGCGTGCTCGGCTTCAGCGCTGCGATAACACTCCTGACCGGCTTGCTCTTCGGCGCTGCTCCTGCACTACAAACGTCACGCGTCGATCTCAACGACACGCTTAAAGAAGGCGGCCGTGGGGCGATCAGCGGTTATGGACGTTCGCGCAACGCACTTGTCGTTACCGAGATCGCTTTCTCGTTGATCTTGTTGGTAGGCGCCGGATTGATGATCCAAAGCTTTCTCCGGCTGCAACACGTGAACATCGGACTCAATCCGAAGAATGTTTTGGCGACGTCGTTCCACCTGCCGCAGGCAAAATATCGCGACGGTACACAGCGTGCGGCATTCTTCAAACAGTTGATAGAGCGCGTGCACGCTCTGCCTGGTGTCGAAGCAGTGAGCGCGACGGCTACACTGCCGTTGAGTGGAGGTGGCTGGGGGCGAAGTTTGACAGTTGAGGGCTATCCTGTGTTGCCGGTTGGACAGGCGCCGATGATTCAGCACACGGTCGTTACTCCCGGTTACTTTCGTACGATGGGAATACCGCTGATCTACGGTCGTGACTTCACCGACGCCGACACGAAGGACAAGCCCGGTGTAACGATCGTTGATGAACGACTCGCACGGCAGTACTGGCCCAATGAGAATCCAGTCGGAAAACGTGTTCGGTTTGGTCCGCCGGAAGACAACGAACCGTGGCACACGGTGATCGGCGTAGCCGGCACGGTTCGTCACCAACGAGTGCAGGAAGACACGAGACAGAGCGTGTACTTACCTCATCTTCAAATGCCTGTCGGTGGCCTGGCGCTTGTGACGCGAACGTCTTCAGATCCGAAAGAGTTAGCGAACGCCATTCGTCGCGAAGCTGCGCAGATTGATTCCGACATACCTGTCAGCAAAGTTGCTACGATGGAAGAAGTGGTCGCCGAGTCAATCTGGCAACCGCGTTTGTATGCAACGCTGTTCGCCGTGTTTGCAGGTGGAACATTGGTGTTGGCGCTTATCGGTATCTACGGCGTGATGGCGTTTTTAGTGCAGACGCGAACGCACGAGATCGGCGTTCGCATGGCGCTCGGAGCCACTGCCCGCGATGTTTTCAAACTCATCGTAGGGCGTGGGATGAAGTTGACTGCGGTCGGAGTGGTGATTGGTGTTCTTGGCGCCGTAGCTCTGACGCGGTTGATGCATAGTTTACTTTTCAACACCAGCGCCACGGATCCGAAGACGTTTATTTTCATCTCGATACTGCTCGGTTTGGCCGCCTTCCTCGCCTGCTACATCCCCGCGCGCCGCGCAGCAAAAGTCGACCCGCTGGTGGCATTGCGCTACGAGTAGTGTCACAAAGAGACACAAAAACACAATCGGTGATGTAAAATCGGTTTGTGCTTTTTTGCGGCCCTAAACAATCGACGAAGCTCGTGCTGCTGTTAACGCTAACGGCTGCTTCACTTGCGTGTGGCGTCCAAGGCCAAAATGTACAAGAGGGAAACTCCGCGAGCAGTACGCCGACGCCTCATTTGTATTCCGTCACGTTAAATGGCAAATACGGGTTCATCGACGAGTCTGGGAATCTGAAATTCACGCATCCGGACGATGTTTATACGATCGGACCCTTCGCCGATGGTCTGTCAGTGGTCGCTAAGCGAGTTCCAAACACCCACGGCCGATGGGGCTATGTAGATCCCACCGGCAAATTGGTTATCGAAGCAAAATTCAACGTGGCGAGAAACTTTTCGGAGGGCTTGGCGGCCGTCATCGTCTCCGAACGGGAGGATGTAGAAGGCAAGATTGGCTACATCGATCGAACTGGTCGCTTCGTCATTCAGCCACAGTTCGAGCAGGGCGGGGTTGTGAGTGACTTCGCCTTCTCAGAAGGATTGGCTGGGGTAGTATCAGCAAATGATAAATGGGGTTACATTGATAAGACGGGCAAGTTTGTAATCGAGCCAAAATTTCATTCGGCTCTTCCTTTCTCCGAAGGGCGCGCGTTGGTTGGTGTTGCTGAGTCCCCTTATTCGCTGCAGCAGAAATACGGATTCATTGATAAGCAAGGACGATGGATCGTCACGCCGCAATACGTACTTGCCGGCAAGTTTTCCGAAGGTCTCGCCCCGGTGCTCATCGGAGACCAAGTTGGCTTCATTGACCTGCAAGGTCAAATTGTTATCAAACCGCAGTTCACTCTTGGTGGTGCGTGTCCGGACACCGGCAGCCTCGGGGCCAGTGTATATTCCGAAGGGCTGGCCGCCGTTCATGTGGACGATTGGAAGTGGGGTTTTATCGATCGTTCCGGGAAGTGGGTGATCAAACCTGCATACGGCTGCGCCCACCCCTTTAGTGAAGGATTGGCGGTGATTGGGGTTTGCAATAAAGAAGGTCTTTGGCGCTATGGATACATTGACAAAACCGGCGTCACGATTATCAAGCCAGAATTCTCGTATGCGAGTTCGTTTGTGGGTAAGCTCGCTCGCGTCGGTGTCGGTATCAGCGAAGACGAGGCGCTTTTGAAAGCAATGAAAGACTACGAAGCCGGTAAACCCGAAGCACAAATTGAAAAAGAACTCGAAAGCCACAAGCCGAAGTACGGCTACATCGATCGAACAGGTAAGTTTGTCTGGACGCCTACTAATTAGAAGACTGGAATCCGAAGGAAGTACTGGTTCATTTTGAACGCCGAAGGCGTTAGCTAATTCCAGCCCAGGGTTGGCGGGAGCGACAACCCTTTCAGAGTCTGTCGGAATAACGCCGAAGGCGTTCGCTAATTTCAGCCCAAGGTTGGAGCATTTAGCGACAACCTTGGGTTAGCAAAATAAAATTAAGTCGAAACGCTGAAAGCGTTCACCAATTGCCGAACGCTTTCAGGGTTCGAAATACATTTTGATTCGATTACCCAGGGTTCTCGCTACGCTGTTCATTATCATGATAGCGGGCCTTTCATTCTCCTCAAGCTTTAGCTTGGGGGACACCGCTCCAGAATCGGGAAAACCATTTAAATGGTTTTCAAGAGTAGGAGGCAACGAGGACCCCAAGCTT
>JBIOUJ010000208.1:0-32713 GCA_044867025.1 Pyrinomonadaceae bacterium | reverse complement strand
CTCTGCGTTCCTCTGCGCCTCTGCGGTGAAAATCATTCCCCACCGCAGAGGCGCAGAGGAACGCAGAGATACGCAGAGGAAATTACTGGAGCTCACCAAACCATCCACGTCGCTCCATCCACTTCGTCAATTCGAGCACGGGTGAAACGGTGAAGGCCGCGGCAACAATGATGACCCAGTCGATCCACGGCAGGCCGTAAGTGCCGAATGTGGTTTCCAGAATCGGGACGTACACGATCAGCCCCAGCATCACGAGCTCCCAGAAGATCGCCAGGTTGAGCCATTTGTTTGCAAACGGTTGGTTTAGCACCGAAAGTCGATCGGAGCGGAAGTTGTACGCTTTGAAGAACTGTATCAGCACGAGAGACACGAACGTCATCGTCATCGCCTCCGGTACGCTGCGTCCGGAGTTCAATGCCCAGACGAACAGGCCGAGATTGACGAGCGCCGACCACACACCACCGACCAGCATGAGCATGACAACCGGGCGCGTGAATATGCCCTTGCGTGGATCTCTCGGCGGACGCCGCATCAGTCCGCGCTCCGGCGGGTCAACCGCCAGCGCCAACGCCGGTAAGCCGTCGGTGGCGAGATTCACGTAGAGAATTTGGACAGCGGTTAACGGAAGCGGTAAGCCCGCCAGGCTCGCTCCAGCCATCAACCCGATCTCACCGATGTTCGACGATAACAGGTACATCAGATATTTCTTGATGTTGCTGAAGATGCCGCGACCTTCCTCGACAGCCGCGACGATGGACGCGAAATTGTCGTCCGTCAGCGTCATCGCGGATGCTTCTTTGGACACGTCGGTGCCGGTGATACCCATCGCGATTCCGATGTCGGCCTTTTTGAGAGCCGGCGCATCGTTCACTCCGTCGCCCGTCATCGCGACAACTTGTCCGCGCTTTTGAAGAGCTGAAACCACACGGAGCTTGTGTGCTGGAGACACGCGCGCGCACACGTCGATCGAGCCGACTTCCTGCTCGAGTTCCGCGTCCGTCATCGCTTCCAACTCCTGGCCAGTGACAACACGACCGCCTTTTGTCAGGCCAAGCTCGTCGGCGACTGCTTTCGCCGTCAGCGGATGATCGCCGGTGATCATGATGACTTTGATACCCGCTGCCTCACATTCGCGAACGGCCGCTGCCGCCTCTGGTCTGGGTGGATCTATTAGCCCGACCAGGCCTAACAGAGTCATGTCGCGTTCGGCATCGGCCAGTGCGGCGTGAGGCTTCTGCGCGACGGCTAGAACTCGGAGCGCCTCGCCAGCCATTTGGCGTGCGCGTTCGAGAACTTCGTTGCGGCCTGATTCATCAAGCGGCACTTCGCCGTTTTCGGTGAATTGCCACGCGCACGCAGGAACGATGACTTCGGGTGCGCCTTTCGCGTAAGCCACGACACCGTCAGGCGTTTGGTGCAGCGTGGTCATTCGCTTCGTCTCGGACGTGAACGGAATCTCCGAGACACGCGCAAACTGTGCGTCGAGTGCCGGTTTGTCGAAACCGGCTTTGGCCGCCGCGACGATGAGCGCGCCCTCGGTCGGGTCGCCTTTCACTTCCCACTTGCCCGTCCCGTCTTTTTGTTCGACTCGCGCATCCGACGCGAGTGCGGCGGCGCGCAACAGAGCCGGCAGTGCAGCAGAGTTACCGGAGCCGTTCACTGAAAAAGTTCCGCGTGGCTCATATCCAGTGCCGGAGATCTCGATCATCTCGCTGCCGACGAACAAACGCCGCGCTGTCATTTCGTCTTTGGTTAGCGTGCCGGTTTTGTCGGAGCAGATGACCGAAGTACTGCCGAGCGTCTCGACAGCAGGCAGGCGCCGGACGAGCGCGTTGCGCCGAACCATTCTCTTGACGCCGAGCGCAAGCGAGATCGTCACAACCGCCGGTAATGCTTCAGGCACGACAGCAACGGCCAAAGCCACGCCGAAAATCAGCATCTCGATAAAAGGCTGACCTCGAAACAGCCCGATCGCGACGATCAGAAGCACCACCACGACCGCCGCCCGCGCCAGAGACTTGCCGATGCGGTCGAGGTTCTGCTGCAACGGCGTCTTCACAGTCTCAACGCCTTCGAGCATTCGTGCGATCTTGCCGAACTCGGTCGCCATCCCGGTCGCGACAGCGATAGCGCGCCCTCGGCCGTACGTCACAGCAGTCCCTGCGAACGCCATGTTTTTGCGGTCGGCAGTGGCGAGTTGTTCGTCGTCGAGCGGGTGCGAGTGTTTTTCCACCGCAGCAGACTCGCCCGTCAGCGCTGCTTCGACTGTTTGTAAATTGATTGCATCGAGTAGGCGTGCGTCCGCGGGAACCTTGTCGCCTGTCGCAAGGAGGATCACGTCGCCGGGGACGAGGTCGTGCGCGGGAATCCGCGTCTCGTGGTTTTCGCGGATGACGGTTGCCGCAGGTGCGGCCATTTCGCGAAGAGCTTCGATGGCGCGCTCAGCGCGATATTCCTGTATGAAGCCGAGGATCACCGCGAAGAGCACGATCACCGTAATCGCGATAGCTTCGACGCCGTGACCCAGAAAAGCCGAGAGCGCAGTCGCCAGCAGCAAAATGACGATGAGGACGTTTTTGAACTGCTCGAGGAGGATCGTCCACGGCGAGACCCGCCCCGCGACTTGAAGCTCGTTCGGACCGAACTCTTGCAGCCGTCTGGCGGCCTCAGCCGCGCTGAGACCGTGCGGAGAAGACTTCAGCCGCTCAAAAATTTCGTCGGTTGTAAATGTGTGCCAATGTGTGCCTGGTTCGACCACGTGCAATCCTTTCGCGCGTCAACGCAGAGTTGTGACCTGTAACGTCGCGCTAAAGGAAAAAACCCTTTGCGCGCCAATCGCCGCAAAAGGTCTTGGTCGTTGAGCGTTTGCTCTACCCGATGTGCCGAGTGCCTACGAGGCACCGTGTTGACGGCCGCACCGGACCAGTGGAGGAAGGTGACCTACTCCCCTTTCGGTGGTGATTCTACAGCCAGCGCTTGCGGACTTCAATTCGAGTTGACTTGTGTTGTAGAGTTAGTGCGTCCAAACCTTAGGTCAGTTCGAGAATTCACATGCGAATAATGCTTTTTGCGATCGGCGTCGCGTTGATGCTTTTCTCGACAACGGTGTCTGCTCAGACTGCGGAAACCGAGTTGCCGAGATTTCAACAGGTGAGCGAACGACTTTATCGCGGGGCTCAACCGCGTGCGGGTGGCGTCCAGCGTTTGCGCGAATTCGGTATCGACACAATTGTCAATCTTCGTGGAAGCGGAGAACTGACCAGGGCGGAAGAGGCAGAAGCGCGCGCGCTGGGATTGAATTACTTCAATGTTCCGCTTCCGAATTGGGGCAGACCGCAGGACGAGCGAGTGCGACGCATCCTGCTGATCATTGCGGCGCCACAGAACGGGCGCGTCTTCGTTCACTGCAAAGACGGCGTGGATCGCACGGGAACGATCGTCGCGCTGCATCGCGTCACGCATCAAGGCTGGAGGAGTGACGCGGCAGTTGCAGAGGCTGAACGCAACGGAATGAGGCGCTTTCAATTCTGGATGCGCGATTACGCGGGTGAATACGGTCGTTCCAACACAGATTTTGACGACCGACTCGGCGTTGGCGCCCGAATCGTGGAGACCTACCTACACCGCGCTCCGGGCGCGATCAGCAAATTCTTCGGCGGCGTCTTTTAGCCACCAAACCCGTACACAGATTACACAGATGCCTGCCATATGGGCTATCATGTGGCGACTGTGGCACAGTCAGAACCCACTAGAGATCCTCGACTCTATATTCACACCCTCGCCAGGCGAGATCCGCTTGCAGGTTTCTCTGAGGACGTCCGAAAGGGATTGTCCGCGCATCCCAAGCGTTTCCTGCCTAAATACTTTTACGACGAACTCGGCTCGCAGCTCTTCGAAGCCATCTGCCTCTTGCCCGAGTACTATTTGACGCGCGCGGAGAACGAGATTCTCCAGCGTTACTCCGACGAGATTGTTGCGTCGATCTCCGGTCAGAAAACACTCGTAGAGATGGGCAGCGGCAGTGCGTCAAAGACCCGCCTCATTATCGAAGCACTTCTGCGACGTCAATCCGAGTTGTTGTTTATGCCGGTCGATATTTCAGCGACCGCGCTGGAAAGCAGTTCGCGAATTTTGTTGCAGTCGTATCCCCGACTCACAATCGAAGCTTACGCAGCAGACTATTTCGCCGGCCTCGCGGAGCTCGGCAAGAAACCGCGTCCGCGAACTCTCGCGCTGTTCCTCGGTTCAAACATCAGCAACTTCGATCTCGACGAAGCCCTGCGCTTTCTCCGTGCACTCCGAAGCGTGCTGCAAAAAGGCGATGCGCTGCTGCTCGGCGCGGATCTGAAGAAAGATCCCGCGATCCTCGAAGCCGCGTACAACGATGCGCTCGGCGTGACGTCCGCATTCAACCTGAACGTGCTGGCGAGAATCAACCGCGAGCTCGGCGGAACTTTCGATCTGCGCGCGTTCAAACACCGCGCTTTTTACAACCAGAGCGCAGGCCGGATCGAGATCTACATCGAAAGTCTTGCCGATCAGCACGTGCGCATCGAAAAGCTCGACCTCGACATCGAGTTCGCCGCCGGCGAGTTGATTCACACCGAAAACTCTTACAAATATGATAAGACCGGCATCGAACAACTCGCGGTCGCAACCGGCTTCGAACTCTCACACACGTGGCTCGACTCTCAGGAACGATTCAGCAGTAATCTGTTGCTCGCCAACTGATGCCACCAGAAAGCACAAACGATCCACTGGTTCAGTTTCACAATGTAACGTTCTCGCTACCAGCCGCTGGAAACATAATCTCGGGCTTAAACCTGACTGTTGAGAAAGGCGAGACGCTTGTTTTGCTCGGCGAGTCAGGTTGCGGCAAGACAACGACGCTCAAGCTCGTCAACCGTTTGTTGACGCCGTCATCCGGCGAGGTACTCGTCGAAGGAAAGCGAACAACGACGTGGGACCCCATCGCGTTGCGTCGCCGCATCGGCTACGTGATCCAGGAAGGCGGCCTGTTTCCACATTTCACAATCGCACGCAACGTCGGTTTGCTGCCTGCCTTGTTAGGTTGGGATCAGGAACGCGCTAACGATCGTGTGCGCGAGTTGTTGAGGCTGGTCGGACTCGCTCCGGAGCGCTTCGCCGAACGTTACCCGCACGAGTTGTCAGGAGGGCAACGCCAGCGCGCCGGCGTTGCACGCGCACTCGGCGCAGATCCGCCGCTGCTTCTTCTCGACGAACCTTTCGGCGCGCTCGATCCACTCACGCGCGCAAGTTTGCAACGCGAGTTTGCGGATCTTGCGATGCGCCTGGGCAAGACAGCCATTCTCGTCACGCACGACGTTCGCGAAGCATTGATCCTCGGCCGTCGCATCGGCCTGATGCACAAAGGCCAACTGGTTTTACTCGAAACACCCGACGGCTTTCTCGCTTCGGACAACCCGCAGGCACGCGCCTATATTGAGACTTTGAACCTCAGCAATGGAGGCGCGCCGTGAGTTTCTGGCACTTCCTCCAGCTCAACTGGTCTGAGCTACTGCTGCTGGTCAGGCAGCACATCGTGCTCGTATTCGTCGCGATCCTCCTGGCGGTGATGATCGGTGTTCCGACTGGAATCGCTTTAACACGCTATCGAGCGTTGCGTGGTCCGGTGCTTGGCATCGCGAACATCATGCAGACGATTCCGAGCCTGGCGCTGTTTGGATTTTTGATTCCGTTGCCATTCATCGGCGGCATCGGCGCGCGCACTGCTCTGGTCGCGCTCGTGCTCTATTCACTGTTGCCGATTATCCGCAACACGGTGACCGGGATCCTCGGCGTTGAACCGAGCGTTCGCGAAGCGGCTGTGGCGATGGGCATGACTGACGGCCAGGTGCTGCGACAGGTCGAATTGCCACTGGCGATGGGCGTGATCGTCACCGGCATTCGTGTAGCAACCGTCATCGCAGTTGGCGTTACGACGATCGCTGCTGCCGTGGGCGCCGGCGGCCTGGGCGTCTACATTTTCCGCGGCCTGCGCCAGTACGACAACAACCTGCTGCTCGCAGGCGCATTGTCAGCAGCTTTACTTGCCCTCGCAGCCGACTTCTTTTTGGGTCTCGTAGAGCGTCGCTTCAGCTTTGACGCGACGCGTCGCACGCGAGGCTCAGTCAAGCACGTGCTGGCACTCGGCGCGATCGCGTTGTTCTTGCTTTTCCTCGGGTTATCGCTCTGGCAGGACGGTAAGGAATCGGCATCGACTGCCCAGGCCCGCGTCGTCGTCGGCTCAAAAGACTTCACCGAATCGGCATTGCTCGCGGAGATCGTCGCGCAGATGCTCGAGGCGCGCGGCGTTTCGGTCGAGCGGCGTCTCGAATTAGGCGGAAATCTTCCACACGAAGCGCTCGTGAGTGGAACTCTGGATCTCTATCCCGAATACACCGGAACATCCTTTACCGCCATACTTCACCACACCCCGATCAGCGATCCGCGAGCAGTTTACGACCAGGTAAAACAGGACTACGCGAGCAAATTCAACGTCGACGTCAGCGCGCCTGTGGGATTCGAAAACACGTTCGCGATCCTGGTGCGTGGCGCAGAGGCCCGACGACTGAACCTGAAAACGATCTCCGATGCCGCTCGACACACGCCACAATGGCGCGCCGGCTTCGGTCAGGATTTCATGTCACGCGATGACGGTTATCCGGGATTTTCGAAGACGTACAAATTGAAGTTCAAGGAAGTCCGCGAGATGGATCTGTCTTTGACCTACATCGCGCTCTCGTCAAGCCAGGTCGATCTGATCGCGGCCAACTCCACCGAGGGCCGGATCACAACGCTCGATCTCTTTCAGCTTGCAGACGACCGTCACTACTTTCCGCCGTATGAGGCTGTTTACCTCGTGCGACAGGATTCACTCGCGCGCGTGCCGGCGCTCCGCGAAGTGCTCGCGAAATTAGCGAATGCGATTTCGACTGACGAGATGCGCCGCCTGAATTTCGAGATTGACGGCAACAAACGCGATCCGAAGGAAGTTGTTAAAGAGTGGCTGACTGCGAAGGCGTTGTAGATCCACAGACTGCACAGAGGATGTGCAGCCTGTGGACGCACTATTCAATTGTCAGCAGCAAGGCCCTGGGAAGCCTTGCCTAGTGAGGGTTCTTCACGATACACCTCCAGGAAGGTCTTCTGTGGGTTCCGCTTGTGCGGCTTCTTCGGGGTCCTGAGCTGGTTGCGGAGCACTGCCTCCCGGTAGATTCTCTGTAGGTTCGGCAGGATCGGGATTTGTTTCTGACATAGTCTGATCTCCTTGCAGTGTTGGGAGTTGAGCCAGGTGGATCAACTTTGTTATCGATAATAAACCTGAATATCAGGCCGTTCAGCATATCGTTTAAAGGTGTCGGAACCCCATTCTTGCTCAAGCCTGGAGCGTGCGTTCATGGCGTTTTTCCACATTTCGTCTTTCTTGTTCTTGTCCCCCAATTGTTCGCTCGCGCGTGAGGCAATAATCCACGCACGCCATTCAGATTCCTGTAGTTCACCCCGCGAGAATCTCTCCTGGGCTTGTGTAGCCAATGATAATGCGGTTTGAGCATCATTTCCTTTCAACGCCGCTTCTGCAGCAGCCAGCAGCGCGCGTGAATGCAAACCGAAGATACCGGATATTGATGCGGCATTCATGGCCTCATCACAAAGTTTCTTTGCATCGTTTCGCGCGCCCGACGCTGCCTTCAACAGACCCAGAAAGTACTTACCCTCGATCAAAACGTCAGATTTGGGTTGCGCGATTCGAATAGCTTCAGTTGCCGCCTCAGTTGCCTGCCCCACGTTTCCTTCACTGAGACTCAACTCGGCTTTGATCAGTTGAAGCTCAGGCAGCAATTGCAGGTAAGAACCCTTCTGCTCATTTGCCGTTTGGAAAAGTGCGTCAAGCAACTGTCTCGCTTCGTCTTTGTTTCCCAGACGAACCAAAATCCTCGCGCGGTTCGTGTTGGTAAAGGCTGTGCGAAACTGGTTTCCGAGTGATTCATAGATCTTGAGAGCATTCCCATACTCCTGAAGCGCGGCTGGATACTTTTCATTGTCTAACCTTAGCTGGGCTATTTCGAAATGTGTGTTAGCAATCTCTGGTTGGCTGTCTCCCTTGAGTGCGAGCGCTAGCTTTTGATTCAGTGCTTCCTGTGCGGCGGCATAGTCGCCCTTGCGACGATATCCTCGACCGAGCTGAGTCAAACAGACGCCAACATAACGTGGATAATTCTCATGTTGAAAGAAATCCAGCGCCTGTTGGACCAATTTCAGACCATCGTCCACCCGTGTGGTTCGAATATATAAGCTTCCCAGATTGGCCAGTCCTTTTGCTTCTCGCTGGAGCCCTTTGTTAGCGCGGGCGAACTGAATGCCCTGGTTGTAATACTGTTCGGCCTTTTCATTATTACCATTGGATGAAAACGAATTGCCGAGTTCAATCAAACCGGATGCTGACAGGTTCTCCAGCCGCTTCTGCTGTGCAAGGCTCACTGCCTGCGACGCATAGTTTTCAGCCTCCGAGAACAAGCCGCGTATAGACGCGAGATAACTCAAATCAGTTAATGATGTGATCTGTTGCGCTTCGTTGCCGTTCGCTCGTGCGGCATCAAGCGCCTGCTGAAACTGCTGTTGGGCCGGCTCGTAGCGGCCCTTATCGCGAAGAAAAACTCCGCGCTGCCTGAATACCTCGATCAGGCCCTCTTCGTTACTTCCCGCCCGGTACAATCTTTCCGCCTCGTCAAACATCGCAACGGTGTTCTTTTCATCGAGCTTGCGGTGGTAGACGATGCCTGCGCGCAGATACGCCGTCGCGTACTGTCGCTTGTTCAAATCGATCGCCTTGAGATAGTTCTCGAGGGCTTTATCGGTTTGGCCATCGTTCTCGTAGGCGTAACCCAGATCGACATAAACCGGGCCTTCGTCAGGCGTGAGTTTGGCGATCTCTGTGTAAGCCTTGACCGCATCTCCAAAATGCCTCGTCGCAGTTGCCGTGATTGCTTCCAAATACAAAGAATCTTTTGGTGAAAGGGACGAGCGGACACCAGGATTCGAGACGGCAAGCAGCTCGTCTTTCGCTTTATCCGTATAGTCAAGCTCGGTCCACGCCTGGGCCAAACGCGCGCGCGCCAGAGCATAGTTGCCGTCGATTTCGATGGCCTGTGAAAGCGCTTTGCTGGCCTGATAGTAAGCTCCGTTACGAAGATTGTCCGTTCCCTGATCGTACCAGTGGGCGGCAGCCGGAGACGGCTGATAATAGGAGCGGGGCCAGTAGCTGATGATGGCCCAAACAATGAATCCCAGGACGATAAACGCCGGGATCACTGACGCCAGTGAGAAACGTTGGCGCTTCAGCGACATCGTGAGCGTGGCGAATGCGTTCGTCGCTCGCTCGAAGCCCTCAGTCGGTTTTTTTGTCTTGCTGGCAACCGGTACACCGTTGCCGCTCAACGCGGTCGCTGCCGCCCGCAAGTCATCGAGCATCTCGGCGGCCGACTGGTACCGTGCTTCGACTTTCTTTTCGAGCGCCTTCAACGTGATGCGATCCAGCTCCGGCGGCACTTGCGGATTTACCTTTGACGGCGGTGCCGGCGTCACGTGAATGATCTGCGCGCCGATCTCCAAAACGCTGCTGCCGGAAAATGCCGATTGTCCGGTCATGCACTCGTAAAGCAGCGCGCCGAGAGCGAAGAGGTCGCTTCGTCCGTCGATCTGTTTTCCGGTTGCTTGCTCCGGCGAAAGGTAGAGAGGTGTTCCTACGATGACGTCGCTGCGAGTTTTAGTTGAATAGATTGTTCTTGCGTCGAGATCCACACCGCTCACGGGTTGTTCACCAAAGTGCTTCACCAACCCGAAGTCAAGCACCTTTACGTGGCCGCGTTCGTTGATGAGCACGTTAGACGGTTTGATGTCGCGGTGTACGATCCCGTGATCGTGTGCCTCGCCCAGTGCTTCGGCAATCGACGATACGATTTCAACCGAACGCTTGAGCGTCAACCCTTCGTCGAGCAGGTCGCTCAACGACTTGCCTTTCACAAACTCCATCACGATAAACGGCTGGTCCTCGTTTGTTTCGCCGTAGTCGTGGACTATCGCGATGTTTGGATGACTCAGAGCTGAAACAGCACGAGCCTCACGAATGAAGCGCGCCCGATAGTGACGATCGGTGGAGGTGAGAAACTTGATTGCGACCCGGCGGGCAAGATGAAGATCCTCGGCCAGGTAGACAGCGCCCATACCGCCTTCGCCCAGCTTTTCGATAATTCGATAATGGGAAACCGTCTGGCCGATCATCGGGGGCTCGAGGAGCGTTGAAACGTCTCTGGGCAGCGAGTGCTAGAGTGCTCGCATTGTGCGTTAAAGGGCCTGTAAATTCAAGGTCAAGTAGAGACAGGATTAAATCCTGTCAGCCCTAGAGGGTAGTTTCGCGGATCTTCTTTTCCTGAGCTTCGCGAAACTCGTGCAATTTCTTCCGCAACTCGGGACGGCTGTTTGCCAGGATCGATACGGCAAACAGCGCCGCATTCACCGCTCCAGGCTTACCGATCGCGAGCGTTCCGACCGGAATTCCGCCCGGCATCTGCACCGTCGCCAGCAACGAATCGAGTCCGTTAAGCGCCTCGCTGCGCATCGGAACGCCCAAAACAGGCAGAGTCGTGTGTGCAGCCAGCACGCCGGCGAGATGTGCGGCGCCACCAGCCGCCGCAATGACGACCTCAAGCCCGCGAGACTCCGCCGACGAGCCAAACTCCGCGGCCAGCGACGGCGATCGATGTGCCGATATCACGCGGCATTCGTGATCGATCCCAAACTTCGTCAGCGTCTCGTCAGCGTGCCGCATCGTGTCCCAGTCAGACTGGCTCCCCATAATTACTGCCACGATCGGTTTAGATCCGTTCTTATCCTTTTTCGACATCCTATTCTCCCTGGTCCAACGAGAAACCGCGCTCGCCGTCGAATGTGTAGAGTCCCTCAGTTTTAATGAAATCGTAGCCTTCGTTCGCGATGCGGCCTAACAGCGACACGACCTGCGCATGCGCAACCTTGCTGCCCTCGGATTCCGCCAGGAAGCGACATCGCCAGTGGTCCGAACAAAAAGTCTCCTTGTGACCGCCCGGCCAAACCTTCACGCCGCGATTGCTGATCATCGTTAGCTTGACGCCTTCGCCATTGACCTTGCTGAGTGCGTCGCCAAGATCGTTTGGGGATCCGCTCGTCCAGTCGAGAAACACGTCAACTCCGACGAGCTCTTTCTGCGGCGCCTTTTTGCCTGCGCCGAGAACCGAAAGCGACTCATCGCTCTTCTTGTATTTCCGCTCTTTGAGAATCTGCGGCGTCTGGCCCAATCGCTCGACGACGGCTTCCGCAAACTCCTTTGTGCCCACTTTTTGCTTACTGACTTTTTCGTCGTAGACGTCGTACGTGTGAACTCCATCTTCGATCGTGCGCAGCCACGCGTTGTGAACTCGTTCAGCGTGTTCGGTCAGTCCAACATGAACCAGCATCATCACCGCGCCGAGCAGCAACCCGGAAGGATTCGCAAGGTTCTGGCCTGCACGCCGCGGCGCGGATCCGTGAATCGCTTCAAACATCGAAACGTGCTCGCCGATGTTCGCCGAACCTGCCAATCCAACAGAACCAGCGATCTGCGCGGCGACGTCGGAAAGAACGTCGCCATAAAGATTCGGCATCACCAGAACGTCAAATGCTTCGGGCGTGTCAGCCAGCTTCGCCGCGCCAATATCAACAATCCAATGTTCGTTTTCGATGTCGGAATACTCTGCGGCCACTTCGTCAAAGACTTTGTGAAACAGACCGTCAGTCAGTTTCATAATGTTGTCTTTGGTAAAGCACGTGACCTTCTTGCGATTGTTCCGTCGCGCGTACTCGAAAGCGTAACGAACGATCTTCTCCGAGCCGGGGCGCGAGATCAGTTTCAAACACTGAACGACCTGATTCGTTTGCCGGTGCTCGATACCCGCATAAAGGTCCTCCTCGTTCTCACGAACGACGACGACGTCCATCACCGGATGCTTTGTGTCGACGAACGGATGATACGAGACGCACGGCCGTACGTTGGCGTACAAGCCGAGCACTTTCCGCACGGTCACATTGAGGCTCTTGAATCCCCCGCCTTGCGGAGTAGTGATCGGCGCTTTTAAGAAGACCTTGGTTCGTCGCAGCGACTCCCAGGAACTCGGCTCGATGCCTGAAGAGTTTCCGGCGAGATAGACTTTTTCGCCGATATCGATGGTTTCAATTTCCAAAGGGGCTTCGGCGGCTTCCATGATTCGCAGCGTCGCCGCCATGATTTCCGGCCCGATGCCGTCACCATGGGCGACAGTGATAGGGATACGAGTGGGCATTTTCCAGACCTTTCGAGTGATTATTTGTCTACAGATTACACGGATTATACCGAATCTGTGTAATCTGTGGACTAAACGTCAAATTTGTCCTTGACGCGTTTCCAAGCGCTCCTGCATACTTTTGCGTACCAGATACCTGCTCTCGCGCGTCAATGGTGATAGCGCCTGTCCGTGATCGTATAGCGACGTGGTTCGGCTGATAGAGAGTGAGGCAGTTGTCAATTTGTTAGAAGCCGCTCTCGTGGTTTTAGAGCACCGGGTTCGTCGCAGCTCGCCGAAAGTATCGGTAGTCACCCCCCGAACTGGATCAGCGAATTCCAGCAAGCCCGCGCTTCCCTTCTTATTAAGGATAGTTAGAATGCCTACAAAACTATACGTTGGAAATCTCTCGTTTCGTACTACGAGCGAGGAACTGCGCGAAGCCTTCGCGTCAGTAGGAACAGTAGAATCAGCTTCGGTGATTGAAGATCGCGAAACAGGTCGCTCACGCGGCTTTGCTTTCGTCGAAATGGCAACCCCTGAAGAGGCAGCAGCAGCTATCGAGGCTTTTAATGGCAAGGACTTCGGCGGACGCAATCTCACCGTTAACGAAGCGAAGCCGAGAACAGACCGTGGCGGCGGTGGCCGTGGCGGTTATGGTGGAAATCGTGGCGGCGGTGGCCGTGGCGGTTATGGTGGTGGTCGCGATCGCGATAACGATCGTTTCGAGCGCGAACCCCGCTGGTAGTATTGTTGAGGGCGGCAACCCCCGCCGCCCTTGTTATCACCTGCGCCCGGCTTCTGGAGTTACTTTTAACGACAGCTTCTCGTTGCCGCGCATAACTTCAAACACATACTCCTGACCGGCTTTCATTTCTCCGAGTGCGTACGTGTAGTCGTAGACGTTCTTGATCTCACGATCGCCGATCTTCACGACACGATCACCGGCTTTGATTCCCGCTTTCGCCGCCGGCGAAGCGTCACGGACGCCGTCGATCAATAACCCGTTTGTGCTGTCGGCGTAGTTTGGAATCGTTCCGACAAAAACTCGGAAACCACCCGCACGCGGCGTGGAGCTCGATTTCACAGCGACATACGTCGGCCGTTTCTCGGCCTCGTCCATCTTTCTGACGATCTGTGTTATCAGAGTCAGGATCCGCGCCTCATCTGTGTAATTGATCTTCTCGAACGTGTCAGACGGTTTGTGGTAGTCGTTGTGAGCGCCGGTAAAGAAGAAGAGCACCGGGATCTGTTTTAGGTAAAACGAAGAATGGTCGCTTGGACCAAGTCCGTCTTCATTCATGGTCACGTCGAAACCATTTGCCTGCGTTAGCATCTCGCGCCATTCGGTCGCTGTCCCAACACCACCGATCGACAGTTTTCGATCTCTCATCCGGCCGATCATGTCCATGTTGATCATGGCGACGGTGTTGGCCAAAGGCACGACCGGGTGGTTCACGTAGTAATTAGATCCGAGCAGTCCTTCTTCTTCGCCTCCGAACGCGATGAAGATCAGCGTGCGCTTGAGCTTCGGTCGCTGAGCACTAAAGATACGAGCCAACTCGAGCAGGCCCGCGGTTCCCGAGGCGTTATCGTCGGCGCCGTGATGTATCTCGGTCGAGTCGGGTACAAGGCTTCCGCTTCCTTCGCCACCATGACCGAGGTGGTCGTAGTGAGCGCCGATCACGATGCTCTCGTTCTTGAGAACCGGATCGGAACCTTCAAGGACGCCGACGACGTTGTACGCCGGAACTTCCTTACGAACCACGTCGACTGACAACGAGATTTCCGCAGCCCCCTGGATCTTTTCCAGCCCCTGACGCGAAACTAAAACCACCGGTATGCCTGCATCACCCTGATTGTCATAAGTAAGCCTTGCGAGCCGATCGGTTTTGAAGTCGCCATCATGCGCGACGACGATCAAAGCTGACGCGCCGGCGTTACGTGCCGCGATGGCTTTCCAGCGCACACCCTCGAACATCAAAAACCGACTGTGGGGATTGTCGCCGTCAGGAGTGCCCTGGCTCGCTATCGCGATTTTTCCTTTCGCGTTTACGCCTGCATAGTCGTCGTGGTTTAACTCCGACGCGGTTATTCCATATCCAACAGTGACGGGTGCTGCCACGACTTTTCCGTTTGTTGAGAAACCGAGCGGCAACCAGTCGACGCCGGCTTGCAGCGCGCCCTGATTAGAACCTAAGGTGAGGGCGTTTCCCTTGCCGAGCTCCACTCCGGCAACATACGGAAACGACTGTAGCGAATGTCGCAGCTTTAACCGTGAGAACTCATTGGCGATGTATCGAGAAGCCTCGTTCGCTCCTTTTGTTCCGGTGCGACGGCCCTCCAGATCATCTGATGCGAGATAGCTGACGTCTTTCTGGAGTCGATCTGCACTCGGCTCAAGCGCCTTTTGTTGAGCGATTACAGCGACCGTTGTCAGTAAAACCGTCGCAATAACAATGGAAAACTTTCTCATCTTCATTAACGTCTCTTTTTGTGTCTTCATTTGTGCCTTTTTGTGGCTGCTTTTTACTCGACCCAGTCGGCAATGAACACATTCGTCTCACCTTGTGTTTTCGCGTTCCTATTCGAAGCAAACACTAATTTCTTTCCATCAGGTGAAAACATCGGAAACCCGTCAAATGTGTCGTTAAAAGTGATCCGTTCCAAACCGGTACCATCAACATTGATCTTGTACAGATCGAAATTTCTCTGACGCGGATCATCCATGTTTGAAGCGAAAATTATTCGTTTGCCGTCAGAAAAAAAGTACGGACCAAAGTTCGCCTTTCCGTTGCTGGTCACCTGCCGTTTGTTTGACCCGTCGGCATTCATCACCCATATCTCGAGGACTGATGGTCGAATCAGATTGTCTTTCAAAAGATTCGAGTATTCAGCCTTTTCCTGATCCGTCTTCGGATGATGAGCGCGATAGACGATCTGCTTGCCGTCGTATGACCAGAATGGACCACCATCGTACCCCAGCTCGTTCGTCAAGCGACGTACGTTCTTGCCGTTGGCATCCATCGTGTAAATGTCGAGATCGCCATCGCGCATCGACGTAAAGACGAGTTTCTTTCCGTCAAGCGTGATGGTTGTTTCCGCGTCGTAGCCGGGTGTGTTGGTGAGTTGTTTTAGATCTGAGCCGTCAGGCTTCGCGGTGAAAATGTCGAACGTTGGATACACGGCCCACACATAACCGCGAGAGAAGTCGGGCCGTGGTGGACACTGCTTGTCGCCGAGATGCGTCGACGAGTAAAGAATACGTTTCCCGCCCGGAAAGAAGTAAGAACATGTGGTCCGTCCGTCTCCGGTTGATATCATCTTCACATCGGAGCCGTCGACGTTCATCGTGTAGATCTGATCGCAGCCGTGACCTTCACGTGTCGATTGGAAGATCAACTGTTTGCCGTCGGAAGAGAAGTAGGCCTCAGCATTTTCGCCGCCGAAGGTCAGTTGCTTGAGATTGCGCAGGTGCTTTTCAGCCGGCAGCGCAAGCGAAGTTTGTGATTCGGAGAGAGTCAGGTGCGAAGATCCAATCACCAGCAACGTGAAGGTGAGTAAACAGCCGAGAATTTTCATAATTTTAAGCGCGGGCGCTGTTGGCTACGAGGCCGTCGGTTTTTTCCACTTGCTGCGCACGACGGCGCCGCACGACCAGGAGAATCAGCGCACAGGTTCCGATAATGATGCTAATTAACTGCGAAGTCGAGAGTCCGGTAAGTGTTGTCAGGCCGAGAATGTCGCCGCGCGGATCGTCGCGGACGAATTCGATGGCGAAGCGAATCACCGAGTAGAGCAATGCATACGCGAGTATGACCTGGCCGCTGAAACGTTTGCGTTTGTGCAGCCAGAACAGAAAGAAAAACACGAGCAACATCGCGAACGATTCGTAGAGCTGCGTCGGATGAAGATACGTGTCCGTGGGCACGCCGGTGATCTGGTGGCCCTGCGCTGTAAATTTCACGCCCCACGGAAGCGTCGTGGGCTTGCCCCAGCAGCAACCGGCGGCAAAGCAGCCCTGGCGCCCAAAGAAATTGCCGACGGCGAGTCCAGGTGCGAATGCGTCGGCGGTTTTCCACCAGGGGAGTTGATAGCGCTTCATCAACAAGTAACCGACAAGCACGCCACCGAGTAGACCGCCGTACCAGACACCGCCGGAACGCAGGAAGTCTAAAGAGACGAGCTGCATCGGATTCTCGCGATACTCGGGCTCGGTAAAGAGCATCAGGATCTTTGAACCGATCAGCCCGGCGAGCAACATCCACAGGCTCAGGTCATAGATCTTTTGTCGCGGCAACCCGTCGCGCTCCCCGAGCTTCACCGTCACCAGTATCCCGCAGAGAAACGCGATCGCGAGAAACACACCGTACGTGTTAATGGGGAAACTGCCGATATGAATGATCTCGGGGTACATACTTTAAGTCAGCCACACATTTACGCGGATGATCGCTGATCAGAATAAGACTTATCTGTCGTAGATCTGCGGCTAAAAATCAAATCGTAGGCGAGCAGCAGTGCTCCTATCGTGATACTCGCGTCCGCGATGTTGAACGTGGGCCAATGATAGTCGCCGGCGTGCAGGACGATGAAGTCGATCACGTAACCAAGTCGCGCGCGGTCCGTCAGGTTGCCTAGGATGCCCGCGAGCAAGAGCGCACACGCTCCCAGCACCCGATCGTCGTTACGCGGAGTGCGCATGAAATAGTAAAAAACCGCGACGGCAGCCAGCGTCGCGAGCACTACAAAGAACCAGCGACCGAACGAACCACCTTCCTGCAACTGGCCAAACGCGATGCCCGGGTTCTCAGTGTAGATGAACTGAAGAAACCCGCGAATGACTACACGCTCTTCGCCGAAACGCAGCGCCTTGACCGCCCACGCTTTCGTTGCTTGATCGGCGAAGTAAAGACCGACGGCTGCGAGCAGGTATCCCGCGCGCCATCCGAGACGCGTGCGCAGCGCCGATGCTTTGCTGGTGTTCGTCGTCACGATCCCGGCTCGATCTCCTTCAGCGCCGCGACGCAGCGCTCACACACCGTCGGATACGTCTCCGATTCGCCGACGTGCGTCGAATAATTCCAGCAGCGCTCACACTTCGCGCCGTCCGCCACCGAAACATTGATCGAAACTTCGTTGCCCTCTCTCAGTTCAACCTGCGAGACGATAAACAGGTAACGCAAATCGTTTTGATGCCGTTGCAACAGTTCGAGAGTACTTCCTGAAGTCTCGAGCGTCACTTTTGCTTCAAGCGAGCTTCCGATCAGCTTCGCAACCCGCGCTTCTTCAAGCTTCCGCAGCACGTCGTCGCGAACAGCGAACAAACGCTCCCATTCCGACAACAATGCCTCCTGAGTTTCCTCACTCGCGGTCGGGAATTGCACCACGTGAATCGACGGCTCCGCCCGGTTCGGCAGATTCTCCCAGATCTCATCCGCGGTAAACACGAGTATCGGCGCAACCATTCGCGCCAACGCATCTCCGATTCGCAGCAACACGGTTTGCGCCGAGCGCCGTGCCTTGTTGCGCGGTGCAAACGTGTAAAGCCGATCCTTGATGATGTCGAAGTAACGCGCTGAAAGCGTTACGGTCGCAAAGTTGAACAGCGCTTGATACACGTTATGAAACTCGTAAGCCTCATACGCTGCGAGCACTTTTCTCGTCACACGATCGAGTTCGGCGAGCGCCCAGCGATCGATTTCTTCCAGCTCCGCATCAGGCACACTGTCGCGTTCGGGCTCAAAGCCGTAGAGATTTCCTAACGCGAACCTCGCCGTATTCCGCAGCTTGCGATAACCGTCGGTAACACGCTGGAGGATCTCGTCAGACCCGCGCATGTCGTCGAAATAGTTTGACGAAGCACACCAGAGACGAATCGTCTCGGCCCCCGACTGCTTGATCACGTTCTCAGGCTCGATCGCGTTCCCGGCAGACTTATGCATCGCGCGGCCTTGCGCGTCGAGCGTCCACCCGTGCGTGATCACCGTTTTGTACGGCGCGCGATCGTGCGCGGCGACGCCAATCATGAGCGACGAATTGAACCAGCCGCGAAACTGATCGCCGCCTTCGATGTAAACATCCGCCGGCCACTGCAAATCTTCGCGATTCTCGAGCACAGCGATAGACGACGTGCCACTCTCGAACCAGACGTCGAGAATGTCAGACTCTTTGGTCCACTCCTGCGCCCCACATCCCTTGCACGTGTAACCCGAAGGCATCAGGTCTTTTGCTTCGCGCGTATGCCATGCGTCGCCCGACTCCTGCTCAAAAATGTCGGCGACGTGATTGATCACCACCGGATCCGCGACCCCTTCATTACATTTTGCGCAATAGAAAACCGGAATGTTGACACCCCAAACACGTTGCCGCGAAACACACCAATCCGGCCGTCCTATAAACATGTTGCGCATGCGTTCCGCGCCCCAGCCGGGAATCCATTCGACGCGTTCGATCTCCGCGAGCGCACCGTCACGAGCCTGGTCCATCGCGATGAACCATTGCGGCGTAGCACGAAAGATCACGGGGTTCTTGCAGCGCCAGCAGTGCGGATAACGGTGCTCGTAGTTTTCACTGAACAGCAGCACACCCCGTTCGCGCATAAACTCGACGATCTTATCGTTGGCATCGAACACGCGCTGACCAGCGAAATGTTCGACTTCGGGCGTGAAACGTCCCGCGTTATCGACCGGACAATAGATGTCCAGACCGTAACGCTTGCCGATCACGAAGTCGTCATGACCGTGGCCAGGCGCGGTGTGCACCGCTCCCGTACCGGCTTTGCTGTCAGACTTCTTCTGCGCTTCGCTGACGTCGAGCTCAGTCTCAGCATCCGCTTCGCCACCGAGTGTCACGTGTTCGCCAACCATCAACAGCGACGTGCGATCGAGCCACGCATGCCTTGCTTTCAGCCGGTCAAGCTTTGCGCCCACGAAACGCGCGAGCACCTTCGGCTCCCCAAGCCCACACTTCGCAGCGACAGCTTCGACGAGATCGCTCGCAACGATGTAAACCTCGTCGCCGTGTTCGAATGCCGAGTACTCAAAATCAGGATGCACGGCGATGCCGAGATTCGCCGGAAGCGTCCAGGGCGTCGTGGTCCATATCAACACGAAAACTTTGCGACCAGCGAGCGCGGGATCGATCTCCGCCGGATCGCTCTCGAGCGGAAACTTCACGTACACCGACGGACTCGTGTGCTGATGATATTCAACCTCAGCTTCCGCGAGCGCAGTCTGGTCCTTGATGCACCAGTAAACAGGCCGCGCTCCTTTGTAAACCCAGCCACGCTCGACGAAGCGCGCAAACATCCGCGCAGTTTCGGCTTCGTAGTGGTTCGACATCGTGAGGTATGGACTGTCCCACTCGCCGAGAATTCCGAGCCGTTTGAAATCGCGCGTCTGGCTCTTCAAGGCGTTCTGGGCATGCTCGCGGCAAGCGCGACGGAAACTGTCGCGACTGAGATCACTCCTCTTCTTGCCCTTTTTCTCCAGCGCCCGCTCGACGTGTATTTCGATCGGCAGACCGTGACAGTCGTAGCCGGGAACGTACGGCGTGTCGTAGCCCATCATCGACCGCGATTTGACGATGAAGTCTTTGAGAATCTTGTTCATCGCGGTGCCGAGATGGATGTCGGCGTTCGCGTAAGGTGGACCATCGTGAAGAATAAACTTCTCGCGTCCCTCGGCCGCCTGGCGTATCAGGCGATAGAGGTCGAGCTTTGCCCATTTCTCCAAACGAGCAGGTTCAGTTTGCGCAAGATTCGCCTTCTGCGCGAACGCGGTCTTCGGAAGATTGACGGTCTTTTTAAGATCTAGAGGAGTTTCTGTCGACATAAAATTGAATTTCCAATACTAACAGAGGGCATTTCCAATTCCGAATACAGGTTAGACAGGATTTACAAGATTTTTCAGGATTCCCAGGATGAATCTTGTAAATCTGGGAAATCCTGCAAATCCTGTCCAAATAAGAACCCGAGCCATCGAGGATGATTGGCTCGGGTTCGCTTCCATCACTTTTGTGATTTACTCAACCGATGAACATCTCATCCTCTGCGTAAGTCTGATTTATGGGCTTCGGCATTGGCGCAACGAGTACCTCGAGGCCGCGGCGGAAGCCCGCCATAATCGCGGCCACTTCGCGCGCCGGCTCTATGACTTTCGTGTGGATGAAGTCAGTCGTCAATGCCACCTGCTTGTGTGTTCGGTCGATTGTCTCACTAACCAGCTCGACTTTATCACGAGCCTGGACAGCGGTTTCGCTTACCAGTTCTCGCAGCTCGCTAATCTCGCTTCTGACTATTGCCATCGTTTCGGAAAGGTGCATCGTCGCGGTAGACAGATGGCCGGAAACCGCGGTGAACTGTTCTGCAATCAGTTTGCCCTGCGCCGCGATCTGCTTGCCCTGTTCGCTCACGGCAGTCACGCGCTCGACCAGCGGCTCCAGCTTCTCTTCGAGGCGATTGACTGACTTCATCGCACGGCTAACGAAGACCGCTATCACAATCATCGCGATGGCGATCACGATAAACGACGCAGCAATGATAACCATGATCCAGAACAACGGATCGTTGGTGCTCATTTGCAGAAGTGCTGGGAGGTACATTCTGTTACCTAGTTGGTTTTGTCACCAAAGTTTGGAGCTTCGAGCCGGCCGGACATTTCAGTCTTCCGTTTCTCGTCCTGGTAGGCTTTCTTGCCCGCCTCGAGCGCAGCAGCGACAGTGCCCGTCTGCCGCGAAGCCGCGTCACGTGCTGATTGTGCGACTTCGCCGACGCGACCAGCCGCCTGCGTGTAAAGCTCGGAGGCGCGCTCGCGTGTGGCTTCATAGTACTCGCCGGCACGGTCGCTCAACTGCTGCGCCGCCTCACGTGAACGATCGATGCCCTTGCGGGTGGCGTCCGCGATGTCGCCGCGCAACTCGTGACCGGACTTGGGCGCAAACAGCAGGGCCAAAATCGCGCCGATACCGCCGCCGATGAGCAGGTACGTTAATCTGGTTGAAATACTGTCGCCACTCTCTCTCCGATATTCGTCGTATCCCATTTTCTGGGGTCCTTTCTTTGGAAAGCGAAGCCCTATTACTTCGCTGGTTTACTAAAAATTACGAGGGAATTATACGGCGTTGGACTATAGCAGGGGGAGCCGCTTTTGCCAAGAATAGGTCTTCTCTCTGCGTGTCTCTGCGTTCCTCTGCGCCTCTGCGGTAAATATATACGTAAAAAACACTAACCGCAGAGGTACGCAGAGAAGAAATTAGGACCTATTCAGACTGCCCGTTGTACTGCTCCAGTTTCCGGTAGAGCGTCTTGCGGCCGATGCCGAGGGCGCGGGCGGCGTGGGATTTGTCCCCGTCGGTGTAATCCAGAGTGGCTTCGATTGCCTGGCGCTCGATCTCTTCCATTGACGATGGAACAGTGATCTCGAAAGTCGTCGTCCGGCCTTCGCTGGCGGCCTTCGCCCGTTCGACCTTGATCCGGTCGCGGTCTTGCAGCGCGATCTTGCTGATCGCTTCCGGTAAGTCTTCGAGTTCGATCTGGCGGCCGGAAGCGATAATCACTGCGCGCTCGATCGCGTTCTCGAGCTCGCGCACGTTGCCCGGCCAGTCATAAGTGATGAACGCCTGCAATGCGTCCTTCGAAATCCCCGAAATGAATCGCCCGGTCTTCTGTTTGTAGTGTTCGAGGAAATGAATCACGAGCGGATGAATGTCTTCCGGCCGGTCGCGCAGCGGCGGCAACTTAATCGGAAAGACCGAGAGCCTGTAAAAAAGATCCTGCCTGAAACTCCCCAAGTCCACCGCGCGCTTCAAATCAACATTCGACGCCGCCAGCACGCGCACATCCGTCTTGATCACTTCGCTTCCGCCGACGCGCGTGAGCTCGCCGTCCTGCAACACGCGCAGCAGTCGAACCTGCGCAGACAAACTCATCTCGCCGACTTCGTCGAGAAACAGCGTGCCGCCATTCGCTTCTTCGAAACGTCCCCGACGCAAAGCACGCGCATCCGTGAACGCGCCCTTTTCGTGTCCAAATAGTTCTGACTCGAGCAACGACTCCGGAATCGCACCGCAGTTCAGCTTCACGTACGGTTGATCTTCACGGCCGGAGTTGAAATGAATCAGGTTTGCGAGCAGCTCTTTGCCCGTGCCTGACTCACCTTCAATCAACACGGTCGTCTGCGTGTCGGCCACGCTCAACGCGAGTTCGATCGCGCGACGTATCGCCGGAGTTTGACCGATGATGCGTTCTTCGCCGTAGCGCTCGTGAAGTGCGCTGCGTAACTGCATTATCTCTGCCGACAACTGATCGCGTTCGAGCGCCGTGCCGATCTGATCGGCGATACCCTCGACCAGCGCGACTTCCTGATCCTCAAATCCTTCCCGAGCCTGACTCCAAACCAGCCCGAGCAAGCCAAACGTGTGCCCGCCAACTCTCACGGGCGCAACAAGCGCAGCGCGTCCTCCGAGGATCGAGTTGAACAGCATACGAACGGGAAACGGCAAATCAGTGTCGAGCAGGCGCAGAGTCTTGCCCTGGGCCAACACCTCCACCATCGCTGGAAACGCCGTCACGTCCAGCGACTTTCCATGCGCATCAAACAACCCCTGGACCGATTCGATCGACGCATCCGGCGCGGCTTTGAACGCGGCGAGACTGATACGATTACCCGCCGCATCGAGCACGCCCAACGCCGAATAATCCGCACCGACAAGCGCAACTGCGCGGTCCAACACCAGCGACGACACTTCACCAAAATCAGATCGCGCATTCAGTGCATTCGCTATGGACAACAGCGCCCGCTTCGTTTCTGCTTCGCGTTCCTTGTCTGTGTAGAGCCGCGTGTATTGATAACCAATCGCGATCTGCCCTGCGATCGATTGTAGAAACGAGACTTCATCGTCGAGCCACTCGCGTGGTGTGCGTGTGGTGTGCAGTCCAACGAGACCAAGCACGTCCTCGCCAAGCGTCACCGGCACAACGAGCAACGAACGCGTCCCGAGACTCGCCGCGAGAAATCGGACCTTCTGGTCCAGGCCAGATGCAGAGATGTCGTTCAGCCGGATCGGCTTCTTGATATCCACGTGTTCGGAGAGTTGTTTGAGATCGAGTGGAATGACTGTTCCAAGACTCGAAGGCACGTCGTTCGACGCGCGCCACTCGTGACTGATGCGCAGTTCGCTCGCCGACTTCAACTGGATTACGTCGCAGCGATCGACGTTCATCATGCGGCCCAACTCGGAGACGATTACGTTGAGGAACCGATCGAGATTGATGGCGTGAGGCAGGGTCATCGCGAGGCGGTTGATAATGCCCTCGCGCGCCTCGTGCATCTTGATCTTGCTTTCTAGTGAAAGGGATTGAGCGCTGTTAGACATCTCGGCAGGGAGAGCATAGACGAAGGCCGTGGAAAGTTGCAAAGTAGGTGGATTCCCCTCTTATAATCGACGCATGCCAATCTACGAGTACGAATGTAGGAAATGCAAAGCGCATATCGAAGCATTTCAGAAGGTGTCAGATAAGCCTCTCACGAAATGCCGGAACTGCGGCGGGAAGTTGGAAAAGAAGCTCTCGGCGCCCGCGATTCAATTTAAAGGCTCCGGTTGGTACGTAACGGACTACGCCAAGACAACCAAGAGCGACAAGGGCGAATCCGATTCAGCAACAGAAACCAAGACCGAGAAGACTGAGAAAGCTGAGAAAAAGACCAAAGAGAGCTCCCCAGCTAAGAAGACTGCCGACAAGCCTTCATCCCCAAAAACGTCTACCGGCGATTAGAAAAATGCGTTCGAAACTATTGCTCACCGGGCTCGTTATTACGCTCATATCAGCGTCAATGCTGGGCCAGTCCGGTAACCGTCCACACGCAGGTGCGTCCGGCGGAGTGATGGTTGGAGTCGTCGCGCGCCGCGACAACAACAAGGGCGGGCCGGTAACCAGCAAGGAAGTTTCGGTTTACGACAACGGCATGGAGCAATCGATTCGCAACTTCACTCCCGATCCATCGCCAGCCAAAATAGTTTTGTTAGTGGACAACTCGTTGACGATTCGTGCCGACGTTGAGAAGCTCGAGCAGGCTGCGCGCGAGTTTGCGTACGAGATTTACGAAGGCGACAAACTGCTGATTGTCGGTTATGACGAGCAGGCGGAGATCGTCTCCGATTGGACGGACGATGCCAAGGCGATTGAATCGTCTTTGAAGCTGTTTCGAAAGAAAGGACAGCCACACCTGTTTGACGCGATTCGAGCAGTGGTCGAGGAAGCGTTCCGGCCGATGCCGAGTCAGAAGCGAATCATCGTCGTGATCAGCGATGGCCTCGATCGAGGAAGTAAGGCGACGTTCGAACAGACGTTGGCGGAGTTGCAATCCGAGAACATCGCGGTCTACGCGGTGCAGGCAATCGATCGTACTCGCGGCGCGATCCGGCGCGACGTGCCGAAGCCGAGGGTCGTGATCGACAAACTTGCAGAGGGAACCGGCGGGCAGATCTTTTCGATTGACGAACCTTCAGTCGCGGCGAAGACCATCTGCGACGAGCTGCGGCAGAACCGGTACGTGCTTTCTTACGTTCCTTCGAACGCGCCGTACGGGCAGCCGCGCAGTTTGTTGGTTGTGGGTAACGAAGGGATTACGGTGAGATCGAAGTCGATGCAGCAACCGAATTAGGCCGCCGAAATCTGCGGCAAAAATTAACGTCTCGAATACACGTAGAACAGTCCTGCCATGATCAGGAGAATCAAGATCTCCATGAAGATGAAGAACTTGAAAACAAACTCACCGTCGTCGGTTACCGAGTTCGAGTAAGCGACGTAGGTTCCCATCAGCAGCCCGCCGATTATCCAGATCAACTTACGCTTCTTATCCCACACTACTTCAACAACCCTGATAACCAGTGCATCACGTTCAGCGCGTATTGCCTGTTGTCGTTGCCGGGCACATTCATTCCCATGCGGCGGTTCTCCGGACCGGAGACCTGCGCGGAAATCATTGCTGCTTCACCCTGGACCACCACGCGGCCTTTGCCGAATTTGAGAGCGAGAGCTTGCGCGTGTCCGGCTGCGGAGACGGATGTTTGTGACTGAGGATTGGGCAGGTCAGTGGCAGTGTCTGACAGCTTGAGAATCGCGACGCTGTCCTTCGGTCCTGTAAACGATTGACCGGTAAAACTCCGCACCAGGTTGAGACGCTCTTTTTCTGAGCGACCTTCGGTGATGGAATGCTGCCCGAGAAGTTTATTCTCGCGTGAGAAGATGAGGTGCGAAGGAGATCCCGCGACCGAGTTCTCCTTGTCGAGCGTGTAGCCCTTGCTCGACTCGACGCCGAAGCTGCTCGCGAGCGCGGCAGCCGCGCCGCCAAACGGAGCGTGATCGGCAATCAAGAGCAACGAGCCGCCGCCTTTTACCCATTCGTTTACGGCCGCGATCTCTTCGTCAGTAAATGCGGACTTGTCTGCGCCGTCGTCGTCGTCCTCTTCTGCGCCGAGAGCATTCGAGATGACGAGAATCTTGTAACTGCTGAGCAAGGGTTTGCTGAACGGCAGGCGATTGCGGATGACGCGATAGCCGTCGTTCATCATCAGGTCGACGAACGGCTTGTAGCGGCCTTCGATCGTGTGAAAGTTGTGATGAGCCTCATCAAACATCACACGTGGACCTTCTCTTTTGTAAGCGGGATTCTCGACTAATGTGTTGAACTCCGGGTCCGGGCGCTGCTGGGCAAGAGTCCATCCACAGATTACACCGATTACACAGATAATAAGGAAAAATCGGTGTAATTTGTGGATGATCATTTGAGCTTGGACAAGCGCTCCGCAGCGCGGTGGAGTGTCTCGTCTTTCTTGCAGAAACAGAACCGGACTTGCTGCGCGCCATCCGCAGGTTTGCTGTAAAAACTCGAGCCCGGAACACACGCCACGCCGACTTCCCGGATCAAGTGCCGCGTAAACTCGACGTCATCTGAAAAGCCGAATTGAGAGATGTCCGTCATGATGTAGTACGCGCCATCAGGCACAAACGTCTTGAATCCCGCGTCTTCCAGCACCGGCAACAGCAAATCTCTGCGCGCCTGATACTCGCGCTGCAGCGTGTCGTAATACTCCTGCGGCAGTGACAACGCGTACGCGCCCGCGGCCTGCAACGGCGCCGCTGCACCCACGGTTAGAAAATCATGGACCTTACGTATCGCGCCGGTGATCTCCGGCGGCGCGATGCAGTAACCAACGCGCCAACCCGTCACCGAATACGTTTTCGACATCGAGTTGACGACGACAGTTCGCTCTTTCATGCCGTCGAGCTGGGCCATCGAAATGTGTCTGATGTCAGTGCCGTCTCGCGGGTAGAGAATGTGTTCGTAGATCTCGTCGGTGAAGCAAAGGGCGTCGTACTCCTGGCAGAGTCCCGCGATAAACTCCATCTCGTCGAGGCTGAAGACTTTTCCGGTCGGATTGTTTGGATTGCAAACGATGATCGCCTTTGTCTTCTTGTTAAAGGTGGCCTTCAGCTCGTCGCGATCAAAGTTCCAGTCGGGCGCTCGCAGCGGCACGTATCGCGGCTGTGCGTCGGAGAGGATCGCATCCGGTGCATAGTTTTCGTAAAACGGTTCGAAGACGATGACTTCTTCACCAGGATCGACAGTCGCCATCATCGCCGCGATCATGCCTTCCGTCGAACCGCACGTGACTGTGATCTCTCGTTCCGGATCGATCTCGATGCCGAGGTACGACTGCGTCTTCCGAGCGATAGCGTCGCGGAAATCTTTTGCGCCCCACGTGATTGCGTACTGATTGACGTCCGCGTCAATCGCTTCCATCGCTTTTTGCTTGATGTCCGCCGGCGCGGAGAAATCCGGAAAGCCCTGCGACAGGTTGACGGCGCCATACTTCAACGCCTCGCGCGTCATCTCCCGAATCACAGACTCGGTAAACGAACTCGCCTTCCTGGAAACGTAACTTGTTTTGGAGGCCGTTGGACTAGTCATCTTCTCTCTGCGAGAAGGTATCACAAATCGGGATTTATGGAATGATCTGTTCGCCGGCGGCTTCGCGTTTGAGCTGTTCGAGGATGGAGCGAATGGCTGCCGCATAGCTGCCGTTTGGCGCCAATTCCAAATACTTCTCGTAAGCTGCTATAGCTTCTTTTGGCTTCTCGATTTTTTCGTACGCCGCGCCGAGCATTTGATAGATCACGGGCTCGCTGTCGGAAAGTTGAGCGATTGCTTTGCGGTATTCGCCGACGGCTTGTTCGAACTGCCCTTTGTCTTCGTAGACCTTCGCCAGTCCGACGTAAGCTTCGGGTTGAAAACCGGCAGCCTCTCTGATTGCTCGACGAAAAGAAGCAATCGCTTCGCGATCAAACGCCTCCTCGCGATAGATGCGGCCTTCGACGGCTGACGCTTCGGGATACGAGGGCCTGGCGCGCCGAGCCGCGTCGATCTCGGCGTGAGCGTCTTTGAACTCGTTGAGATCGAGAAGTATGCGCGCGAGCCCGACACGAGCGGCGTGAAATGCGGGTCGCAACTTGATGGCCTGACGATAGAGGTCAGCCGCTTGCTGTCGCGCTGCGTCGTCGCGTGCTTTCTCGCGTGCGTTCTCGGCTTGTTGGAACAGAAGCTCTGCCTGGTCAGTTGTTGTTATGAGCTTGACGGCGAGGGTGCGGCGGCCTGGGAGAAGCGGCGCAGTTGTCTCTTTGAAACCACTCGCACGAACACGAACGGTGTGACGGCCAGCGGAGACTTTCGTGAGTGAGAGTTTTCCGGAAGCGTCGGTTGTACCGCGACGTATTTCATCGATCCAGACTATGGCGTTGGGTTCAGTGGTGATCGTAAGCGGGGCTTGGGCACGAATTACCGGTGCAAAGAAAAACAACAGCGCGGCAACAACAACTAGCTTCATATCCGTAAAAATCTGTGGTTACTCTTCCGCTCCACCACCAGTCACGCGGCGCTTGCGCACACCTGGATTCGCTTCGACGACGCGCGTACCTACCTCCGGCCGGAAATTTCCCTTCTCATCGTACAGCCGCAGGTACTGCAAGCGGTTTCTCACCACGCCTTGAATGTATCCGCGCGTTTCTTTGAACGGAACCGCCTCCGCCCACTCATCAATCTCAAACGGCAACGAAGCTTTCCATTGCACCGCTCGATTTGGACCAGCGTTGTACGCCGCTGCCACATACTCGATGCGACCAAACTTGTCGATCTGATCGCGCAGGTAGGCGGTGCCGAGTTGAATGTTCAAACGCGGCTCATAAAGCGACTCGGCAGTTATCTCACGACTCACACCGTACTTTCGCGCCGTCAGACGTCCGGTTGGCACGAGCACCTGCATCAGCCCGTACGCAGCGGCTGACGACCGTGCGCGCGTGGTGAAGATCGTCTCCTGACGTATCAAACCCGCGACTTGATACGGATCGAGGTTCCTCGCTTTTGATTCCTGAACGATGATGTCCCAGTACGCGAGCGGATAAAAGACGTCCCACTGCTCGCGCGTCATCTCCTCCGGCTTCATCTGTGAATAATCCGGGAAGCTGCGTCTCAGCGCATTCAACGCGCGAACGTTTTCCTCATCCGAGCGATAGATCTTCGCGATTGCGAGGTTGACTTTTGGACTGTCCGGCGCCTTCTCGCCGGCCTTGGCGAGTTCCTGCTGAGCGGCATCGTCAAGACCGATGTTCGACAACTGATCGGCCTTGATGATTCGTGCATCTTCTTCGGGTCCGGCTGTTTCTTCAGCAACAGTGACTGTCTTGAGATTGGCTACGGCACGCGCGACGATTGAGTCGTCGGGGAAAGTCTTCACGGGCGTGGTTCGACTTATGATGTCCAACCGTTGTTTCGCAAGATAGCCATACCAATTCGCATCGTAGCGCGCCTGCATGCCTTCGTAGAGCGCACGGGCTTCAGCCAGTTTGCCTGCCTTTTCTGAGTCGCGTCCTGCCCAATAGCCTGCACGGCCGCGATTGTCGGTGTTTCGGTCGGCATAAAAAGCGAGATGCTCGGTCAGCATGCGCGACGATTCGGCGTAGTTCTTCGCTTCGTGTGCTTCCCACGCGAGATCAAACTGCGCCTGGGCCACTTCGATTGAATTCGAGAACCCATTCACAGCGGCGTGCAGGAAATAAGACGCGTCGGCCTGGTTCTTTGCGTCCTCGGCGATTTGGCCCACGGCGACGAATGCTCGCGGAGTAAAGTTGCTGTTCGGGAATGTGCGACGCAGTTCTTCGGCGGTCGCTCTCGCCTGTTCCCACTGTCGTGCGCGAGCGTAGGTTTGCGCGAGATAGAAGAGCGCTTCTGCTCTCGTCTCGCCTGCTGACGTCGGAACCGCGGTCAGCGCGGCAACGGCGTCTGTTGTTTTTCTCGCGCTGTAAGCAGCGATACCACGGCGCAGTTGATTAGCGGTTGTGGCAGTAGCGGGAAACTTTGCGAACGCATCAGTGTAGGCGCTCAGCGCGTCATTAAACTTTTTAGCCGAGTACAGACGATCGGCACGTGTGATTGCTTCTTCGACAGTTGCGGGCGAGAGAGTCGAGCCGAGTTTCGGAATCGCAGTTGCGGCTTCGGCACTTTCAGCCGACGCAGGCGCGAAGAAATACAGACGACGATACGAGGCGAGAGCGCGAGTCTGATCGGAAGTCTGCTCGTAGGCTTTGGCGGCTGCGAGTAGAGCGGCAGCGTCATCGGCCTGTACAAGATCTCGCAAGGCTAGCGGAACCGCGGCTGCGTCGCCACTCTTCATCATCAAGCCCGCAACCTCGAGCGCAGCCTGACGAGCGAGCAATGACGTAGGGTGCTCCTGGATCAGTTGCTGAAAAACAGCACGCGCTTCCTCGGGCTTTCTGGCCAATGCTAGGTTGGCAGCGCGCATTGAAAGAGCATAGTCCGCAAGCGCTGTTTGCTCAGCGATTAGTTTTGTATCGAGTAAAGACGCGGCGCCGGCGAAATCTCCGGCGGTAAATTTGATACGAGCGCGCAGCATGCGCGCCAGTGCGGCGGTCTTGGAGTGCGGAAACTGATTCTCAATTGCCAGCACAACCTCTTCGGAAGGCAGCACGCCGTTGCGCGTCATATTGCGCAGGTTATCGAGCGCTCTTTGATCTCCGGGAGTTTGCGGGCGAGTCAGACAGCTCGCGGTCATGAGGAACGGCAGTGAGGCAACAGCGAGCAGCGCAACACCGATGAAGATGAAAACTAAGCGATGTTTGGCCACTTTCTAAATACTACCTGTCCGAAGACATTTCACAGGATTCACATGATTTAGACCGGATTTACATGATAATCCTGAAAAAATTCTGTAAATCCTGTGAAGTCGCTACGCGTTAACCGTTGCGCCGGGATAATTTGAACCGAGTTTCGATACGTCGCCCTCGGCAAGCGTGTTCACAAGCTCTCCGTGGAAGTAATCGTAACGAGCAGCGACTTCAGCTTTGACGCGCTTGTCGTACATCTCGCGCGAGCGATCGATGTACTCACGCAAGCGATCGTACAAGTCGTATGAGGATCGACCTTCAGCAACCTTCTGCTCGTTGTACAACTTGATCTCGGAAATGAGCAAGCGCGCAAAGCGACGCGCGTCATTATGTAAGCGCCGCTCCTCGTCACCGGAAACTTCCACGGGCAATTCTGAATCCTGACCGTAACGACGGCGCGGCGACGAGGCCGGAGCTTCTTCAACTGGCGGCGCGGTCCATCCGGGAGTCTCTTCAACCATGCCCGCCGCTTCCGCTGGGCTCTCTTCAAAAACGCCAGCCGGCTCGTCCACCGGAACAGGCTCCATCAGCGATGCCGGTTCACTCGGCGCTGGTTGATAACTCTCGATGGTGTCTGCGCCGGCATACGGTTCAATTTCTTTCGCGGGCGGCTCGGCGTATTCACTCGCCGGTTGATACGAAGGTTCTGGTTCGTACGACGGCTGTCGCTCTTCAACGGGCGCGGGCGCAGGTGCAGCCGCTTCATCGACAACTCTCTTCGGAGCGGCAGCAGTACGGGCAACTGACAAGAGTTCAACCGACATGCCGGAAACTGTCACGAGGGTCTCGAGCGCTTCCAGGTTGATCGATTCTGAGTCGAGCCCGGCGGAGTCGGCGTAAAGAACGGCCACGGCTCGTCCACGGACCACAAGCGGAATCGCGACGATGCGTTGCGCGGGCTCCTCGCCGAGTCGATTGAGCAACATGTGATCTTCTGAGTGCGAACCAGCGCCACCACTCCAGGTCGCGAGGTTCTTCGCGGCGCTACTGACGACATTGTCAGAAGCCAGCGACATCGAAATCTGTTGAATAGCGTCGTCGCCCACAGTCCCCTCAAAACCCCGACCGCGCCAACCACTCACCCGATCGCCTTTGATGACGAAAAACGCGACGCGGGGTGCAAATGAGGAGGCGCGGTTTACGAGCGCCTTGAGAATATCGGCCTGCGACTTCTGCTCGTTAATCTCCGTGATACCCGCTTTCACGATCGCCATGTCGCTGGAAGCCTTGGCGCGCGACGATTCGGAGGCGGCCAGCTCGACGCCGC
This sequence comes from Pyrinomonadaceae bacterium, assembly GCA_044867025.1. Lineage (GTDB taxonomy): Bacteria > Acidobacteriota > Blastocatellia > Pyrinomonadales > Pyrinomonadaceae > PSRF01. The sequence goes on along the minus strand of JBIOUJ010000208.1, from coordinate 855 downwards.
GTTCGTGTGCGGCGTGGAGGTGCTCGGTAATGGCAGCCTGTAAACTGCCTTCCATCTGCACGTCACCCTGGCGCTCAAGGAAATTCGAAAGCGACTCGTTGAGCAGACTTTGCAGAGTGGTTATCTCCTGTTTGACCGCACCCAAGCGAGTTTCGAGATAACTTTCGATCTCACGCCGCAAACTATCTTCCAGATGTCCGTTGACCACAGCTAGCTCCTCCGTGTAGTGGTGTGTTTTTGACGAAACCTCAAGGTCTTTAGGTAGGGATTTCTAACCCCAAGGTGATAAACCGCAATGGAGAGACCTGCGGGGGCTGCAGGAACTCTGGGACTGATTATGAACGGCTGGTATTAAGCTAGTCAAGAAATCGTTTTTGTCGCCGCTTGACGGAAATAGCCACGGAAGGCTAGAACAGGTCACAATATGCGACCTACCATACTTATTGCCGAGGATTACGACGACAATCGCGAGCTGCTCCGGCTGCTCCTGGCAGGCGCAAATTACGACGTTCGCGAGGCCAGAAACGGGCAGGAGTGCCTGAAACTGGCGTGCGAAAACCCGCCGGATCTGATTATGGTCGACCTTTCAATGCCGGAATTGGACGGTTGGGAGGTTTTTAAGGCACTTAAGGCCAACTCGCTCACAGCGCACATTCCGTGCGTGGCGGTTACGGCGCACACAGACCACGACCGTGCGCGAGCGCTGCAATCAGGGTTCAGCGATTTTGTGGGGAAGCCGTTTAAGACGGAGGAACTGCTGCTGACCGTGGCGCGCCTCGTTCCGAAATAGCTCCGTTCAGAGTTCAAGCTTTAGCTTGCCGTCTCGGGGTTTACGATCTGCAAGCTAAAGCTTGA
>JBIOUJ010000207.1:0-14095 GCA_044867025.1 Pyrinomonadaceae bacterium | reverse complement strand
CAAGCCTCGCGACCTACGTAGTCGGCGGACTTGTCGTCGCCACTGGTGGCCTTGTATAAAGCGAGCTCGGCCGCGCTAAACGGCGCAGACTGAGAAGAGTTGTCGAAACCAAACCAACCGATCGTGGCGACAACGAACGCACAGATCAGGAGTGCTTTAATGAATCTATTCATTCTTCGGCCCTCCCCTGGATATTGCGATTAAGGGACCTCGAGAAATAAGTGCAGAAGCATTTTAGGAATAAACCTTCGTCTTTGATGTGACGATCATCACGCAGGAGGAGCAGAATCATGCGCTCATTAGACCTGCGTGTCAAGGTTTTTCAGCCTTGCGCCATTCTGTTCAAGGCCGCGCTATCGCGGATTAAAATACTGTCTGATGTAATTTCAATTACCTTGCGCCGGCCCAGGCTCGCTAGCGTACGCGTCACTGTTTCACGCGACGAGCAGATCATTTGAGCGATCTCTTCATGCGTGAAAACCCTGTCAATTCGCACGGACTTCTTGCTCCACTCGAGCAGTAATCTCGCTAACCTTGCGCTCGCGGTTTGCGGTAGAAGCAACGATCTCGTGCGTTCTGTTAGTTCGGTCAGCTCGTGATTAAGTATTTTCAATATGGCACGAGCCCCTGCGTGACTCTTTTCAATGAGCTCGTTCAGGTCCGCGCGCGGGATGAAATCCGTGCGACACGGTTCGAGCGTTTTCACCGTCATATCGTATGAAGAACTCCGGAGCACGGAGTTCAGCCCCAGCACATCACCGGCCTTGGCCAGGCGTGGTATGACAATCCTTCCCTCTCTTGACGAGATCGAGATCGTAGCGCTGCCCGTTTTCAGGATGTAGACCCCCCGCGCGGACTCTCCTTCAGCAAACAGCACCTTTCCCCGACCATGAACCGAATTCAGATAACGGATGTTCGACGCGTGGATCTCGCAAAGCAGCGAATGCAGATTTGAACTATCCCGCACTCCCGATGGCTGGTCCAGTTCTACATGTTGCGCGCTCGGCATGACTACGCTCCTTGTGCCCTTGCTCGGCTTTTTAGCTCTTCTGCGGGCGCTGCGAGGTGCTGCTGAAATAGTTTGGCCGAGGCTTCGAGAAAATCGTACGAAGTAACAATCCCGACTAATTGATCGCCCTCGACCACCGGCAGGCACCCGACACGATTACTCCGCATGATTTCGATCGCGTCCAACGATGACGTCTCAGGAGTCACCGTCATGGGGTTAGGCACCATCACTTCCCGCACGGTCGTCGGACTATCGTCGCTATTCGCCCGCTTACTCAGGATCCGCAGCACGCCACGATGAGTCACCAAACCCACCAATCGACCATCCCGATCTTCAACGGGCACGTGCCTGATGTGTCGCCAGTCCATCACGCTTGCCGCCAGGTCGACCAGGTCATCAGGACTGACGGTAAATAGGTCCGTTGACATGAACTGACCGATAGTGCGGTAGCCCTGCTCCCATGCCTCAGCTTCTGCTTTTTCTATATTGGCCCAGCGATGGATTGGCTGACCTTGCTTCTGACTTGCCAACATCGCCGATGTCAATTTTCTCTGGCGAGCATCTTTCGAAAGCGAGCTCTCCATCGTCGCCAGCGATTTCATCATCCATCCCGTGCCCGTTTGCCGGCTTCGCGCACGCTCTTCGACGACGCCCAGGTATTTATCGATGTCGCAACTCGTCACGTGCATGCTAGTTAGGCCCTGGCGAGCAAGTGGAAGCAGGTGGTCCAGGATCAGCGAGGGCGCGCTGATGCTCTGCCCGTCAATCCACTGGAACTGAGCATCGAGCCCATGCCGCGCGGCGCGGAAAAAATTCATCTTCGCATCGTCAAACGCCATTCGCTTCGCAATCTCGCCGTACGCTTGCGGAAGCGCAGCCATCAAACCTGTGAAGAACGCTGCATTGGCGATTTCGTCCACGACTGTTGGACCAGAAGGCAGGGCGCGATTCTCGATGCGCAGATGCGCAACGCCTTCGGTAACTCCGTAGCAAGCGCGGTTCCAGCGCCATACCGTGCCGTTGTGCAACCGCAAGGCCGAAAGCGAAGGCGTCTCGCCTCGCGCGAGTACCTGGAACGGGTTCTCATCCGGCTCGTTGATCATGATCGGACGAAACCGAGTGATTTGATCGTGAAAAAGCTCGACGATGGAATGTTGCAGCCAGCGATCGCCAAAGTTGACGCGCGTCGGCTGGTTACGCGTGAGCTGTGGACGCGAGCGCTCGTCCGTTGAATGTTGGAACAATGCGACGCGGGTCTCCTGCCACAAACGCTGACCAAACAGCAGCGGCGAATTCACCGCAACGGCGAGCACGGGCGCGGTTATCGCCTGCGCGATGTTGTAATGATTGGCGAATTCCTTAGCGTTGCTTTGGAAGTGGACCTGAAAACTGGTGTTGCACGATTCCATCATGATGTTGTCGTGCGTCAGGTGCAGCTCGTCCAAACCTTTGATGTGAATCGAAAGTGGACCGCCACGCATCCGGATCACACCGCGGTTCAGCTCGTGATAGCGGGCGATCGGAGTCAGGTTATCCAGAGTCAAATCTGACTTCTGTAGCGTCGGCAGAATGCCGGACAGGAGAACATCGGCACCCTGAGTTGCGGCACTCTTGCGCGCGAGCTCGAGCAACTCCTCGAGCTCACATTGCATACGGCTGAAGCAATCGTTCTCGAGTTTGAGTGGCGTAAGATTGGCTTCGAGATTGAACCGTGCGATCTCGGTTGTAAGTCGCGCATCGTTTGCGTGCTTCAGAACTTCTAATGAAACAGGAGCTGGTCTGAGATAACGATCGATCAGGAACATCTCCTGTTCGGCTCCGATGCGCGTGACACCGCTTTCGACGCGATCGTTCTCGAGCATGAACGCAAGCGCGCGCAAGTCTTCCAGCAGGGCCTTCATAAAGGCCTGTGCCTTCTTCTCATCGACGTATTGTTCGACTGTATGCTCTCCCATTTCCCCTCATTTATTGGCTAGCGCCACAGAGTTACGCGGATGAGTGCGGATTAATCTGTATTCATCTGTGTAATCCGCGGCTAACATCCTCGGCTTCAACGGGCGTGCGACCACCACCGGACAAGGCGCCTGTCGCAGCACGCGATCGACATTCGATCCAAACAACGCGCGCATCCCGAATCCGGCGCCGTGCGCACCCACGCTGATCAAATTGATCTCGTTCTTCTCGGCGTAATGCAAAATCTCGCGATATGGATTTCCTTCACTCACCGCCGTCTTGACGTCACACCAGAGATGGACCTCAGCAGGCACGACTCTCTGCAATCGCCGCGCGGCTGTGTGGTATGCAGACTCGCCATTGAGTGGATACCAGGCGATCTCCGGCTCATTCACTGAGCGTGGCGGCAGAACGTGAAGCAGATGAAGTTCGGCCTGGTGGTCCTGCGCGATGGACAATCCGTACTTGAGCGCAAGCTCTGAGTAATCCGAGAAGTCGTAAGCCACCAGCACACGTTTTAGATCCAGTTTGAGGTCGTCGTTTACAAACTCGCGCTCGTCACTATGCATAACCAGCACCGGGCACGGAGCGCTTCTGCAAACTGACTCGGCGGTCGAACCCAAAAGGGCCGCGCGATGTGGGCGACGCCGCGAGCGCATGACAATCATATCGACGCGTTTCTTTTGCGCCTGCGTCATGATCTCCTCGTCAACATGGTCCGCCGCTGTCACAATCAGTTCACAGCGCGGATCGGAAGGATCGATGTAATTCCACACCGAGTCGAGAAGCTCTTCTTTGCCGTCGAGGCTCTCAGTGCAGTGAAGCAGGATCAACTCGGCGTCGTGCGCGCGGGACAATGCGAGCGCGTATCGCACAGCATTTGCCGAGTACGGCGACAAGTCAGTCGGGCAAAGAATACGCTTTATGTTAATCATGACGAGTAAGGCGTGGCGCCCCTCCTTCTTCTTTCTTTGGCCGCACAACTTCGACCGAGCAATGTGCCCTTGCCGAAACAGCGGATGAAACGCTGCCGAGCAGCAAACGATCTATGCCTCTGGTTCCTTTTGCACCCACGAAAATGCAATCGGCGCCCCACGTGTGTGCTTCTTTGAGGATCTCCTCCGCCGGATTTCCTCGTCTGATCAGGATCTCCGAATGTAATCCAGCGGCGCGAAGTCTCGCTGCGTACGGTTCGAAAATCTCACGCACTCGATCCCAGCTCTCCTCATTCCCAACTTCAATCCACTTCACTACTGAAGGTTCGTCGGGATTTGGAGTGATTGGCAATACAGTGTCGACTACGGCAATCAGTCCGGCTTCAGATCCTTTGGGCCATGTACGACTGCAAACCGCATCGACGGCGGCGCTCGAATCGGTCGAATTGTCTACGGCAATAAGAATTCGATTAGGCTCGATCCGATCCCTGCGCGAGCTGCGCGCGATCCGAACAGAGCAACTGGCTTCATAAAGGACTCTCTGCGAGATGCTGCCTAAGATCAGCCGGCCTCCAAAGACGGCATGACCCTGTGCTCCCATCACAATCAGATCGGGCTTCCATTGATCGGCCGTTCGGATAAGCGCCCATGCTGGTGAGTCGGCTTGTGCTTCGTATCGAACATACCAGTTTGCAAAACTCAATCTGATTTGTTGACTGGCTTTTTTCGCCAAAGCCTCGGCCTTTTCGAGCTTGTGTTGCGCACGTTCGTGAGCACGCCTGATCCCCTCGGGGACATACAGCGGAAATGTGTTGTCGATCTCTTCATTGATTGGCGCCGGAACGAAGACATCAGCCACGGTCATGACCAACACCTCCGCCCCCGGCGCCAATCCTGCCCGCTTCAGATCTTCGAGCGCTCCATCAGCCGATTCGGAACCATCGTATCCGATAAGAACCTTCATGGTTTGATTGCCACTTTCATCACGCCGTCCAACCGTTCACCAAACAAATCGTAGGCTTCGCCGATCCTGTCCAATGGAAATGTGTGCGTGAGCAGTGGCGTGAGATCCACGCGTCCATGACGAACAACTTCCATCAGCCTGCGCATGCGCTCTTTGCCGCCAGGACAAAGCGTCGTCACGATCCGGTGATCTCCGATGCCGGCTGCGAAAGACGCGTAAGGGATCTCGAGCTTTCCGGAATACACGCCGAGACTGGACAGCGTTCCTGCGGGCCTCAAACTGCGCAACGCACTCTCAAACGTTTGTTGCGTGCCAAGCGCTTCGATTGCGACGTCAGCTCCGCCACCCGTCAGACGTTTCACCTCTTCCACTACATTGACGTCGCGATAGTCGAGTGTGACGTCGGCGCCCATGCGCTTCGACATCGCCAGCCGGTGTTCGTCTCCATCAATCCCGATGATCAACGACGCACCCATGAGCTTTGCGCCTGCTGTGGCGCACAAACCAATCGGCCCTTGCGCAAATACCACGACTGAGTCGCCGATCTTTATCCGCGCAGATTCGGCGCCGCTAAAACCGGTTGAAGCGATGTCTGCGAGCAGGACCACTTGTTCATCCGTGAGCTCATCAGGAATCTTTGCGAGGTTCGCCTGGGCGTGAGGCACCTTGAGATATTCAGCTTGAGCGCCGTTGATCGTGTTTCCGAATCGCCATCCGCCGAGTGCTTCGTAACCTTCACCGTGACCACACTGCGCCGAGTGGCCCGACAAACACGCGCGGCATTGACCGCAAGGCGTGATCGCACCCACAAGCACGCGATCGCCGATGTTGTAACCCGACACTCCTTCGCCCAACTCTTCGATCACACCGACCGGCTCGTGTCCGATGACCAAACCAGGAGCAACCGGATATTCACCGCGCACGATGTGCAGGTCGGTTCCGCAGATCGTCGTGAGCGTCACGCGAATTACTGCTTCGCCAATGCCCGCCCGAGGTTTGTCTACCTCTTCGACTCGAATCTTGTTCTTACCATGGAAAACATTTGCTTTCATTGCACTACCTCTCTGGACATCAAGCGATCCAGTGCATCGTCAACCTTCCTCAAGCGCGATTGAAGCAACTCTCTGCGCTCGTCTGGCGCTGGGCCAAAGTCTTTGAGCAGAGACTCGCAAATGTCTTCGCGTTCTCCGTGCAACTGGTTCCAGATGAATCCTTCTTTTCCTCCAATCGGAATTTCAACCAGCTTAATTGTGCGATTCTCGTTCATCATGATGTTTGTCCCCAAAATGCCCAAATTTATGAATGCATAGCCTCCCAATACCTCTGCTGCACGCGTTTGGCCCAGCTCCAGAAACGACCTTGTTTGACCGTGGCTGGCTCATCTGTCCAAATATCTTTGTGCAGATAAAGACCATCTGTGCCCGCTTCATCGATTACAAGCCGCATGTCGTGGATGTAATTCGATATCGGTCCGCGTCCATCGATTTCTGCGGCTAGGTTCGTCGCGGCAACCTCCGCCTGGCGCACCGCCATGTGGCCCATCTTTGGACCACTGAAACTCACGCAATCGCCAACAGCGTAAATTCGTTCGTGATCGATCACGCGCATGGTCGCATGGACGTGGACATATCCGTCGTCGTCTGTCACTCCCATGTAATGTGCGGCTGACGATCCTCGAAACGGCGGCACCAGCATCAGCAAGTTGAAATGAATGGCATCTGCTGTATGCGTTACGGCTGAGTTTTGGGTCAGTGACACAATGCGGAAATTTGGCAGATGCTCTATCTGATGTTCATCGAGCGCTTTCTTCAGTGCGATAGCTCCGGCGGCATCTCGGAGTTCTGATTCAAGCGTATCCGGACTGACGACAGTTATTCTGACGCGGTCGCGTCGCCCGTTCTGTTCCAGGTGACGCGCCAGCGCGAACGCCGTTTCGTACACGGGCACAGGTAGGCGCGCGCCGAAACACTGGCCCAACACCACTCTTCCGTCGTCGAGCGCCTTGACCGCTTTGCCAAATTTGATCGCTTTGTCGACGTTCAGCAGATGGTGAGCGTGTTCATAGAAGCCGGGGATCTTTTCGGTTGCGAGGCGGCGACCCAAAGCGAAGACGAGGTAGTCGTAGGGGAGCTTTCCTTCAACCTGGCCGTGCGCGATGCTCACCTTGCGTTCGAACGGATCGATGTGAGCAACTTCGGCTTCAACGAAGTTCACACGCCGATTCAACATCGTGTTGCGCAGGTCGAACGATACGTCGTCCACGTCGCACTTGCCGAAAGCGAGCCTGACCAGCGCGGGATAAAAAATAAATTGCCGGCTACGTGACACCAGTGTGATCTGGTGCTCGTCGCCAAGCTGCTCGGCAAGACGCTCGGCGGCCACGACGCCGCCAAACCCGCCACCTAGTACTAAGATCTTCGCCATCTCCAAACGCCTCTCCTCGCTCGGCGATGTGCATAACCTGTACCACTACGGGTTTTAGGGATTTTCTGTGAGATTCGACGAGAAGTTGCGGGGTATTACGCAGGCCGGTTGAAATTTCCCGCAAAGGCGGCCGCAGATTACGGGATGATCTGCTCACTCTGTGTGATCTGTGGATGGTACACACATTGCACAAGGCAAGGTTATGAGTCCCGCAATCGAGTTTCGCAATGTCTTTCTGAGCTTCGGCGATCACGAGGTACTACACGACGTCAGTTTCACGCTCGATCAGGGCGAGATGATCGTTCTGACCGGTGTCTCTGGATCTGGAAAGTCGATCCTGTTGCGTTTGGCGATGGGTCTTATCAAACCAGATTCCGGACAAATCTTCATCGAAGGTGGGGAGATCGAGAATTTGGATGAACCGGAACTCCTTAACATCCGCGGCGGCTTGATGGGGATGGTGTTCCAGGAAGATTCTCTATTCACCGGCCTTACGGTTTATGAGAACGCCGCTTACCGGCTGGAGGAGCACGGCTGGTCGGAGGAGGAAGTTCAGAGAGCTGTAAGTGAGGTCTTACAGTTTGTTGGTCTGGACGGCGAAGAGGCGAAGCTGCCCGAAGAACTTTCGGGTGGCATGAAGCGACGCCTCGAAATCGCGCGCGCGTTAATCGGTTGGCCGCGAATAATGTTGTTTGACGAGCCCACCATGAGTCTCGATCCGCTCGCGGCGCTCAAGGTCCTTGACCTTATAATTCGCGCACGCGACATCAACCATGTCTCGTCGCTATACGTAACTAAGAAGATTTATGAATTGGATTACCTCGCAAATCCGAAAACAACTGTGATGGTGCTCGAGAATGGACGAATTGTTTTCAGAGGATCTGTGGAGGAGTTCAAGACTAGCGAGCTTCCAGCGATCAAGGAACTGGCAGCGCTGGATCATCACGACCATTTAACAGATCCGTACTTCCCAGATCCGTGGGACAAACATCGACGTCCTGCCGAAACGATCCTTTGACGAGCCAAAAAAGGCACAAAGGTTAATCCTTTAAAACCTGGGCTAAAGTGTTCAATAGTTTTTCCGCCGTGTAGGGTTTGTTGAGGAAGACCGAGACGCCTTCGAGCGCGCCCTCGCCGGCGCGCTGTCCTGCTCCAAGGCCGCTCGCGGCGATAATGCGAACTTTCGGGTCCATTCTTTGCAGCGCTCGGATCGTCGCCGAGCCATCCATGAAGGGCATGACCATATCGGTCAGCACCACAGCGATCTCATTTTTCTTGTCCGCATAGAGTGCGAGCGCTTCAGTGCCGTCGCTTGCAGTCAGGACTTTATAACCGAACGTTTCGAGCGTGCCTCGAGTGATCTCACGGATCGATTCTTCATCATCGACCACCAGAACCAACTCTCCGTGTCCGAGCGGAAGATTCGTTTGCAGTGCAGCGGCGTCAGCAGCACCGGGCATGTCAACAGCAGGTAAGTACAACGTAAACTGGCTTCCTTTGTGCAGCTCGCTGTAAACATTGATAAAGCCGCCATGGCTCTTCACGATCGTCAATGCAGTAGAGAGACCGAGGCCGGTGCCTTTTGTCATCTCTTTTGTCGTAAAGAACGGTTCAAAGATGCGGCTCTGAATCTCGGGCGTCATGCCTGGGCCGGTATCGGCCACACTTATCATCACAAAGCGTCCTGGCTTGGCTTCAAGGTGCATCCGCGCGTAGTTCTCGTCGACAAAAACATTCTCAGCTTTGATGGCGATTGAGCCACCTTCCGGCATCGCGTCGCGAGCGTTGACACAAAGATTCATCAGCACCTGGTGCATCTGGGTCGCGTCGGCTGAAATGATCCAGAGGTCGTTCGGAATCTGAAAACTGATCTCAAGCGACTTCGGAAGTGTCTCGCGGAGGATTTTGACGATCTCCTTGATCAGGTGTTTCGGCTGCAAAGCCACGCGCTCGCCTTCGACACCCCGCGCGAACGACAACACCTGACGCACCATGTTTCCGCCACGCTCGGCATTTGTGCGCAAAACGTCAAGCCACTTCTTGCTTGCCTCGTCTGTCGTTTTCAACTGCAACATGTCGATCGCCATCAAGATCGGCGAAAGGACGTTGTTCAAGTCGTGCGCGATTCCGCCGGCAAGAGTGCCGATCGACTCCATTCTCTGTGCACGAAGAAACTGCGACTCCATCCGTTTCTTTTCCGTGATGTCAGTGTTGATGACGAGAATGGAGTTTGGTTGGCCTTTTTCATCTCGCACCAGCGTCCAGCGACTCTCGACGGTAATCTCCTCGCCGTCGCGACGCGTTTGACGCATTTCACCCTGCCACTCGCCGTCTTCGAGCACAGCCTTCCGCGCCTCGGCGAACTGAACTGAAGGTTCTTTAAAGAGTAAATCTTTAACGTTCTTACCTATGGCTTCCTCGGCAGTCCAACCATAGATCTTTTCGGCGCCCTTATTCCAAAACCGAATGTTGTGATCGAGATCGCGCACGAGGATCGCATCCTGTGCCTGGTCCAGGAGCGCGGCCTGTTCCCGTATCTGTTCCTCGGCGCGTTTGCGTTCGGTTATGTCGCTGCGGATCGCGACGTACTGGTAAGGTTTTCCTTCGGAATTAAGAAAAGGAACGATCGTAGTGTCAACCCAGTAGTAGCTTCCGTCCTTCGCGCGATTGCGTATCTCGCCGCGCCAGACTTTGCCGCTCGCAATGGTGGTCCATAACTCTCGGATGAATTCTTTTGGATGATACGCGGAGTTGATGATGCGATGATCCTGACCGAGTAATTCCTCGCGCGAGTATTTCGAGATCTCGCAGAACTTGTCGTTGACGTAGTTGATAATCCCGCGTTGATCGGTGATCGCAACGATTGCCGATTCGTCGAGCGCAAACTTGATGTCGGCCAGTTCCTTTTGTGAGCGTTGTAAGGCTTCTTCGGGGAGGAGTTGGTTATCGACTGTTGTTGGATTAATGGCCGTCATGCAATTACGTCTCGGCGTCGGCGGTAGCGACTTGTGCGTCTTCGAGCTTCTTCAGCCGGTATCTTAGCTGATCGCGTGAGATGCCGAGCAGTTCCGCGGCGCGTGTTTGATTGCCGCCGCTGCGCTGGATGGCTTGTCGAACAAAAGAAAGTTCAGCTTCGTCGAGCGAGATTCCCTCGTCAGGTAAAACGAATCGGGCGTGCGCGCCACCATCAGTACTGGTGCGCTCGAGTCGCGGCGTTTCCAGCAGTCCACCGGGCAGGTATTCAGTCGTGATTTGACCGCTATCTTCGAGGATCAGGGCACGCTCGATCACGTTGCGCAGCTCGCGAACATTTCCGGGCCATTTGTATTTTCTGAATACTTCAGTCGCTTCAGGTGATAAGCCTCTGATCTTGTTGTTTCGCTTGAGACGCGCGCCAATCGTATCGATGTAGTGTTGCGACAGCAGCAGGACGTCGTCACCACGTTCGCGAAGCGCTGGGATGTCGATTTGAATGATCGACAAACGATAATAAAGGTCGAGCCGGAAGCGCCCCGCTTCGCTCTCCGTTTTCAAGTCGCGATTGGATGCAGCGAGTACGCGCACGTCGAGCGGAATGTCTTTCAAGCCGCCGACCCGACGGAAAGCTCCTTCTTCCAACACGCGCAGAAGCTTTGCTTGCAGCGATAGCTCCAGTTCACCGATTTCATCCAGCAGCAGCGTTCCGCCTTCGGCCTGTTCGAACAACCCTTCCTTGCGTGCTTTAGCATCTGTGAACGCGCCCTTTTCGTAACCGAAAAGTTCCGACTCGATGAGCGTCGCCGGAAGTGCGGCACAATTGATGGCGATGAACGGTCGCTCGGCGCGTTGCGAGCCGTAATGAATAGCTTTCGCTACGAGGTCTTTGCCGGTTCCCGACTCACCTTGCAGTAAAACTGACGAGACTTCGCTTTCCGCGACTTTCGCTGCGAGACTCAGCATCTTCTTCATCGCCGCCGACTCGCCGACGATCTGACGGAAGTTAAACTCTCTCGCCCGTTCCTTTCTGACTTGCTCGACCTCGCGACGCAAGTGACGAGCTTCAATCGCATTACGAATCGTGACGCGGAGCTCTTCGAGGTTGATCGGCTTGGCGATGAAATCGTAAGCACCACCACGCAGAGCTGAGATCGTATTATCGATCTGAACATTGCCTGTGATCATGATCACGATGGCTTCCGGATGTTCGCGTTTGATTTCGCGCAGCACATCCAGGCCCGAACCGTCAGGCAGATCGATATCGAGCAGAACTGCGGCAGGCAACTCCGCGTTGAAGTTCTTCAAAGCTTCGGCAACTGAAGCCGCTTCAACCGGCACGAATCCCCAGCTTTGCAGAGCTTCGGTCAGCGTCCAGCGAATCGCCTGGTCGTCATCTACAACAAGTATTTGTTCGTTTGTGTTTTTGAGCGGCATGTTCAGGGGTCTGCCGTTGATTATATGCGGTGGGCCGAGAAATCAGGAAGGGCGGCTAACGAGCCAGGGCTGTGACGGCTGATCGTGAGCGATGTGTCCGAACGATGTTGACGGACGAGTGTCGTTGTAAAGCAGCTTATAGAGATGCGCTAACGTATTCTCATTCTTCCTTTTTGTGCCTCTTTGTGGCTTGGTCCTAACTCGGCGGCTTGCCGTACGCGGCAATGATCTTCTTTCGAATCTCACTTACGGCTACGCCTTGTTTCTGAAGGTTGTGGGCCAGCAGTGCTTCATTGATACAGATACCACAGTTCTCACCGTGCTCAGATTCAAAGCAACTGTGCAGGCTCTTGTGGTTCTGACTTCTGTCGCAATGGCAATAGCAAGGTATCTGGGCCAGCGTTTGTGGAATCTCCTTAGCAGCCTGGTAAGCCAGTTTCTGGTTGCCGGTGAATAGTTCCGGTGAAAGCGTGGGTGGGAGCTTCGCGAGATCCGGCGCCGTTGTGTAATAGGCAGGCACTCTTCCTGTTGCGGCATATTCGTGCGTGTGAATTTGTTCCTGTGGCGGCTGGGGTGCCCGCTGTGAAACAGGTACCGATTCGTGAACGACTGGCGGTTGTTCTTTTGACCATGAGCTCACGACGACGATCGCGACGATCAGCAAGCCTAAGGCGACAATTATTAACTTTTTCATTCAGAACCTCTCTCCGCTATCAACCATTTCCGGCAAAAATGCAGAGCGAAAGCTCAACAGCGATGTTGTGCCATCAGCAGATTTGATCGAGAGTGCTACGTCGGCGCCGCCATCAGTCCGCTCGAGACTGACTTCTGTAGGGTGGCTGATAGAGTGCGTGAGATGATCTTCCGGCGTATTGCCGGCCATGATCATGATGGTATTACCTGTCACTTCATTATATTCATCGGTTAAGCCTTCCAGGACCAGGCCTGTTGCCTCGACCTGCGCGCCAATGTCCGGATTAAGAATCTCGAGCTTCACCACCCATCCTTCATGCCGCCGACCGAAATTCTCCAAAAATGAGGGCCATTCGGTCTTTGGAATTTGTCTCGTTTGCATTTGAATCTCCTTAAGCAGCCGGAGTTTTGTCTGCTGTAAGCGCAGCCGTACGTGAAAAATCATCGATCGCGACTGCACCCCTCGTGCCATTTTGTCCATCACTTAGTTTCGGCGGGTTTCAACGACACGGGTCACGACTGCTGCGGAGTTTCACGCAGTAGTGCGGGTTATTCTTGCGAAAACGCGCGCCGCAGGGTCATCTGTTCACTAGTGACATACCACCATTGCTACCGAATCAGTCCCTGCGATACTCACTCCCGTCATAGTCATACCTCTGATGTAGCTGAACAGAGTTTCACAGTCGACGGTCGTGTCCTGACTGCGGATGTCCATAGCCACGGCTCGTATTGAAGAAGAGACCTCGACAGAACCTCCTTTTAGACCGATGCTCATGTAAATTGACATCGCCGCATGCTGATCGATCAGCGCCTGCAAAGCCTGAGTTTTCTGATCCGAAAGTCTCCATCCGCCTGCCGCAAGGACGAGATCCTCCTCGTCGTCCGCTACAACAGACGTCACACAAGCCAGTCATCCAAATCTAAGAAACACGCCGATGCGAAGGTCGTGTAAAGATGTAGCAATGCGAACGTGCTCTGCGCCGACAATGTCATTTCCAAACAGCGACATGTCCAAAAGGTTGTCTACAGACGAAAATGATCCCCGGAAAGGTCTGTCGGAATAACGCCGAAGGCGTTCGCTAATTTCAGCCCAGGGTTGGAGCGCCAGCGACAACCCTGGGTTATTTTCGAAATAGGAATCCAACCCTGAAAGGGTTAACCATGCACAGCGCGAACCCTTTCAGGGTTCAAACGCTATTTAATGTTCTGATCCCAGGGTTGTCGCTACGCTGTTCATTATCATGACATCCTTTACACATCGTTATCATGACAGCGGGCCTTTCATTCCCCCAAGCTTTAGCTTGGGGGACACCGCTCCAGAATCGGGAAAACCATTTAAATGGTTTTCAAGAGTAGGAGACAACGAGGACCCCAAGCTAAAGCTTGGGGAGAATGAGAAAGGCCGCTGATAAAGGGAAGAGAATTATAAATCGCGATTTAACGCTGAAAGCGTTAGGCCTGTGCGACATTAACCCTTACAGGGTCTGTCAGAATAACGCCGAAGGCGTTCGCTAATTTCAGCCCAGGGTTCAAGCGTAGCGAGAACCCTGGGTAGTCGAATCAAAATGTATTTTGAACCCTGAAAGGGTTCGGCAATTGGTGAACGCTTTCAGCGTTTCGACTTAATTTTATTTGCTAACCCAAGGTTGTCGCTAATGCTCCAACCTTGGGCTGAAATTAGCGAACGCCTTCGGCGTTATTCCGACA
>JBIOUJ010000206.1:0-7277 GCA_044867025.1 Pyrinomonadaceae bacterium | reverse complement strand
GTGCGTCGCCCCTGGGAAAAAGCGTAATGACTACGAAAGCTCTGAAAGAGCGAAATAAATCGCATGCTATTTCGCACTTTCAGTGCTCTCTTCAATTTGTTCCTGTTAACCAGGGGCGACGCACTTCGCTCCGCTCAGCGCTTGCCCCTGGCTACCATATTCCGCGCCTTCGGCGCTGCACTGGGTTTCCGACTTTTGAAAGGCGAGGTCTCCGATGAAGATTCTAAGCCGTCTCATGAAAACGTCACTGATGGCGGTGTTGTTGTTATCGAACACCCTCTCGTTCGCTCAATACACGCCTCCGCCGTGCCCGTATCCCGGCACGCCGACCAAATCTCCCGACTGTCATCCATATCCGCAGCCGCGCCTTAAGCCCTCTACTGTGACCACTACGGGTGACACCTTCACCATCGTCACCGGCGATAGCGTCTTTCCGAAGCCGGAGGTTGATCCATTCACTCTGCCGCCGGGGACGAACTTCCTGCCGACGATCTATACAAACATGTACGACACCGCCGGCAACGAGATGCTGAACACTCTGCCGTCTACGCCGAATATCCCTTACAACCTCCACGATGGCGACCCAGTCGTCACTCAGATCAACGACATCTCGCCCACCGACGATCTCCGCTCCGTGTTTGAGAAGGTCATACGTCTCGCGCCGCAGGCGAAGAAGGACTCTCCCGAAAGCGTACCAATCATCAAGGCGATTCAGCAGGCGATTGACATTCTGGAAGGCAATCCGCTCCCCGAACGCGTCTACAGCGGCATCCCCGTGCTGCACTACCTGGGTCCGGACAAGGTCAAGGCGGTCACGCCGATTTTTGACGATACGGGGAAAACCATCGTGGGCGGCAACGTGAATGTCCATCAGGTCTGGTACGACAGCCACATCGAGTCTGACACGGCCTTCATCGATCCCTCGGCGGTGATGAACGTGCCGTGGACCGTAACCTTTACGGTGGACGTTTTGAGTCGCGGCGAAGACGACTTTTCACCCTTTGTGATGTATTGGGATCCCAACGCAGGTGCGCCGATGCCGGTCCCGCACATCGGAATGGATCAAAGTTTTTTCCCGATGGAAACGGGCACGCGCACTGTCTTCAAGATCAAGATGGCCCAGGGTAAGTATTTCAATCTTACTTACACATGGGGCTGGAGGGTGCATCCACCGCGCGCACAGGTCTTTGAGAATGCGAACAAGAAGATCAGCATCAACGGCGGCACGCCGATGACGCTTCCGCAGTGGGAACAATCTGTGTTCTGTCCACCGCAGAATCAAGCATGTTCGCCGAGGTCGAGTGAAGATCTGAAGCTGAGGGCAATCAACATGATTGGCGATCTGGCGCCCGAAAAGCAGATGTGGCTCGCGTTGCGCGAGGCACGCGCGGCGGCCCTCGGAGCGAATTACCCGCTTGTGATTGCGAAGATAAAGGACGCGCAAAACTCTTTTCGCGATTGGGGTGAGCGATCGCGGCTGCCCCGTGCCGGGAAATACAAAGTCGAGGTTGATCGGAACTCCGACCTGACGTTGCTTTATGTTAATAACACGATCTACGCCGAGTTCTCAGACCGCACCAATTCCATTGACGACGCGGTGCGGATCGACTTCACCCGCTGGAAGCTGCGTGGCACGACACTCAAAGTGACCATCTACAATGGCGACCATTTCGAGCATGGCTATCAGAATGTCGACTTCGGCGGCGGGCGCGGTTGGGAGAACCAGTTCAAGTCGTCGGTTAAGGTTGGAGGGTCCGGCTGCTGGTTCACCTTTGGGCGCGCGCACTGGTGGATGAACATCCCGAACACTGCCGCGACACCAAACAATCCGGCAGGCGATCTGCCTGTGGTTATACCGGCAGCGAGTCAAAACCCGTACAAGTGGTCAATGCGCAAGGTTCAAATCACCTATAATTATGAACCCTCGCGCAGGCTTAGGTTCTATCAGTTCGACCCGCTGCACCACGACGTGGCGATCTTCTCGGTTCATTGAGTGGGTGAGGATTCTCTCTGCGGCCCTCTGCGTATCTCTGCGGCCCTCTGCGTTGAATCGCCCTTTTAACGCAGAGAACGCAAAGATACGCAGAGGGCCGCAGAGAAATACTTTTTGCAAAGCCGAGGGTCTATGCTTGAAGCAGATCTTGTCCGCTTGATTCTCGGGCTTCTGTTTCTGATGTGCCTGCTGGTCGTCTTCTACCTTCGTAAAAGGAAAGCCGCCCGGTTGCTCATGGCGATCGGTATCCTGCACGTCCTCGGAGTAATGTGGGTGGGTCGAAAGCCGCTGTCACGCATCTTCCGGGAGGGGTTCTTCGGGCAAGCGGATTCTGCAATGGGAACTGTTTCTGCGCACGCCGATAAGGAACTGGTTTTCTGGTCTCTGCTGTGGGGTGCGTTCACGTTTCTGATGGGCCAACTCATCTCGTCGCTGGATAAAGAAGGGAAACGTCCTCCAGCCTACATCGGTTGGGAACTGGTGGGGATAATCCTGATAGCGGCGTTGTTAGCTCCGAAGGATGGCTTCTGGCTGATGTTGGTGCCCGCTTTTATTTTGATAAAGGACGCGAGAACGAATACGCGTTAAGTCTATGCAGCCACCATATCAATTCCGGAACGTCAGCTTGTGGCAAATAGCGATCATGGTTTTCTGTTTTGCGCTCGCTCATAACTCGCCCAAGGCTTCCGCACGCTACACGCGTAGCGTCGCACAGTACAACGCACCGGATGTAACGCTGGTTAGTATGGATGGAAACAGGATCACGCTTGCCTCTGCCTTGAAGCACGATGGGCCCGTCATGTTGGAATTTATCTTCACCACCTGCCCGACTATCTGCCCCGTGATGAGCAGCACTTTCTCTGCCGCACAAAGCAAACTCGGCGACGACCTCGCCAAGGTTCGCATGATCTCCATCTCCATAGACCCGGAGCACGACACGCCCGAGCGCCTGCGTCTGTACGCGCGGAAGTTCAAGGCCGGGCCCCAATGGCTCTTCCTCACCGGCAAGACGGAAGACATCGCCTCCGTGCAGAAAGCTTTTGAAGCGTATCGCGGCAACAAGATGCGGCACGAGCCACTCACATTTCTGCGCGCTGAATCCAGCGACTCGTGGGTGCGGCTCGATGGCCTGATGAGTGCGACCGAGCTCGTCGCCGAATACAAACGACTTCGCGTGAAGCCAGACCCTGAGCTTGGGCGGAAAATCTACCGCGAAGGTGTTCTACCATCAGGCAAGCCGGTGCGCGCGGTGGTCCAAGGTGACGTCAGGGTCGAGGGCGGTCAGCTAAACTGCGCCAACTGCCACCGGCGGAGTGGTTTTGGCTCGAGCGAAGGCGCGGCATTCGTCCCGCCTGTTACAGGTCTGTTCGGCGCCAAAGAGCTGCGGCGTACAGATCTTTTCAGAAAGCTCTTTCAGGAAGTCCAGCCAAACCATTTTCGCGCTCGTCTGCGAGATCCGAGAGTGCGTCCGGCGTACACAGACGAGACCCTGGCCTCTGCCCTGCGGGAGGGGAAAGACCCTTTGGGCCGTGATTTTGACCTCCTGATGCCGCGATACGACTTAAGCGACGAAGATACGGCACATCTTGTCGCCTATCTGAAGTCGCTCGCCGCGACTCCTGCCGCTGGTGTAACGCGCTCCGCGATCCATTTCGCCACCGTCGTCACCGAAGGAGTCGAGCCGGAAAAACGCCGCGCTATGCTCGAAGTTATGGACGCCTACTTTCGTTGGAAGAATGCTGAGACAAAGGGTCTGCTCGAGCGGCCCGGCCACTCCGCCTTTTACGACGCCGATTCCTACAACGGACTGCGCGAGTGGGTCTTACATGTGTGGGAACTTAAAGGTCCGGTCGAAACGTGGTCCATGCAATTAGCCGCCTATTACCGCAAGCAGCCCGTGTTCGCATTGCTCGGCGGCGTTGGTGAAGGCAGTTGGCGACCCGTGCACGAGTTCTGCGAGCAACAGGAAGTACCTTGTGTCTTTCCTAACACCAACTTGCCCGTGCTGGCGCCGGCGGGCGCTTACTCGATTTATCTTTCCGGGGGAGTGGGGGTTGAGGCAGCATCTCTCGCCCGCCATCTCGGACAGACGACGCCTGCTCGGCCCGCTCGTATTGTCCAGGTGTACCGCGACGATGAACTCGGGCTCGTTCTCGCAGGTGCACTGCGTCGATCGCTGGAGGAACAACGCTACTTGCGTGATTGCGTGGTCCATCGTGCGCGGAAGCTTTCGCCGGAGTTCTGGGAGAAGCTATTCAAAGATGAGGCCGGCGCGACGTTTGTGTTGTGGCTCGGCGACGCAGACCTGGAGTCACTAGTGGCTGCGCGAGCCTCCGAGGATCGAGTTAGCGAAGTTTATTTGTCATACAGCCTGCTCAAAACACTGCCGCCGCAGTTGCCTGAAAAATTCCGCGACAAAACCTTCCTCACATATCCTTTCACGCTCACTGAGACGCCCCACGCGTATCGTGCCCGAGCCTGGCTGCGTTCCAGAGGTGTCGTGCGGGCGCACGAGCAAATACAACTCAATACCTACTTTACGCTCGCCGTTGTCGACCACTCACTTGTGAACCTGGCAGGAAACTTCTCAAGGGATTACTTCATCGAGAGCATCGAGCATGAGACTGAGGGCACGCCTAATCCCGGAGTCTTTCCTCGTCTAAGTCTCGGCCCGGGCCAGAGATTCGCCTCGAAAGGGAGTTACATCGTTAAGGTGTCTGGCGATAAAATCGAGGCGGCTAGCGGTTGGATCATACCTTGACTTAGTTGACTCACCGGTTAACAAGATTATAGTAATAAGGCGCCAACGTGCTGGAGGTGCCGAGTGCGACTATCCATCCTGAATAACGGGCATCGCAAACCACAGAAACTTTTGCTTGGCTTGACGCGCCTCTTCACCGGCACAGAACCGGTTGACGTTATCAAAGTATTTATGTACCGGCCTGAGTACTTTGGTAAACCATTCTGTGATCTGGCACAGGTGATCCTGCGTGGGCCGTCAGATTGGACCATCGGCGAACGAGAACTATTTGGTGCTTTCACATCAAAACTCAACGCCTGCGCGTTTTGACTTGACGCGCACGGCGCGGTCGCGTCGTCGATTCTTGGGGATGAATTAACCCGCGAAATTCTGAACGACTGGCGTACAGCTCCCATCAGTGAAAAGCTCCGCGCAGCACTTGGTTTCCTGGAGAAGTTGACTGACGCGCCTGAGCGCATCGGTGCGTATGATGTTGCTTTGCTGCGAGGCCAGGGAATAAGCGATCGTGCCATCGTAGATGCAACTTACATCTGTGTCGGGTTCAACATTATCAATCGAATAGCAGACGCCGTAGGCTTTGACTTACCTCCGCCAGGTGTGTTTACGAGAGGAACGTGGGCCATGCGGAGATTCGGCTACCGGCTCATGAGCGGCACCTGGCCCGGAAAGAATGGCAGTGAGGTTCGCCCCAACGACGTTTCATCATCGAGCGATCCTTATGGAATGATGCGACGTTTACAAGCGGCTGTTTTTTCCGGGCCTGGAACATTGGACGCCGCTTTGCGGAAGGCTGCCGGATCAGGCACGCAGATCTCCGGGACATTAGGGCAGTACGTCAGGAAGGTCGCGCAGCGCGATTACAAAGGCATTGATATCCTGCTCGCCGCCTTACGTTCCGAAGGCTACTCGGAAGACCAGATCTTCGAGGCGACGGTTAGTGCAGCAGTAGGAGCCGGTGTTTGGCGATTAGAAGTAACACTCAACGCGCTGCACAAGGACTCTGTTCAGACTCGAATTCAATCACGCCAAATCAGGTTGTAAAAACAAACATCGCTAAGTAACGCGTTACTCCGCCCTTGCTTTGTCTGTCGACGCACTGCAAAATTGCTGCCCCCTCTCACATCCCAACCCACACAGACCATGTTGCAGGAGGACCGATGAACTGGGAGGACCGTGTGGAAATCGTCTACATGATGATGGCAACAATCTCTGCGGTAGGTACCGCGCTTGCAGCCGGATTTGCCGCGTTTGTCTATCGCCGTAACTCCGCTCTTGAACGAGCCAAGTGGGCATCGGGCCTTTACGAGAAGTTTTACGAGGCCACAACTCTTAAGCAAATGAGGGACAGGCTTGATCGCTTAAATGACTGGGACTCCGTTAGCGAGATTGTAATTAGAGAAGAACCGGCTTTTACTGACTATTTAAACTTTTTTGAGTTCATCGCGTTTTTGAGAGCCTCGAGGCAACTGAAGGATTCAGAAATAGAGGCGCTCTTCGGTTATTATCTTGATTGTTTAAATAGACATGATCGCGTGAAGCAGTACATATCAAATCCCGCGAATGGCTACGAAGGCTTGAACAATCTATTGACATCGAGGACATGAGCCAGCATCTATTCGTGTACGGCACTCTGCTTCCAACCGAAGCGCCGAAAGAGATTGCTTCCATGGTTAAGCGTTTTCGACGACTTGGCTCTGCCCACGTTCGTGGCAGACTGTATGACTTTGGTGAATTTCCGGGTGCAGTACTTGATCCGTCGTCCCGCACGATAATTCGTGGGGAACTGGTGGTCTTGCCATCTGACGAGCGAATACTGGAAGCCCTTGACCGTTATGAGGAATTTGATCCATCGGATCCAAAGAGAAGTCTGTTCGTTCGCAAGAAGGCGATGGTCCAGATGGCTAACGGAAGCAGCCGCGAGGGTTGGATCTACGTCTACAATAGGCATCCAGGGAAAGCGAAACTTGTTCGCAGCGGCGACTACTTGCGTTCTAAATCGCCTTATCCCGCCGAGTTGCCCTAATGATGGGAATTGGTGCCGGAGGTCGGACTCGAACCGACATGAGGAGTGAACCTCGCCAGATTTTGAGTCTGGTGCGTATACCAATTTCGCCACTCCGGCTTGAAGGGATGCACATGATACGGTGCTTTCGAACTCAGCGCAATACTCACCACTCACTTCAGTTTTAATCACATGTTAAGACAAATTCCCATTTCCTGGCACAAATCCCAGCTCGTAAGCTCCTCTCCAGCTTATATTTACATGTCGTGTAAAAACATGTTTGCCAGTGGGCCACCAAAACAGCTAGAATGCCTGAGCCAGGTTTTGGCGGGGCCTTACCCAGCCCCTTACCCACGCGTGCACTCACCGTTGCTGGTTGAGCTCTACTATCTTTTCTAGCCGCCATGTCCTGCCATTTTCAGGAGAGACCAAATGCCGACAATTGTGTCGCCCCGCATTCTGATAGTTGATGACGAAGTTGAAATAACCGAGATCCTCGCCGATTTGCTCAGTGAAGAGTA
>JBIOUJ010000205.1:0-23418 GCA_044867025.1 Pyrinomonadaceae bacterium | reverse complement strand
AACTGATGCTTGTCTAAACAGCGGGAGTCGCACTTGGGTGAGGTCAGAACCGAAACACGCTAGCGTCGGGTCTGCCTCGCGTTTCGTGACGGACAACTGATGCTGTGGGTGAGGTCAGTACCACCTGCGGTAGCTAGTCTCGGTAGTCATCTGTTGATTTGGAGTAATCCGGTACGGAAGTAGCGAGCAAGGTAAAACTAATGAAACTTAGGAAATATGGATTGTCACTAGTTCTCCCGTTCTGGTTGTTGATCAATTCGGCGGCCCAGATGGTTACGGCTGACTCTGTTTCGTCGCGCCGAAATGCTTCGGTTGACGAAATTCTGCTGCCAAAGCCAACAGGCCCTTATCGAGTTGGCAGGGCGAGTTATCACCGAATTGACGCTTCAAGACCGGAAACATTCACCGAGGATCCTTCCGATAACCGCGAAGTATTGTTTCATATTTGGTATCCGGCCGAACCTAATAGCGGGACAGTTGCCCCATATATTGATTCGTTGCCGGATGATGAAGTTTTTCGTTATTCGTTCGTGGGAATTGAGCGATTGATGAAAACACGCTCGCACGCATTTACCGGCGCGAAAGTTTCCGGCGCCAGAAAGCAGTTTCCGGTGATTATTTTTTCTCACGGATTGGGGAGGGTATCAGCGCACTACACTACCTTTCTGGAGAACCTGGCCAGCCATGGTTACATCGTTGTGGGTGTGGATTCACCATTCTTTTCTTCCGCCGTTAAAATGCCCGACGGCCGCATCATTCAGAACAAATCGCAACGAAATCAGCGGCGCGGAGCGCGTGAAGAAGAAGCAGTCATTCAAGCGCACGACCTGATTTTTGTGCTGAATGAATTGGACCGATTAAGTAAAAAGGATACTGGCATCGGTTTAGCGGGACGCTTTGACCTGCGACGCGTCGGAGTATTTGGTCACTCTCGAGGTGGTTTCACTGCTCCGCACGCTTGTTTATTAGAGAGTCGATTCGGGGCCTGTCTAAACCTCGACGGCTATCCATTAACGCCTGCCGTAATGGAGAACGGTATCCGGCAACCTTATATGCACATTGAAGAACTCGCGCCGTGGCTGCCACCCCCAACGGACGAGGAATTAACAAGGGCTCACCAGACGCGCGAAGAAGCGAATAAATCAGCACGGGAGGCGGAGCAGCGAAGAGAGAAGACATTCAGCAAAATGTCTTCCGGCGTGTACCTAGTCACCGTCAAGGGCGCAATGCATAACAGCTTTAGTGATATGCCGTTTATTGCGCCCGAGCGTTACAGCAATATAGAAATCAACGCCGAACGTGCCCTGACGATTACCAATGCCTATATTCTGGCGTTCTTCGATCGTCACCTTCAAGGTCGGCAGCAATCGTTGCTCAAAGCTTCGGATCCAATGTTCTCGGAAGTTACGTTGAAGGTTTATGGCACAAAAACGACAATCCCAATCAGGTAAAGTTTGCCGGCGTCGAAGTCTCGTGAACATTATGGTTAGGATACGAGACGTCGTTACACAAGGAAAACAAGACGGAGGTTCATAGAATGAAAACCTTCATAGTCGACTCTTTCACAGACACCCCATTTAAGGGGAATCCCGCGGGCGTTTGTATGGTTGACTCGCCATTGGCGGATCAACGTATGTTAGACATCGCTCAAGAGTTGAACCTTTCTGAAACCGCTTTTCTTTCTCCGCTGGAGAACCGCGCCGTTTATTCCATTCGATATTTTTCACCTAAAGTTGAAATTCCCCTCTGTGGTCATGCGACCTTAGCCTCCGCCAAAGTGATTTTCTCGACTCGGGGACTCAACGAGGTGCACTTCTTAACCACCCAGAGTCTCGAATTGTCCGCCCAAGCGTCGGACGGCCAAATCGTCATGGAGTTTCCCATTTACGAGACACGGTCCGCCGACGCGCCGCCGGCCTTGCTCGCGGCGTTAGGAGTTAAGGCGGTCCGGAACGTCGCCTACAATGAAGAAACCCACATCCTATTGCTGGAATTAGCAAGCCCCGAGGAGGTGGCTGGATTGGAACCGGATTTTACAGCCCTACTTCGGTCTCACCACTCCATTAATGGCGTCTTAGTCACTGCAGCATCTGGTTCAGGCGAATATGATTTTCATTCACGGTACTTCTGGCCGTGGAGCGGTACAAATGAAGACCCTGTGACAGGAGGTACGCACACCTTCCTGGCAAAATATTGGTCGTCAAGACTGGGGAAAACAAAAATGAGGTCTTTTCAAGCATCAAAGCGAACCGGTTTCATGGATGTGGAATTGAAAGAGGGCAAGTTGCAGATTCAGGGCCAGGCCGTAATTATTTTCGAAGGCCGGCTGACCATTCAGGTTTAGTAACGATGCCGAACAAAGTCAGGAGTTGAACTTGGATAAATGTCAGTACCACCTGCGGTAGCGGGTGGGTCGACGACGAGCATGTGATATTGCTATGGATTTTGAATGCTAATGGTTGACCCACCCGCTACCGCAGGTGGTACTGACATTTATCCAACAAGGATTTCTGGCTTTTGAGGCGAAGACGCGGATGCGCGTTGGGAAAATTGAAGCGAGTTCGCAAGCACGCAGATGACCAGGACCACAAAGACGTCGTATTAATTTTCATCTTTGTGGTCCAATCAATGTGCCGAGTTCGCACGAGTTCTCTTACTGTGTTGCGGGCATGATGCTCAAGTCGGGCACAAATCTAGTGATTGAACGTTCAAGATTGACAACTGCACCCGCAGGCATCTTTTGGGTTAGTTTCTGTGCTCCTTCCGGTCCGAGCGCCTGTACGAGCACAGGTCCTTTATCAAGATCTGCAAAGCTGTCGCGCATAGTGAGCGTAATGTATTCGTTGCCATTTCCACCGAAGATTGTCTGCGACACCAGATAGGTGACGCCCGCTTGTTTCATCGCCGGGACGAAATCGTTCGTCAGGTAGTTCTCATAGTCGCCGTTTCGACCGGGAGCAACATGGACAAAGTGCAAGACCGCCAGCTTCGGTGTTCCTGTCCGTTGAGCCGCGAAACTCAGATCAGGTCGAGTCCGAATGATAAATCTACGAACGCTGTTTACAAGGCTAGCTGCCTTCGTTTGCCATGCGGTCAGACCCTGCGGACCGAGGCCTTTTTCGAGCGCACCCGGCCCGTCGAAATCTGCGAGTTTTGCTACCGGCGTTACGAGCACATACTCAAATGCGTCTCCGGCGGCACCTGTATTCTGCCAAACTTCACGCCATTTGAGTCCGCCCTTCTTAAGTGCAGGATTAGTGGTGTTTTTCATAAAGTTCTGAAATTCGACCATCATGTCGGGCTTGACGCTGACTACCGTGATAGACACGAATTCGGGTGTGGCCGCCGCTTGCGGTGTTGGAGTTGGGTTCTGGCCTATGGCTTCATGTGACTGGGCAGCGATTAGCATTAAGGTTGCGCCGAAGAATGCTCGTCGCAGTGTCATTGGTGTTATGTGTTTCACGAACGTTTCCTTCTTTCTGGGAAAAAGGGTTTGGGAGACTGTGTGACATTGACTTACACATTAGTGAATAGAGGGTGGCTGTCGAGCTCGCGATGCATCACTGGAAGCACCTGCTCTTCAGAGAGATCGTTTACCCGCGCATTAGCGCAAGGTTGTGCGAAATTGTAACGTGGACACCCGTGGGGTGGATGCTATACCACCGCCGGACGGCAATCAAGAACTTCACGGCAACGAGGCTCTGCTGCCTGAATGAGCAGATGATTATTGGTTCCCGACATCTGTGCTTCTGAGCTGCCATCGTTAGGCGCGCTTCTGCGAAGCGCGCCTCATTGCTCTTGGACCTCGGTGGCATGGGACCAGACAATTTGCCACTGACCGTTTCGCTTCTCGTAAACATCCGTGTGCCAGAATTTAACTGGGCGCCCCGGACTCCTATTAACAGAAACTCTCAAGCGCGCTTGATAACGAATAACAGCCGAGTCGCGATACATCCTGACTCGAATTTCTCCCGGTTCCCACTCGAGGTAATCGAGGTCTCCGGACGCGATGCGCCTCAAGTATTCTTCCTTCGACAGGGTGCCGCCTCTGGGATAAATCAGCTCGAAGTCGTCCGCGTGCAGGCGACGTGCGGTTGCGATATCTGCATCCACAAGCGACCGTAACCGCTCGCGCTCAATGGCTCGAAGCTTATCAGCCTTACTTTGCGCATTAACGTTTGTTACTGAAAACGTTTGGATCAAAGCGACGATCAGGAAACAAACAGCGAGATAGTTTGAAGTGAACATACTCTTACGGATGACGACTCTTTTCCAAGCCGTTGTTCCTACGGTTCCAAGACCAAAGTGGCAACGACTCCGGCGTGATCGGACGGACGAAATCCCGATGGGGTCAGATCAGCGATGTCTTCACCGACCACATCGATATGGGAAAAAGAAATTGCGCCGCGGGACAATACGAGGTCCAGACGTTTTGACGGGTTCAGGAGCACTGAAGGGAGCTCACCGGAAAGCGGCCACGTGAAGCCATTGCTGTTAGGCATTAAGCTGCTCCACACGTCCGTCAAGCCGCCACTCAACAGCAAGGAGTAAGCTGATCCTCCAGCCGCTGCATCCGAGTTGAAATCGCCGACAAGGATCACGGGAAGCGTCGTATTTGTTGGTCCCTGCAAAAGTTCATTCGCCTGGGCGATCTGCACTGATTCAAATGACCCACCCAGGTGAGTGGTGACGAAACGATAAGTTTTCCCGCGATCCTTTATGTCAGCCGAAACCCATCCCTTGAGTAAGGTGATCTCTGTTCCGAGCAGTGACACCTGAGTATTCGTCGGGAAGTTCCCCGCATCCACGCCTTCGATCTGAAAACGCGAAGTTTGAAGATCCGTCCTTGCGATAATTGCGATGCGGTCGGTGTATCGAACATCGAGTGCGGAAGTCGGGCCGAATATGCCAGTAAGTTCAACGTCCAGAAATGTTGGAACAGAGATCGCCGAATAATGCTTCCCTTTAGCCGCGAGACGGTCAAGCAGGATCTGCAGAAAATCATACGCTACGGTCTGAGCGGGTGCCGGATTCAGCGGAGGGCCGACACGCCACAGGGCCACTTCCTGAAGACCGACGATATCGGGCGAAGCTGCGGCGATCTGGTTGGCGATCGCGTCGATACGCTCGGGCGGGTTACCGGCCCGTACACGAGTAAAAATTTGCCCGACAACGGCCGCTAACTCTGTCGGTGACCCGGAATTAAGTATGCCTGAAATACTATTCCCTGAATTCATGCTATATGTCATCACCTTTAGCTCTCGATCGGATTCATTAACCTGCGGCGAAGCCGGTTGGCAAAATACGAGAGTTATTACAATCGAAAAAATTACCGTCCCTATGCGTTTAATTCGCATTTGTTTTCTCCCATTTGCTGTTTGTCACGCTGCCGATCTCTCGCTGCAGCCCTCATCTGTAGATAGGTATTTGGGGAGCGGTTAGAATAGAAACGCCAAAAATCTTTCTCTTTGAAAAATCTTCCAGTAGACTGTTTTCGGTTCAGGAAAACGATCTAGCAGCTCGGATCTTCTATTTACTTTCCGCTCCTCGAACGGGAGTATGGAGAGGAGAGATCCGGGATGTCACTGAATTTAGATTTTATTTCTGCTCGATTTAACTTGAATGGGGTAAGCGATTCCGTAAGCACTATTTACCTTTTTGATGAGTATCGTCTCGACGTATCACGCCGCATGCTTTACTGCGGCGAGCGTGAGGTTGTCCTACCACTGAAAGCGATCGAAACTCTGATCGCCCTGATAGAACTTCGCGGTGAGATTGTTAGCAAGGGCGATCTGATGCAGATCATTTGGGGCGACACGATCGTCGAGGAGTCGAACCTCGATCATTATGTTTACGTTTTACGCAAAGCGCTCGGCCAAAAAAAGGACGGACAGTCTTTTATCGAAACTCTGCGGCGTCGCGGTTATCGATTTACCTCACAAGTTCAAGTGATCGAGGCCCCGAACCGCAATGGAACGCGAGTGGCCGCGGCAGATTCGAATGCTGCTCAATTAACGGATCGAGATGAGAGTCAGCCGGCCTCGCTAAGTTTGGCCCCCGAGACACTCACCGTTGACAACGTCAAACCTTCACGCTTTTCACCTTTACTTGGTGTCATCGCGGTGCTTGCCGGCTTAATCGGATCGGCGGCGATTTGGTATTTTCAGCGGCAGAACCTTCCAAACCGAGCGAGTTCGTTGCGGGGCGAGATCTCCGTAACGCCATTGACGAACGGAAACGCGGTGTCTGACGCGACCATTTCGCCGGACGGAAAGTATTTTGTTTATTGGGAGCTGTCCGGGAATAAACAGCACTTTTGGGTGCAGCAGGTTGGACAAACAGTTCGCGTCGAGATCACTCCGCCCGACGAATGGACGTTCCAGTGGCCCACCTTTTCGCCGAACTCAGAACATGTCTATTTTCTCGCGAAAGAAAAACCGGGTGACCAATACGCCCTGTATCGAGTTTCAACACTCGGCGGTGCGCCGGTGAAAATCTTGACGGTGGTTCATTCGCCGGTCTCATTTTCAAACGATGGGCGCGAGATGGCTTTCGTTCGGTATGACGAGCAAACGAAGGAGTCCCAGTTGGTAGCTGCGGCCGCCGACGGCAGCGCCGAAAGAATCTTGTTAACGCGCAGGGATCGCGAACGCCTGTCGCTGGGCCTTGCTTGGTCGCCGGACGGAAAATTCATCGCTTACGAGACGATGAATACGAATCCCACAAGCTCTGAAGGTAACTGCTCGATCGCGGCTATCGAAGTTGCGACTCTCGCAACTAAGGAGTTGTCGCCGGAACGGTGGGACACTTGTTTCCGAATGGCCTGGAGCGCCGACGGCGAAGGGTTGGTCTTCATTGGCACCCGCGCAGGCGAAAGCTACACGACACGCCGTGACCAGGTCTACTATCTTTCCCTCAACGACGGTCGGTCGCACCGGATCTCGACCGACGGTAGTCGTTATCAGTCAGCGTCGCTCGGCCTCACAAGAGATAACTTGTTGCTGGCAGTGCCGCACAAAAGACTTTCGCAGATGTGGGTGATGGACGCGGATGGCAATGCCCGCACGGCTGTGCAGTTGACGAACGGGCAACTGGACGGTCCGCCCGGAATTGCTCCGCTGCCGGATGGGCGTGTCGGATACATCAGTAGGGTCGGTGAAAATTTGACGTTGTGGGTTATGAAACCTGATGGATCCGACCAACATCAGATCGGCCTTCCGATGCCCTTTGTCGACGAGTTGCGAGCCACCCCTGACGGCCGGTTCTTTATTTTTTCCGCCCGCCGCAACGGCTTTAGTCATCTTTATCGCATCGAGACGAACGGACGAGATCTCAAACAGTTGACCAACGGTGAAAGTGACGAGATTTCATCGACCATTTCACCGGACGGCGGCTGGGTCTATTTCATTGCGAAAGTCCGTGACCACGAACGCCCGAAGGTCTATCTGCGAAAAATCTCGATCGACGGCGGCGACACCATCAATTTGAAGGAGATGGATAGTGACTTGGTACCCGAACTCTCGCCGGATGGAAAATTGATCGCGTGCCTCGTGGGCGGCAGGCTGTGGATCCTCTCCAGTTCCGATGGCGCTCTGGTCAGTTCCCTGGAGGCCGATAAACTCGCTCACCCGTGGGGTGGCGTGAAATGGACGACAGATGGCAAGTCTCTCATTTATCTGGTAGATCGCGGAAGTACCTCGAATGTTGGGGTGCAATCCCTTAGCGGATCGGCCCCACGCCAACTTACTACATTCCCTAAAGGTTCCGTTTACGAATATGCCTTCTCCCGGGATGGCAAAAAACTTTATGTCGCCCACGGCTATCAGATCCGCGACGCAGTCTTGATCAAGAATTTCTAAGGAGGCTTGACCTCACCTTCCTTGATTACAGCGTTTCGCTAACGCCGTCTCAGACCGTTTCCCTTAAGTGGAAGAACTAAAATCCTTCGAGTCTGCAATATAGATCTGGATAGAGCGCACGGTTCCGTGGGGTGATAATTTGGACCATCGGTGAGGATCGCTTCCGGCCTTGCTCGTCTAGGCGGATTTTTGCAGATAACGACTTCAGCTAATACAGATAATTGGGTGAATCAAACATTTTGTCGACAAATTGCCCACAGGACGAAGTAGGACCGTTAACGCTCACGACTGTAAGTACTTGATTTGAAAAGTAAGTTATTGGTCGGGGCGAGAGGATTCGAACCTCCGACCTCACGGTCCCGAATGAAGCGAAGTAGGAAAAGTTAACTGTTGATTTTGATTCGAGTTGCAGCCACGAGCAAAATCAGGGGTTTTTGAATGTGTTGACATCCGTACTCATCTGTTACCGTCGGTTTTCATTTATTCCTGCCACAAATCTGCCACAGCGATTTTGCGCACTTCTTCATGCTGAAATCATCGATCGACTATTAGCCTGATCGACGATTCAACATTCCATACGCACTACACACTTCACGACTCACCCGTGACGGGCGGTCAGCAATCCCGGTCAGTCACGGGTGTTACTACGTTCGCACTTGATCGGCTCCGTTCTTGCGCGAGTTCTGTGATATCCAAAATCCCGTCTATGCCACGAATTTGCCACAACGAATTTTGGCTACTGATCCGCGCCAAGAGTGCGGAAGTCACTTCGACGAGCACATCAATCGACGACGGACCCTTCAGGACATCGGCGACCGCCCTCACGGTCGACCCGTGAAGGTGGACCAAAACCCCGAATGAAACTGCAGCTGAGCCCTTCGGCAATGATAGACTGGCATGCAGAAGCCGTAATGAAATCGCCAGGAGCGACAGTGGATCCTATATCAGAGCCGGACGTTGAAGCCGTATGGTCTGCAGAGATCGAGCGACGCTTAGTCGAGATCGACGCAGGCACTGTGGGGTTGATCCCCTGGGACGATGTTCGCTTAGAATTATTCGGCGAGTCTGAATGGAGAGAATAATGGCGATAGAATCTGAAACTGTAGAAACGCTTGAAGCAGCAGCCTTACAGTTAACGTCTGCGGATAGAGCACGACTTGTCGATCGATTGAGGCCCGCCCTTGATGCTGACCAAGTCGAAGAAGCTTGGGCAGCCGAAGTGGAGCGCCGGCAAAACGAAATCGAAAATGGAACTTTTACGCTACTGCCCGGTCCGCAAAGCCTTGCCAAACTTAAAGCTGAGTTTAAATGAACTACTCTTCGCACCCGGATGCTTAGGGAGACACCACGCACCTTACAGGGAACTTATAGATACTGTCCTGACCCAAGCTCATTTCTGGTAATATGAGCCCACTCATGAACCATACTGATCCGTTAAATGCGAAAGCACGTTTAAAAAGAAAGTCATCATACCGTTGGCGTGAAGAGTCTAAATTATTTCCTGAGTTGTGTGAGAATCCGTGGCGGAGCAAACTCGTTCAGAGTCACGAAAGTGACGCTCAATTGTCGGATGCTCGACTGACAACCCTTGAAATCTGTGCTGGAGGAGGAGGACAGGCCCTCGGGTTGGAGGGAGCGGGCATTGAACACGTCGCTCTTGTGGAAATAAACAAGGCGGCATGCGACACGCTGCGGTTTAATCGGCCAGCTTGGAATGTAATTCAAGAAGATCTGAATGAGTTTGATGGTTCGAAATTTCGTGGAGTAGATCTGGTTTCAGGAGGTCTACCGTGTCCGCCCTTCTCAATTGCCGGTAAGCAACTTGGCAAAGAGGATGAGCGAAACCTATTTCCTGCATTGATTCGCTTGGTGCATCAGACGCATCCTCGTGCGGTAATGATAGAGAATGTTCGCGGCATTTTGGAGGCAGTTTTTGAAGATTATCGTTACCACATCGCATCAGAACTCAAGAAGCTTGGATATGAAACTGGTTGGAAGCTTTTGAGTGCTTCCGATTTTGGCGTACCGCAATTACGACCACGAGTGGTTTTTGTGGCATTGAAAAGGGAATTCTCAGAGTACTTCTCTTGGCCCCAACAGTTGGGTGGTCTAGCGCCGACTGTTGGAGATACGTTGTATGACTTAATGGCTGCCAGAGGATGGAAGGGTGCGATCAAGTGGCGAGATCAGGCAAACGAAATCGCGCCTACAATCGTTGGTGGCTCTCATAAACATGGCGGGCCGGATCTTGGACCAACGCGCGCTAAAAGAGCATGGCTAAGTTTGGGCGTGGACGGTACTGGCATAGCTAACGAAGCGCCCGATGCTAGCTTTGTTGGTATTCCAAAACTAACGGTACCAATGGTTGCAAGAATTCAAGGTTTTCCTGACGACTGGCACTTCGTGGGCGGCAAAACAGCGACTTACCGGCAAGTGGGTAATGCATTTCCGCCGCCTGTAGCGAAGGCAGTAGCAGAAAGTATTAAGATCTGTCTCTCAGCCAAATTAGCACTAAGCGTCGCCAATTGAGATCAAGCCCACACTTTCATAATGCAAGGAAGAAATACTACGGCGCTCTTATAAAGAGCGGGGTGCTGTGTATTACCGCGCGCAAGAAATCTAAGCGCGGTCTTCCAGATAGTTTTCCCTCGAACGCTGACGGCGATAGTGCATCTAGTATTGCGATTGCCCAGGCAATCTTTGATCAAATTCAGTCGAAGGCCAAACTCACTGGACGCTTGGCTGGTCAGATTTCGGGAAGCAAGTTTGAACAGATTACGCGATCCTTTATCGAAGAGACCTTCCTCACACTGCAGAATCTTCGACCAGGACGATGGGATTTGAATCCCGAGAAGAAGGCCATTTTTCGATTCGAACAATATTGTCATCTGGCGGAACTTATGAAGATCGCGGAAAAAAATCCTGAGATTGCGGTCTTACTAGGAAGCGATTACGTCATTGCGCCCGATGTGCTCATTGTTCGAGAACCCGAGCCGGATAACATCATTAATGCAAAGCAGGTCTTAGTGGACGATAGCATCGCACTGAGATCACCGATCCGGCTTAGGAATAATAAGGTGCCCATTCTGCACGCTAGCATATCCTGCAAGTGGACGCTAAGAAGCGATCGTGCACAGAACGCGCGATCAGAGGCATTGAACTTGATTCGAAATAGGAAGGGACGAGTACCTCACATTGCGGTTGTTACCGGTGAGCCTCTACCAAGTCGCCTCGCATCACTAGCGTTAGGAACAGGTGACATCGACTGTGTTTATCATTTTGCACTACCTGAACTAATGAAGAGCGTTGAAAAACTCAAACTAGATGACTCCGTACAGCTCATAAGAATGATGGTGTCGGGCAGACGCCTGAAGGATATTTCAGACCTTCCCCTCGACCTAGCCGTATGACAGATAAGCTGTCTCCAGAGCGCCGTTCAGCCAACATGGCGCGAATCCGTTCAAGGAATACCTCGCCCGAATTGATAGTACGCCACATCGTGTTTGAAATGGGCTTTAGGTATCGCTTGCATGTGGCTTACCTTCCCGGCAAGCCTGATTTAGTGTTCAGTCGTTTAAGAAAGATCATTGATGTTAGGGGTTGCTTCTGGCACCAACATCGAGGTTGTGTTGATTCCCATATACCAAAATCTCGACTTGAATACTGGCAGCCAAAGCTCGAGAGGAACAAGAAGCGGGACAAGTTGAATCAGAGAAAGTTGCGAGCTGAAGGCTGGACGACGCTTACATTATGGGAGTGCGAATTAAACGATCTTGACAGGACTAAGAGACGAATTAGCGCTTTTTTACAGTAGCAGTACTACCTGATCTGGCGCGATAGGCGGCGCGGTCTACTCTTTCAAACAAGTCTGTCCGTGTGCCGAGTACATAATGTAAGTCCCACTTTGAAAATTCTGGCGCTTTCGACAGAACTATTCTTTCAGCAGAGTCCCAGTGGACCGCACTTCCATGTTTGCGAAGAGTTTCCCAAGCGGTAGTTGCTAATCGCTCCGCGTCCGATTCTGAGAGCACTCTTTCCGGACTGTCTGGGTCTGGATCGCATGGTTGTCCCAATGCCCATCTTAGATCCTCGATTAGTTCCGGTATCGTGTCTACGTTGATGGAAATGCCTTTCGGAGTTGGAACAACCTGTCCCGTCCGATTCTTGGCATAGATTCGAATATCGATTAGGTCGTGACCTTCGAACGTTGTCGGTGTTACACGGACGGTTTCGCGGGTATTCTTTGAGAACTCCCGAAATGACATCATTCCTCTCCTTCATCAATTTGTGAGAATCCGTCTCGACTCGCGATATCTTGGATGTATTTGGCGTCAATGTGAGAAATAACTCCATCTTCAAGATCTAAATCGGCGGATTCAAATACTGCTCCGGCGGCTTTCAATAAACGCCTCGGCGTGAGTGGAAATCTTTCGGCGACCGATTCTACTATGGCTGGTATTGCATCATCCGACACTGGCCAACTGCCCACATTTTCTCTCGCTTGTGCTATTACGTCGTTTAGAAAGGCGATTCCTTCGTCTTTCTTGAGAGCTTCAATCGTGATTCGGAGTGGATGTACACGGCTTAATAATTCGGGGTTCAAGAAATGCCGAACGTTTTCTTCGACTCCAAATGAAAAAGAAAGCAACAAAGACATTCCCCGTCCGCAAGCGTTAAAAAAGCCATGTAGACCAGCATTGATGTCATCCTGCTGCTGTCTTCGGAGAACCTCAACTCGTTGAAATTCATCCACCATCAGCAATACTCGTTTGTGCCCCGAGAGGTTAAACAGTCGGACAATTCCCAATAGCGCTAGAACAGCTTCATCTGTAGAACGAATGCGTCCTAGCAACGATAGCTCTTGCGCTTGACGAGTCGGAATTCCTGTTTCAGCTCGCAGCCATGCTAAAGCGACACTCTGTTGTGTTTCACTCCCGATGCCGATCGCGGAAAAACATGGAGAAAGGTTTGGCCAAATTGCGGCCAGACTCGTCGCAAGGTTATCGCGACCTGCTTTTGAAACAGCTTGTTGATAAGACTCTCGAAAAATTTGCGGCGGTATACCGCGTACGATTGCTTGGTAGATGTCAAGAAACGAACGACAACCCTTGGGAAGGGCTGAATACAACGGTAATAGTGATCCGTAAGTTCCGTTGTCCGCCTCTTGTTTTAGGTAGAGCAGCGTATGAGTCTTGCCAGCACCAAAGTCAGCCCAAAGAAGATGCAGTGAGACTGCGTCATGTTTACCTAAAGTACGTCCAAGTCTTGTCACTTGGTGCTTAAGTTTGGTGCGGTCTGCCCAGACTAGTTCCTCCCCAGGCTCAGGCACGATGCTAAATGGCCAATATTTAAATTCGATTCGGCCGACGTTGTGAGTCATTGTTCAGTTCGTGGAATATCGATGCGATGGTTACCTATGTATGAATGAAGATAGATCCTATCGTCAGTTATTTGCTCTGCGAAGAAAATGTGTTCGGTTGTGCAGACACTGCAATAACGGTACATGAGGAATTCACGCAATGGGAAATAAGCGCAGACCTCGATCCCAAAGACATGTAGAGCCAGTTCGCACCTTCTCTGTTGTCACTATTGGCTCAGCCATTCGACGTGCCGCAGCACCCATTAACAACGTGACCTTATACGAATATTGTCCGTTGTGATGATCGACAGCGTGAACGTGAAGCAATGGCAACTGAATGAATGAACTTGCAGCGACACAATCTTGAATTATGAGAGAGTTTTTTAGATATAGACTTTCGTAATATCCTTCGGGTTGTTGAGCCCCATGGCCTCTTTCATCATTCCGGATACTTATAAATTCATCAAGGAGATAACGTGCTGTGGGCGTGGGTTTTTTGTTGGCTTTCCGAAAGGTCGCATTAACGATGTCGACGGGCCAGTCAATTTCGGGAGTCTCATTAAGAACGTCGCGTAATCCCCCGGCGATTTTGCCCAAGGTCGGCGGTTGGTTGAATAGGTCCATAATTTTTTCGGCAGCTTCAGCCTCACCACTTCCCCCAACTGCGGCAAAAGCTATTGCTGCCGAATATTTAAGTAAGGTTTCTCCTAAATCGAGTAGCGCGAAAAACTTGCTCGAGAATTCGTGTTGACTTGCTTCCTTCAAAGATGCGGCTGCAACTGCCGTCCGAAGGCGTAATCCACGGTGAGATGACCACGATATGACGGATCTGATGTCTTTCCTTCCGAAGCCGATTAACGAATACCTTTTGTATTCCAGAACGAATAACAGCGGCCGGAACGTTTCGAGCCAGTGAGATTTCGATCGGGTTGATCATTCCGCTCTAAATATCCTCGGATCTATTCGGACCTGCTTGCCACCTGCGCCCCCCAACGCAAACCGAACCTGCCGATCGGTTTGAGACGCGGTGCTTTTAAGTACCTCTTCAACTGAATTAATCTCGAATAGTTTTCGGGCTGGTGATGACAATGCGTGTGCCACGCTCAACACACCTAGTTCTTGAAGTGAAACATATCCAATCCCGGCCTTCAGTTGCTGGTAAGGTTGCTCAATATCGATTAGTTCAGGTTTCTCGCTAAGGGATTGATCCGTTAAAACCGATATAGCTGATGAAAAATGCGAGTTAAGAAAGTCGCTGATCGGTTCTCGAGAGATCAATTCAGTCAGGAACGATCTGCCCCAATCAGTAAACGAGTATTCATATTTTTCGGGATTCGGCTTTGACAATATTCCGCAGTCCACCAAAGGTTCTGTCCTCGGAGTCGCGATGGATTCCTTAGGCCCGAGGCCCGTGCCTCGCTGATTTCTCATCGCTTCGATCGCTTTATCCAGTTTTGTCCGTAACTGTTGCATCAGGCCGGTGCTTGGGTTTTTAAGTCGCCGATCTCGAAGGTGATGAAGAGCTGTAGCGGCTATTTCTCCTGCTTCAGCTCGAGTGAACATCTGTTTGTCCAAGAGCAGCCGATACATCTCTGCTAAAAAATCCCCATCTACATCAATGAGGCAGAATAGGAAGACATAACGTTCGGGAAGGCTCAGGAATAATGGGTTTCTTAGACTCTTCACCTCTTGATCAGATAATAGACTGCCAGCGAGCTGAAGGACCCGACCGCGGTCAGTCAGCGTGTAATTCCGATCACGTATTGTGCGTAGTCTTGCTGCCCACGTTGGGACTTCGACGTAAACGGAATGGCGATATCCCTTACGTTCGAATTCGCCGGTGATCGCCCCAGAATGGGAAGGAAGAACAGGATCGGAAAGAAAGAGGTCCTGAACTTCAACCGATTCTGAGCGTTCGTCATATGGCCTTCGTACGTGCTGTTGACGGACATATTCAAGAAATGTCTGACGTTGTTGTCCATCCAAGGAAACACGGGCAGTTACTTCCCTGTAAAACGAACGCGTTAGAGATTCCAGCGTTTGAGTCTGAGATCTTGTGGTGAATCTTAATAACCATGTGATGAAGCCGGGGCGTTGCATCGAGCGACGGGCATAGTCCATCCACCTAACATTGCCATGACTGAGTTTGGAAAGCATGCCGTTCTCGCTGCACAATGAGTAATTACCAGGAAAGCTCTACGAGAAAATCATCACCACAGCGATTTCTCAAAAAGATGTCTTAAGCGCGAGGACCACTGAAGGTGATCGGTTGTGAGTTGAGCTAAATCCCGCGTACCTTTATCTGAGCATTTCCATACGCGCGCGCAACATTACAAAAATACACGGCAATACGCAAGTTAATAGTGTTAAACGATTTCCGATCGTTCTCGTCGGTGGAAACAAGGTTTCTGGAGACTTGTAGCGCTTCACAAGGACGGTCGTCTGATAAGAGCGGATTGATGTTCTCGCAAAACCGCGCCTGACGGCGCTCGAACATAATCAGTCTTATCAGGACGCCTCGCCGTCTATTCATTTTTTCTGATTGCCACGGTCCTGCCGTCACTTCTCAGGGGATTATGCTTACGGGTTTCACTCGCCTACGGCTCGTGTCTGATGACCGACGTCCGACGAGGCTCGTGCTGCGACGCGGCGATTCAGGTGCCGGAAGTCAAACCTTCTCTTTGGGGCGGCAGTTCAGTTTGACCGGATTGGAGTCCGATCGGCTACATCCCGGGAGCGCAAGATAAAATCAAGAACAGAAATCAGGCGAGCAGACAAGATAGAGTTGAAAAATGTGATTTCGAGTCGGGGTAAGTCGTTTGTTTTCAGAATCATGGAAATCAAGAATATCTATAGATTTTCCCGAGAATCCTGAGAACTAGGTTAAAGCCATTTATGTCAGAGGGTTACAGCCTGATTTTGTAGTCAAATCTTAGAAGAAATAATTCACCTAAAGGATTGCTTTAAGCCAGGACGAAAAGCGTGCGGGGTGGCAGGAGTACGAACCGGAAAGGTTTCACACCGATTCTTTTCACGAGTCTCAATGAAGGGAATGGTGGATTGGCTGTTACCGTTTGGAAGCGTTCCGCGCCTTACGCGGACGACCAACCTTCCGAACCTTAACGGCTTCGAGGTCTTTCGGATCAATCAGCCATGCGCCGCCGACTTTAACTGCCTTTAGACGCTTGCTCATAATCAGTGCGCGTACCCTGGCGTCACTAATTCCTAGTCTACGTCCTGCCTCTGTTGTGCCGATAATCTTCATGCAGCGAAAAGTAAAAACTATTACGGAGTCGTAAGAATTATATTGACAAGCGAAACCCCTGTCTCTATAGTGGCAGAACCCACTAAAAGAGCGGGCTGGCAAGTGCTACTAACACTCGCCAACCCTTACACAGCCGACTCCTATCCCGTTAAGAATGAGGAATCGACCATGCCGGACAATACTATCACGAGCACTCACGGCGAAACGCCTTTCGCTACCGTACAACTAACTCCTAACGACATTCAACCGAGGGATTGGGCCTTCCTGCGCGAGTGGGCCAACAATCTTGGAGTATCGATTGAAGTCCTGCTCAAGCGCATTCTTGTGGCAGCAATCATAGGCCAGCTTTACGCAGAGAAGATTCCCGAGATTTGAGACAGCCTCACGCGTGAGACCAGCAACGCATGAGGCTAGGGGCGTCGGAGTTTGTGACCTCACCACAGAGTGACCTCACCGCGCGACGCCCCACGGTTGGCGTTATTGATCCGAGAGGGGGCAAAGGATCGGTGACGCTTTAAGAGGGCGCTATTGTTAGGTGGGTGACAGTAGCGCCCTCGCTGTTCCTAAGGGTCGCGAAATCAAACTTAAGAACCAATCTTAGGAGAGCAGACAAGATAGAGTTGAAAAACAGCTCCTCACTCCGGTGTAAGTTCTTTCTCGTTAATATCTTAAGAACGGCGTTAAAGGCATTTGGATCAGACGTTTGCAGCCTAAGATTCTCGTCAGCTTCCGACGCCACTTGAACCCAAGAAAATTTTATTCTCTCATTGGAAGTTCGCCGCGCATGCTGCGTCTTTAGACGTTGAGAATTCCGCGATCCGATTCGCTGTGACCGATTCGATTTGCACTGCGTGGGTTTGGTTTCCCTCCTTTTCCAACGCTCGCCGCAGAAAACGGCGCTCGGGTTTTCGATCGTGTTGTAAACTGCCGGCGCCCGTGGCTGCACCTCGGGAAAGGACAATGACAATGCCAGTTCACAAACGGGGAGACAGATGGCACTACGCATTCTGTATCCGCGGAGTCCGGTATCGGGGAGCTCTCCCTGAGGCACGGACCAAGGTCCAAGCGCAAAAGGCTGAGACGAAGATTCGCCAGGAGGTTTATGACGGTCGATATGGTAGGCCGACTGGAGAGACATCTTTCGAGAAGTTTGTAGAGGAGGTCTATAAACCTTGGGCCAGGGAGAACAAGCGTTCTTTCGAAAACAATGAGAAGTACAAACTGCCGATGATCTACGAAAGCAAGAGTCTTAAGGGCAAGACCTTTGCTCAGATCTCGCCACTGCTACTCGAGAAATACAAGAAGGAGCGGCGCGAGTCTGAATTGAAAGATGGAAGGACACGAAAGCCCTCAACGATTAACCGAGAGCTGGAGATAATCTCAAAAGATCTTCTCGCTTGCGATCAAGCACGGCGTCACCTACACGAATCCATGCGCAGAGGTTCCGCTGTTACCTGAGAACAACAAGCGCGTGCGGTATCTGTTCGATGAAGAGGAGCAGCGACTCTTGACAGTGCTAACAGGTCCGCGTGGACACTTGTTGCCGCTCGTGGTGCTTGCGATTGGCACCGGTATGAGACGAGGGGATCTGTTCAAGCTGACGTGGGAAAGGGTCGATTTCCAACGTGGATTGATCTACGTACCGAATTCAAAGACGGGAAGAGATTATTCGGTGCCGATGAACGAAGACGTAAGAAGCACGCTAAAACAGATCCGAAGCACAGTTCGCGGCGGCGGATATGTTTTTATCAACCCTGATACTGCCAAGCCTTACACCGACGTCAAGACAGCATTCGGAACGGCTTGTCAGTTAGCGGGGATTGAGAACCTGCATTGGCATGACTTGCGTCACACGTTCGGAACCAGACTTGCGGAAGCGGGGTTGCAGTGAAGCGACGATTGCCGATCTGATGGGACATTCTGATCCGCAAACCACGCGGCGCTACACGCACGCAACTGACAGAGCTAAGCGAGCTGCGGTTGAAGCGGTGAGAGTCGCTCGCGATCGGTTCTGCCACAATCCTGCCACAAATGAAGAACGGCGACCGTTGCCGATCGCCGTAAGTGCTTGATTTGATTGGTCGGGGCGAGAGGATTCGAACCTCCGACCTCACGGTCCCGAACCGTGCGCTCTACCAGGCTGAGCCACGCCCCGACAGGTTGGGATGATAGGGAAGCAAGGGGATGGTGTCAAATACCTCGAACTGTTGCTTCCTTTAAAAGAGTATTGCGGGGATCGATTTCAATGCCACTCGGTTTTTCACGCAACTCAATTGTTTCGATTAACTCTTGCCCCAAAGGCTTCAACACGATATCGCGCTTGCCGCCTACTGTTGTGATTACTACGGGTACCGGATCGAGAAAAACATTGCCGGGCTGAAGTTGTTTTAGAAACAGTCGTAGGTTCTTCGCAGAAACCCACTGCCAGGTCAGCTCATACTGCGGGTGGCCGCTGTCGTAGACCCAGCGAGTGAAGAAAGGCTTGAGGTCTTTGCCGGAAGCTTTCTCGAGTGCAAGACGCAGGTCTTCAGTCGTGGCGACGGAGCTCTTGTGCGCTTCGTAGTACGCACGGATGCCGCGAAAGAAGACCTCGTCACCAAGCCTCGAGCGCAACATGTGTAGCACCCACGCGCCCTTCTGATAATTGTTCGCGTTGAGAAGATCGAAGAGATTCTCAGTGTCGCGATCGAAGATGGGCGTGCGTTTCTTCTTCTCGTACCCGAACGTGGTGGTGGCTGCGTTGTTCATGTAGGCTTGAAAAGCGTCTTCGCCTTCGTAGCGCTGTACAAAAAGACCGGCGAAGTATGTCGCGAAGCCTTCACTCAACCACAGATCGGCCCACGTCGACTCTGTAACCGAATCGCCAAACCACTGGTGCGCGATCTCGTGCGCGATCAAGCTGACATTAGCCGACGGGACCCCGTACGTCTTGCTCAATCCATCCCTCGACGTTCGCGACAACAAACCGCTCGTGAAGACGATGGCGCTGGAATTCTCCATCCCACCAAAACGCGTCGCACCTACGATCATCGCAAGTTTCTCGTACGGATATGGCGCGACGGTTTGTGTGAAAAACTCCAGCGAGGGAATCGTCGGCGTGAATCCTTTAACAGCCAGGTCTTTGTCTGACTGCGGCACGTAGTACGAAAGCGGCGTCAGCGCT
The DNA here is from genome assembly GCA_044867025.1 of Pyrinomonadaceae bacterium. Classification (GTDB taxonomy): domain Bacteria; phylum Acidobacteriota; class Blastocatellia; order Pyrinomonadales; family Pyrinomonadaceae; genus PSRF01. The sequence goes on along the minus strand of JBIOUJ010000205.1, from coordinate 3,772 downwards.
TTCTCCAACGGTTCGACACGAGCAAACTGGCCCACGGCGATGATCATGCAATACGGCGGAATCGGAATTCCTTCCGCGTAGGTCCACGTGCGTTGACCAGACGCTACGGTTTCAACGTGGTCCAAACGGCCGTTAGCCACGACCTCCAACCCTGCCGGCGCGGTGATGTTGAATGTAACCGTTGCTTTCGCGGACGGGTGGTCCAATGCCGGTATCCAGTGATGAACTCGATCCGGCCAGTTGTCACCGACTGCCGCGGGCTTTCCGTCTTTGTCGTTAGTGAGGATCAATCCGTCTTTGGGTTTGCCGCGATAGTCGATCACCAATGTGAGACGAGTTCCAGCAGTGGCCGGCCCAGGCAGATTGATTTTGAGTTTGCCGGCTTTGTGTTCGAATAAAAGTGGCTTCGAGTTTAGTGTGACGCCGGTGGTTGTGAGCTCGCCGAAGTCGAAATCGATCACGCTGGTTGGTTTGACGATCAGGACGTTGATGCGCGCGCTCGCTGAGGTGATTTCAGAGAGTGCGTCGTTCAATGTAAGGTTGACGGCGTAATGTTCCGGCCGCCAGGTGTCAATGAGGCGTTCGACGCGAGCTGCGAGCGCGGGTGAAACAATAACAAGGATTAAGAGAAGCCTGGAGATCTTTTTCATGGGCACACGGATAACACCGATAAAGCAGATAACGCAGAGAAGAACTTATCGAATCCCGAGCATTAAGAGCGCTGAGCGATCGGAGACAGCTCGATCGCTGTTAAGCCAAGCGTCATAGGCAGCGAGCTCGTCTCCAGTAACAGGCCGGTTGCCGAGTCGCGCTGCGGGTGTTCGTTCGAAGGCGCGGTTCGTAAGTGCCATGTGCGGTTTACGCACGGGCAAAGGAGTCTCACCGCTCAAAGCAGCTTCTGCCGATTCGACGTCAGGGAAGAACTCGTCATACGCCAGCAGATGCCACGTCGCATCCGCGCCTTCGCCTTCGACAGCCAACACACGAAGCAGTCCAAACCCGCTCTCGAGCTGGAAGATCAGGTCATCACCGGGATTGAAGGGGTTGGACATATCACGCTCTCGTAAGCTTCAAGCACGCGATCGGCCATGTTTGCGGCGCTGTAGTGCTTTCTCACGCCGTGAAAACCGTTCGCGCTCAACTCTTCTGCAAGCTGCTTGTTTCTGACGATCTTCAGAATGCCGTCAGCAAGATTCTGTGGATCGTCGGGTTGGACCAGCAGCCCACCGCCCGTGTTCTCAACGATCTCAGTGAATGCACCGCGACGTGGTTGGACCAACGGTACGCCACACGCCATCGCCTCCAGCAACGAAACGCCCTTCGGCTCGTCGTAAGTTGCAGGCACTGACATCACGTCGAGCTTTTGCAAAAATGCGATCTTCTCGGCGCGATCCAAAACACCGCGATAATGAAACTCGCCGCCCAGACCGGCATCTGCGAGGCTCTTCTGGATCTTTTCGAGATACGACTTGCAATCAGCCGCCATGTAACCCGCCGCTTCGAATCGACCTTCAGGCAACTCACCCGACTGCCGCAGCAGGCGGTATGCATCCGCTAAAACATGTAATCCCTTTTCCGGTGCGATGCGCGCGAGAAAGCCGACAGTGAATGGACCACTTCGTTTCGAATCGCGTAAGTCGAATCCCTGAGGGTTGATTCCCAGAGGAACTACACGAATCTTCTCGTGCGGAATGCCGAGATAACCCGGCGTGAAATCAGCGTAATACTCGCTCACAGATAAAAACAGATCTACGTGTTGTAGATGTTCACGGATCAGATCGAGCGACTGAGTGCGGTAGGGTTCGTGGAGCCCGTCCAGGAAGAGATCTTCACCCTGAAGCGTGCAGAGAATCGGCAAATTCAACGCGCGCTTGAGTGGACCAGCCATGCCCAGCAGCAACGAATAAGGGAGATTGATAACGTCAGGCGTGTCCTGAGCTTTGAGCCAGTCGACGAGTTTGTCGATCTCTTTGCGCTGAAATCCGTCTTCGCCTTTCAACACGGAAACCGTCATCTCGCCGAGCATCTGCGGGTTGGTCGAGATCGATCGTCGCGACGCAAGACTCAACACAGTTTTCGAGTCCCACAGTCGATCGAGCCAGCGCGGCGTCTTGCGAAACATCGGAACATACTGCTCGAGGTATGCACTGATGCCCCCGAGAACGACGTGATCGTTACTAACATTCGGTTCGTCGGTGAAAGTAGGCGTGTAAACAGGCAGGAGCATCACGTCGTGGCCGCGGGCGATCAGCTCGGTGGCCATGGCGTTGTCGCGCAGGCAACTGCCGCAATACATTCGACCCGCGCCGCCCGTGAGATAAAGAATCCTCAAGTTCAGTCCTCAAACGGCAACGGCGTGTTGGAATGCACGGCGCGCGTAAAGATGATCGAAGAGATTGCCTTCGTGCGGTTGATCCCAACTGACCTGGTTGGTGGCGAGCGCGCCGATGTTCAGACGATCGACGCGCGGGGAGGCGACTAAAGTTTGTATCAGCTTTGGATCCTTCGTGATAGCTGTGGCGACGAGCGTTGGTCCAAGCGCGGTTGCGACGTCGTTCTGGTCAACGCGAACAACGCTCACGAACGGAAAGAGAAACTCTTTCATCGCGAGTGGATGGTCCTGCTCTGAAAGCAGAACCGTTGGAAGCAGATACGAACAGTTGTTCCAGTTGACCAGGCGTTCGCCGTCGCGGTATGCGGCGGTAACGTCACGCGCGCCCGGTTCGCTCATGCCCTGATCGATGATCGAATTGATGCGACTGGCGACCTGCGGATCGACAAACGGCGCGATCTGCGCGTTTTCGTCGCTTGCTTCACGTGGAATGATCTGGGCCAATTTTTTCGCCAGAGCCTCAGCAATCTCTTCGACGTGTCTCGGCGCCCAGATTGCAGATGCATTCACACACGAACGACCGCCGTTGTCTGCGACCGAAGCGACCATGACGTCGAGATACTGTTCCCAACCGTCAACGCAGTCTTCGCCGATGATGATCTTGCTGTAACCTGGTCCATGAATCTCGACGCGCGGATCGTTGTGCCACATGCCGGTAGTCGATGAATCACCGAACAGCAGTGACCGACCACAGCTACGCAAAATCTCGCCTGCACCGGCGTGATCGGTTGGATAGAAACTGAAGGCTTCTCGTGGTGCACCGGCCTTGATCAACGCTTGGATAATTCTGTAGGGCGTCCAGGGCTCAGCGCTGCCGGGTTTCAGAACGAGCGGAATGCGAAGCGGGAACGCGGGTATCCAAAGCGAATGCACGCCCGGTGAGTTGTTTGGCAGAACGGCGCCGAGTGATTGCGTGCGTGGAAAGAAACTCAACGAATGGCCTTCGAATTCACCGAAACCGCGATCGAGAATCTCCCAGTCGAGATTCCGTGTCAGACCGTTGAGCACGCTTTCCATGTTTGTAAACATGCTCTTGATCTTCAGCATGTTTCGACGCGCGAGCACGTACGGCAGACCGGTCGTCGCGGAAACTTGCTTGACGTAGTCTTCGGGAGTTTGTGTCTCGTCACCAAGCGGTAAAGAATCATTGGTGAAGAGCTCGCCGGCACGCGAACAGATCGCGACCAGTTCGCGTGTTGAGAAGCGCCGTAGACTCGCACAAGCGATCTCTTGCTTACCCAAGTCGCGGCGGATCAATCCCGCGTTTGCCTGGCTGACTTCGACGAAAATGTCGCGCGTTTGATGATGCGCGACACGCGAGACGTCGAGACTCTTATAAGAATTGCCCTGACGAAGAAGAGGTATATGAATCATATTAAG
>JBIOUJ010000204.1:0-4313 GCA_044867025.1 Pyrinomonadaceae bacterium | reverse complement strand
CCAAGCTAAAGCTTGGGGAGAATGAGAAAGGCCGCTTACAACCGGCTCGGGAAAAAACAAACTGTAAAGGATGTCATGATAATGAACAGCGCAGCGACAACCCTGGGTCTCTCCAGATCAACGAGCTAAACGCTGAAAGCGTTAGGCCTGTGCGACATTAACCCTTACAGAGTCTGTCGGAATAACGCCGAAGGCGTTCGCTAATTTCAGCCCAGGGTTCAAAGCGTAGCGAGAACCCTGGGTAATCGAATCAAAATATATTTTGAACCCTGAAAAGGGTTCGGCAATTGGTGAACGCTTTCAGCGTTTCGACTTAATTTTATTTTGCTAACCCAACGTTGTCGCTAATGCTCCAACCTTGGGCTGAAATTAGCGAATGCCTTCGGCGTTATTCCGACATACTCTGAAAGGGTCGAAAGCATGGCGGTCGCGATATTCCCAAGGTTGTCGCTCCCGCTCCAACCTTGGGCTGAAATTAGCGAACGCCTTCGGCGTTATTCCGACATACTCTGAAAGGGTTGAAAACCTGGCGGTCGCGATATTCCCAGGGTTGTCGCTCCCGCTCCAACCCTGGGCTGGAATTAACCAACGCCTTCGGCGTTTCAAAATGAACCAGTACTCAAAACCGATATATGTTGAACGCTCTCAATCTTCAAAGTTAAAATCACCAGCAGTTCTTAAGGTCAGAACCACCAGTTGTCTGATCACGGGGGTAGAGGTTGCGCAGTTCGCTTAAAAATTATGGGCTAGGGCTGGTCGCGGTCGTAGTGGCGGTGTTACTGCGTTTGGCGCTCGATCCGCTGATGGGCGATGCGTTGCCTCTCGTCACGCTCTTTGGAGCCGTCGCTGCGGCGGTGTGGTTGGGCGGCTATCGCGTGGCGATCCCGGTGGCCCTAATCGGTTACGCTGCTTGTCACTATCTATTCATCGCACCGCGCCACCATTTCGACGTAAGTGACGTTGCAAATCTCGTCGGGTTGGTTGCATACCTCTTCACTTGTTCTCTAATCATCGTGTTCGGCGAAGTAGCGCGTGTTGGTAAAACACGTGTCACTGAGCAGCGCGAAGTTTTCCGAGTCACATTGCGCAGTATCGGCGATGCAGTATTGACCACTGATACCGCGGGACGCATCACCTACATCAATGAGGTAGCGGAATCGCTGACAGGATGGTCTCACACGGACGCCCTGGGCCAACCGCTCGAGCGCGTGTTTCAGATTATCAATGAGGTGACGCGGAAACCTGTCGAGAGTCCGGCAACGAGAGCGTTGCGTGAGGGCATCGTCGTCGGTCTCGCAAACCATACCGTGCTCATCACGAAAGACGGCAGTGAATGCCCGATCGACGACAGTGCCGCACCGATTCGGAACGAGCAGGGACACGTGTCGGGCTGTGTACTGATCTTTCGAGATGTTAGTGCACAGCGTCTGATTGAGCGTGACAAAGCAAACCAGCTTCTTACGGCTCGCCTACTCGCGTCCATCGTAGAAACTTCAAACGATGCAATCATCAGCAAGTCGCTCGACGGCGTCATTCAGAGCTGGAACGCGGCCGCGGAACGGGTCTTCGGTTTCACGGCGGAGGAAGCTATCGGAAAAAACATCTCGCTCGTGATCCCGCCTGACCGCCTTGCTGATGAGGACCAAATCATTGCCAAGTTGCGCGCCGGACAACGGATCGAACATTTCGAAACCGAACGAGTGCGAAACGATGGTCAACGCATCATCGTGTCTCTCACCATTTCGCCGGTCAAAGATGAAGCCGGAAATGTGACTGGAGCTTCGAAGATCGTGCGCGATGTTACCGCGCGTAAACGCACGGAACGCGAGCGCCAAAACTTTGTCACGGTCGTCGAGAATAGCACTGACTTTATCGGCATGTGCGACTTGCAGGGTCTTCCCTTCTTCGTCAATCGCGCGGGATTGGAAATGATTGGACTGGACGATATCGAACAGGCTCGCCGCACGCCGCTCCCGGAATTCTTCTTTCCTGAAGATCAAGGGATGATCATGAATGAGTTTTTGCCTAGTGTTATGGCAAACGGGCACGGCGAAGTCGAGGTGCGCTTTCGACACTTCAAAACGGGTGAGCCTCGCTGGATGGCTTACAAAGTGTTGATGCTGACCAACGCCGGGAACGAACCCGTCGGATTCGCAACTGTCAGCCAGGACGTCACCGAACGAAAGCGACTCGCCGATGATCTGAGAAGATTAGCGGCGGACCTGGCCGCAGCCGATCAGCGTAAGAATGAGTTTCTGGCAACGCTGGCTCACGAGCTCAGAAATCCGCTCGCTCCGATGAGCAACATGCTTGAAGTGGTGAAGCACTCGGGTGACGACCGCGAGGTTCTCAAACGCGCACACGACACGATCGAGCGTCAGTTGGGCCAGATGGTCCGGCTGGTTGACGATCTGCTCGATCTGAATCGCATCACGTACGATCGTCTCGAGTTGCGGCGGAGCGAGGTCGAACTGGCTTCAGTGATTCAACAGGCTGTCGAAGTGGCGCGTCCACTCATCGATGCGGCGGGTCATGATTTAACTGTTGAGCTTCCTGAGGAGCTGATTTATCTGAACGCGGATCGCGCGCGGTTGGCCCAGGTGTTTGGCAACCTGCTCAATAACAGTTCCAAATACACGAGATCGAACGGAAGGATCTCGGTGAGTGCAAAGCGAGTCGACGATGAAGTGGTGGTGACGGTGAAAGACAATGGCGCCGGCATACCGCAGGACAAGTTAGACAGCATCTTCGATATGTTCATGCAGGTCGATCTTACCGCAGAACGATCGCAGGGTGGGTTGGGTATTGGTTTGACGTTAGTGAAGCGTTTGGCAGAGATGCATGGCGGATCGATCGAAGCGAGAAGCGCCGGCGAGGGACAAGGAAGTGAGTTCATAGTGCGTCTGCCGGTACTCAGCAAACGGCCAGTTGCCGCGCAGCCTGAGCCGGCGGCGGCAGAGCCGTCGCACGAGCGTCGCATACTGATCGTCGACGATAACGTAGACGCTGCTGACTCACTTGCTATGCTGTTGGAGATCACGGGCAACAAAACGTACATGGCGCACGACGGCGTGGAAGCAGTCGAGGCGATTGAAGAGCATCGTCCTGAAGTCGTGTTGCTCGACATTGGTTTGCCGAGACTGACCGGGCATGAAGTGTGTCGCCAGGTGCGTCAGCAACCGTGGGGAAAGGATATCGTGATGATCGCGCTGACGGGCTGGGGTCAGGAAGACGATCGCCGCCAGTCAGAGGAAGCGGGTTTCAATGGGCATCTCGTGAAACCTGTGGATTACGACAAGCTGCTGGAGCTGCTGAGCTCGCTGACGAATGGCGTTCAGAGGCGTTTGCTAAGCACGAAATGAAACGTTTTCTCACGATGTGTCTGCTGCTGGTTGCGACGTCGTCGCTTGCGACTGCGAGCACGGCATTGACACGGGCGCAAATGAAAGAAGCAGAACGCCGGCTTGCGGATATGGGTTACTGGACCGGTGCAGTCGATGGTCTACTCGATCCAGCGACACGTGCGGCATTGGTCTCTTTTCAAAAATGGGAGGGTCGGGCTGTCAGTGGCGTGCTCACGATCGACGAGCTCGAGGCAATTCGAACTGCCACATCGCCGAAAGCCAGAGAAGACGGCTACGAGCACGTTGAAGTGGATCTCGATCGACAGGTGCTGCTGCTCGTCGAAGATGACGCGAAAGTCAGAGTGCTTCCTGTCTCGACAGGCAATGGAAAAGAATTCTTTTACGATGGCCAGACGAGCATAGCGTACACGCCGCGCGGACGGTTCGTCGTTTACGAGAAAGGCGTTGGTTGGGAAAACAATGTGCCGGGATCGATGTATTACCCGAATTACATCAGTGGCGGAATTGCGATCCACGGAAGTCTGAACGTTCCGGTTCAGCCGGCGAGTCATGGTTGCATTCGCATACCGATGTTCGCGGCGCTTGAAGTCAGTAAGCTTTTGAAGCTGGGAACGATCGTGCTGGTCTACGATAAGGTGTCGTTCGTGTCAGCGAAGTCGTGGGTTGAGAATCCGAAACTGAAGGAAGCCGCGTTGGCGAACAGCGGTCAGCATTAACTAGTCGTCCAGAGCGCGATCAGCGCGGGAACGAGCAACCAGAGCAGTCCCTTCACCAGGAAGAATACAAAACCCCAGAAGCCGAGTCGTTTGATCCAGGTGGCGAGTTTCATGCCTAGTCAGATGCCCAACGTGGTCAGATTTTAACACCCTGGCACTTCGCGCAAAAGTAGACGATCCGCGTTCGCTCCTCTGCTTCCTCATCGCTTCGAATCGTCTTCTGCCGGAGTTG
>JBIOUJ010000203.1:0-6639 GCA_044867025.1 Pyrinomonadaceae bacterium | reverse complement strand
CTTCATCGTCAGCCTCATCTTCTGCCTCCAGCCTCTTTGCGGGCCGCGGCAGTGTCTACTTTTTCGAGTAGATTTTTATTTGAGGCAACGAATACCTTTTCGAGTAGATTTTTAGTGAGTCAATTCGGCGCCTTGACACATGCTAGTCGGATACCTATACTCCGTCACTTGCGCTGCGGACGGTGGCGCGGATTTGCTGGGGTTTTGGAGATATTTAATGCCGAATCATAAATCATCCGAAAAGCGCGTGCGACAGAGTGAGAAGAGGCGCGTTATTAATCGGTCTCACAGAACTAAGGTCCGGACGTATATCAAAAAGATGCGCGCGGCGCTCGAATCGGGCAAGAGCGATGAGATTCAGGAGGTGCTGCCTGTCGCCATTTCGGTGATCGATAAGTCGGTCCAGAAGGGCGTCATGCACAAGAATGCAGCAGCGCGTTATAAATCGCGCCTGACAGCGAAAGCGAATCAAACGGCTAAATAAAACCAGCCTAAACACGAAATCATACCGAGGCGGATCGACATTTCGGTCCGCCTCGGTTTTTATTTGGAGGAACGCTCATGAGTACCTACCAGACAGACGCAGAGATTGAGAACATTGTGCGGTCCTTTGAAACGTGCGAGACAGACAAAGACGCATTCAAACATCGAGATCACCTGTTAGTTGCGATTTGGTACGTGGAAACACTCGGAAGGGAAGCAGCCCTCGAGCGGATGCGATCGTCGCTGATGCGCTTTCTGGACCACCATGGAGTTGACAGAAACAAGTACAGCGAGCCGGTTACGGTCTTCTGGATCGATAAGGTAGCGGAGAAGTTGAACGAGTTCGGACCCGGGGTATCGCTGGTAGAGAAGTGCAACAGGATCGTTGAGTCACCGGAGTTTCAAAAAGACGCCGTCAACGTGCCAACTCGCACACCAGCATCTCGAGTTGAAGCCGAGGCGTCGCCTGTGAAGTCTTGATCGCGAGATCGGTGGCAGCAGTGAGTTGAATGCCACGTGCGATTTTTTCAGCGCTGCTGCGGTGCAAAGTTGAAATGTACGAATCGCGTTTGAAAGGCGGCAGAGAGATGTTGCGAAAGACTTCATCTCGACCGCCGCGAGCGAGCAAGTGTTTACCGAGCGCGAGCCTGTGATAGTTTCCGGCTATCAATCCGACCAGCATCACCGGCTCAGCGCCGTCTTCGAGGAGTCGATGAAGCGTTTCGAGCGCCCGCTTACGATTACCAGCCATTAAATGATCGCCCAATTCGAAATTGGATAACTCGCGCGATCGGCCGATTAATTCGTCAACAAGCTCAGGCGTGATGCGGCCGGTGTTCGCCGCCGCTGACGCGAGTTTGTCGAGCTCGTTCGAGAGCGTCTGTACGTCAGTTCCGACCAGTCTGATGATCTCGCTCAACACCAGATCGTCGGCTGTTGTCTTCAACTCTTTCAGACGCGTTTTAGACCATGCTTTTGCTTCGGCGTCTTTGAGCGGTGGGAAATCGACGACGGTACAAACATCCAGCAGTACCTTGGTCGACTTCTTTCGTTTGTCCAGGTCGTCTGCAATGAAGATCATCGCCGTCGAAGGCGCGGGATTGTTCAAATATCGAATCAGAACTTCCTCGTCAGCGTCACGAAGTTTGGCGAAATCGCGGATGCGCACAACGCGCGTGTCTGACATCATCGGCAACTGCTCGGCCGCAGCGATCGCGGATTGAACTGCATCGCTCACGAGGCTGAAAGCAGATTCGTTGAACTCACGAAGCAGCGTTCGGCTGAGCGCGGCCTCTGTGATTGCCTGACTCGCGACACGGCGCAAATAAACCTCGCCCCCGAGCAGAAGGTAGAGCGGCCGCACTCCTTCCCGCAACGAACGTTCGAGTTCCGATCGAGAAAGCGCTTTCATTTCTTTTCGATTTGGACCGCGTTTATGAGTGTTGAGACGATGCTCTCCGCGAAACTGCGCGACATGCGGAGAATGGCCGGATCTTCTTCGTTGAAGAAGCTGCGAGGATCGCTTGCGAATTCATACTCGCCGCGGAAGGTGAAGTTCTGATTGTCGTAGAGAACACGGTTCTCTGTTTGATCGCGCACGGTTACAGCGGCGGTGACGGTAACTTCAAAAATTCGCGCACGGCCTTTATCGTCAAGCAGTACGCCACCGAACGAGAAGTTCTTAATGACGCCTTCGATCACCGCGTCCGCGCCTTCGCGCTCTCCTTGCACGCGCAACCCGCGACCACGATGCACGAGCTCGCGCATCACCGCATCAGTGAAGCGCGATTCGATCTTGTAGCGCAACGCCTGGCTTTCCATTTGAAAGGCAGGCACGGCGACGGTTTTGATCCGCGATGGGAGCTGGTTCTTCGTCACCGGCTTGTAGCACTCTGCAAAACCGGAAACGAACGCGAGCATTAGTATGAAGAGGAAAACGCGGATAAGCTTCGCCATAAGCGTGGCATTCTCTCACATTCGACAATGATCTTCACGGATGAACGCGGATTGACTCGGCAACGCGGATTGTTTCCAGTGCTGCCTTGACGTCATGCACACGCACGATGTGAGCGCCGTGGAGGATGGCGGTGGTGATTGTGGCCATGGTGCCGTGGAGGCGATCTTCGGCGGCGGCGGGGGTGCCGTTCTCGTCCGCGAGGATGCGGCCGATGAAGGATTTGCGGGAAGTGCCGATCAGGAGCGGATAGTCAGGAAAGGCGGCGATGAGTTGATCGAGCTTCGCGATAAGCTCGAGGTTCTGCTCCTGGCTCTTTCCAAAGCCGATTCCCGGATCGATCACGATCGACTCGCGCTTAACGCCACGACGCTCGGCCATGTTGATACTCGCGCGCAGGCTGTGTGTGACTTCCTCCATGATGTCGGCGACTGGGGGCAGACGATGCATCGTGGCGGGCGTGCCGCGCGAGTGCATCAACACCAGCCCTGCGCCGGCACGCGCCACTGCGTCGGCAACGTAGAAGTCAAAACGAAGAGCGGAGATGTCGTTGACGATCGCGGCGCCCGCATCGAGTGCCGCACGTGCGACCTCGGATTTCGTTGTGTCAACTGAGATGGGGGTGTTAAAGCGCTTTACCAATGCCTCGATGACAGGCACGACGCGCCCAATTTCCTCTTCAGCAGACACAGGCTCGCCGCCAGGACGGGTAGACTCACCGCCAACATCGATGATGTCGGCGCCCTCCGAGATCATCTGTTCGGCACGCGCCACCGCGCTGTCTAAAGTGAAGAATTGACCGCCGTCGCTAAAACTATCAGGGGTGACATTAAGAATGCCCATGATCAGCGTGCGCTGACCAATGGGCATTGTGTGGTTCTTGATTTGCCAACCGTTCGTAGCCACGAGAGCTACGCCGGTTGCGGGTTGCCGCCGGTTATCGGTGGCAGAATCGGCTTGAGCGGTTTTGCCGTCGGCTCCTTCAATTGTGGACGATCTTCGTCGTTACCGGAATCGACTGCCGGCGGATTCTCGTCGAGCGGCAAGCCCGCGACAATCCGTCGAATCTCAACTCCATCCAACGACTCACGTTCCAACAAACACTCAGCCAAACGAATCATCGTGTCGCGATTCTCTTCGATGATGGCCTTCGCTCTTTCAAACTGAGCGGTGACGATCTTCTTCACCTGCTGATCGATCTTGATCGCAGTGTCTTCAGAAAAGTCGCGATGCTGGGCAATCTCGCGTCCGAGGAAGATCTGCTCTTCCTTCTTGCCGAAGGTCAGCGGCCCCATCTCAGACATTCCATATTCGCAAACCATCGCACGCGCTAATTCGGTCGCCCGCTCGATATCATTAGACGCGCCCGTGGTGATGCTGCCGAGGAAAATCTCTTCCGCGATGCGTCCACCCATCAGGATTGCGATCTGGCCCAGAAGGTATTCCTGGCTGTAGTTGTGCCTGTCGCCTTCAGGAAGCTGTTGCGTCACACCCAGCGCCATACCGCGCGGAATGATAGTGACTTTGTGAACCGGATCCGCATTCGGCACTTTCAGACCGACGAGCGTGTGACCCGCTTCGTGATAAGCGGTGACTCGCTTCTCTTCGTTCGAAATCACCATGCTCTTGCGCTCGGCGCCCATCAGTACCTTGTCTTTCGCCAACTCGAAGTCGCCCATTGCGACGAGCTTCTTGTTGTAACGAGCGGCGTTAAGAGCGGCTTCGTTAACAAGGTTTGCGAGATCCGCACCAGTGAATCCCGGAGTACCTCGCGCAATCACGGAGATATCAACGTCTTCACCGAGCGGAATCTTGCGTGTGTGAACTTTCAAAATACCTTCGCGTCCACGTACATCCGGTCGCGACACAACCACTCGTCGATCGAAGCGCCCGGGTCGAAGCAGCGCCGGATCGAGAACGTCCGGACGGTTCGTCGAAGCGATCAGGATCACACCGTCGTTCGACTCGAAGCCGTCCATCTCAACCAGCAACTGATTCAACGTCTGTTCGCGTTCATCGTGTCCACCGCCGAGGCCTGCGCCACGATGACGACCCACCGCATCGATCTCGTCGATGAAGATGATGCACGGCGCGTTCTTCTTACCCTGCTCAAACAGGTCGCGCACACGGGATGCACCGACACCTACAAACATCTCGACGAAGTCTGATCCGGAGATTGAGAAGAACGGAACGTTTGCTTCACCGGCGATCGCACGGGCCAACAGAGTCTTGCCGGTTCCCGGCGGTCCCATCATCAAAACGCCTTTCGGAATGCGTCCGCCGAGCTTCTGAAACTTCTGCGGTTCCTTGAGGAATTCGATGATCTCCTGTAGTTCTTCCTTCGCTTCTTCAACTCCAGCAACATCCTTGAACGTCACGCGTTTCTGCTGGTTGTTGAGCAACTTGGCCCGAGACTTCCCGAACGACAACGCCTTGTTGCCACCAGATTGCATCTGGCGCAACATGAAAATCCAAATAGCGATTATAAAAAGTAGTGGCGCCCAGGTGATGAGCATGGGCCAGATATAACTGCTGCTTGATTCTTCCTGCACCTTCGCAACGCGCGGCTTGCCATTCACGAGTTCGCGCGCCGACTTGAGCAAGTCGTTTTTCGCGGCATCGTTCGACAACGCCACGCGATATTCCTGGTTGTTTACATCAATCGCGACGCTTTCAGTTTGCTTGACGGTCAACTCTTTGATGTTGCCGCTCTGCATCAACTGATCGAGCCTGGTCAGGTCGACAGGTTGATAACTGCTGCCACGCGGATTAACCAGCTTGTAAAGTAAGACTGCCCCTGCAATTATCAGGAGCCAAAAAACAATCTGTCTCGCCGTAGAACTCAAATTCATTAACGCCTCCGACCCCCGATAATACCTTATCAGGGCGTCATTTGTCGCCGTCCATGGGGACGTGCCTTCTCAAAAACGATTCAATCAAAAGAACTCGTTCCCTTTGATGCACATCTGCAACTAAGGTTCCCTGTTGCAGTCTCAAAAACCTCGCGGGAAAGTTTAGAGTTCAGCCTTTAGGCTGCTGTTTCAGTGCCAGGCAAGCTAAAGCTTGAACTCTGAACTACACCGCCCTCCGAGGACTATAGAGTTTGACCGGTGCTTTTTCAATCTTTTTGCACCTCAAACACCAGCCGGTGTTGTCTCCGGCTCACGCGCCCGCCGCCCGGCAATTCCACAACGCGCCCGCCCGCGGTGCCCTCCAGAAGCTTCTCAACCGCGGAAAGGTGAACCATTTCCAGTCTGCGTGTACCGCCTCGGGCCTCAGAGAGCCACTGCCTCAATGCCCTGCGTCGCAAGGCAGGAGGGGCTTTGGACAGCACCTTTACGTCGAGTGCGGGCGGTTTGGTTTCATTTTCCACATTCGAAAGCGACGCCTGCTGCAAGAGGGCGTCGGAATTGTTGAAAAGCAAGGCGCCGTCCTCGCGCAGTTGGGCGGCGGTGCGCGAGAGAGCTTCGACGATGCGGTTGTTGAACGACTGCATCAGCGGCAGGAGCTGTTTGCGCACTTTCACGCGAGCAAACTTTTGATCGTCGTTCATTTCGTCAGTCAGAAAGTCGACCCTGCGAAGGCGGCAGTAGTCTTCAGTCTCAATTCGACGTGCCCACAAGATTGGCCGGGCGAGTTTGATGGAACTGTTTTTAGCGAGCGGACGAAGGGACTCCATTCCCCCGAGACCCGCGCCCGCGCTGCCGCGCATCAGTCGCAGCAGAACGGTTTCGGCCTGGTCGTCCATCGTGTGAGCGGTCAAAACGTAATTGGCTGAGACTTTCTTCGCCGTTCGTTCAAGAAACGCGTAGCGCGCCTCCCGTGCTGCCTGCTCGAGATTGTCACTACTTTCTTCGGCGTCTTCAGCGACTTTGCTACGGCCGATCACGCTGCGGAAGCCCAACCTGGTCGCTAATTCCTTGACCCATTTAGCGTCTTTCGAACTCGATTTTCGCAGCCCGTGGTCGAGATGGGCGACGCAAAATTCCACGTAGAGTTTGTTACGTGTTTTAAGTTCTTCAATAGCGAGCAGCAGGGCGGTGGAATCAGCGCCCCCGGAGACGGCGACGACGATTGTCTCGCCGGAAGTCGGGAGCCTGAGTCTGCGCCAATCGACCAGCAAAAGCCTTGGAAATTGATTGATCCTCATGACGAGGATTGTGATGTTCCCCACCAATGAGGTCAATGGTCCGGAAGAGTTT
>JBIOUJ010000202.1:0-12014 GCA_044867025.1 Pyrinomonadaceae bacterium | reverse complement strand
CTTGCCGCAGCAGACCGCCGCCCTGTCCGAAGCTGTTGTTAATGACGGCTCGTGTAAGACCTGGAGCACTTTGGAAGATGAACGATGAAAAGAGAAACGTGTTGGTCCGGTCGTAGGCCAAGCGATAGTTTCCTCTAATCGACGTCTTGCCGCTGCCGGTCGGATCCCACGCAAAGCCAACTGAAGGAGCCAACTGGAACAAGGAATCGTCGTACAACTTTCCTTCACCGAACCGAAAACTGTTTGTCGGAGTCTCACCCAAAGCGATTCGCTCCTCGGGTCGCAAGACGACGTCGTTTGGCGCGCGCGGCGATAACCTCATCTCCCAACGCAAACCCAAATCAAGCGTCAGGTTGCGAGTTATCTTCCACGTATCCTGACCAAAGAAATCGTATTCCGGATAGTGCGCCTCGTAGTTGAAGCGCGTCCGGCCCGGTCCAAAAGTGTTGTCGTCGATTGCTACGAACGCCTGATTGATTTGTCCCACACGACCTAAAAGATCGTTGATGACGCTGTCGAGACGGCTGCGATCCGCCCCGACGATGCCCGGCACCAGAGTGTTTGTAGTACCTGTTCCGAAGGACGCTGGCACCGGATTCTGCGTCGTGCTCAACGTGATTCTGGCTCTCGTCAACACCCCGGCCACCGCGCTGCGATCGTCGACATGCCTTTGGAAACGAAGGTTGGTCCCAAACTTAAACGCGTGCTGGTTGCGAATGTACGAGAGGTTGTCGACAAACTGCCAGGTCGTGATCGTGCGCAGGTTGTTCACCGGCTCTTCCCAATTAAGCGGGTCATTGGGCACGTTCAGAATGACAGCCGCATTCTCCCTCGGATCGGGATTGTTGAAACTGAAAGTGAAGCGATTGAAACCAGTCACAAACTCGTTGACGACTTTCGGCGAAATCGTGGCGCGGTAGTTCACCGCGAGATTGCGTGGCGTGCGATAGGTGTCGACGAAGTTTGGAATGCCTGGAAACTTCTGTAACCCGCCATTCGCATTGTCGCCGAGCGTGCTTTGCGAACCGTGTGCCCAACGCACGTAGATCGAATTTCGCTCGTTGAAGTAATGATCGATCTTCGTGGTGAAATCATACTGGCGTTCCGTTTGAGGCGCGACAAAACCGAATCCGGCCACGTTTAGGCCATCACCCACGTTGAAGTTATTGGGCAGCGGCGTGACGCCGATGATGAACTGGGTCGTAGGATCTGGTCCAAGTCCCAGTGGATTTGGAAAGATGTTGTAAGTACGAACCGTCAAACCCGGGAGCGGATTGCCGTTGGCATCGACCGATGGACTCGTCTGGCTGGCGTTGCGATTCCCTAAGCCTCCTGGCACGTAACGATAGATTCCATTGCGTGCCTGCTGTGTATAGACGGTGCGATTCACGAAGAAGCTCTGCGACGTGCGCAAGAGTTGCAGGTTCGTGAAAAAGAAAGTTTTGTTCTTACCGTTGTAATGAGTTGGACCACCTTCACCAAAGTGCGGCAGGAAAACCGGCCCGCCAAGCGAGCCTCCAAAGATGTGTTGCACAAACTGCGGCCGCTGCGCGCGATTGATGATGTTGTTGTACTCGTTCGCGTGGAAGCGCGGCGTTTGATAGAACTCGAAGATCGATCCGTGGAAGTCGTTGGTGCCTGATTTTGTAACCAGCGTCACTTGAGCGCCGCTGCTGCGTCCGAGATCCGCAGTGAAGTTGCTGGTGACAACCTGAAACTCCGTCAACGAATCCGGGTTCGTCCTGATGGGAGTAAAGTTCGAACCACCCGCGCTGGTCTCGTTGATGTCGATTCCGTCAAGCGTGAAATTGAATGCACGGTCACGCGCGCCATGCACGTGAACACCACCACCGGTATTCGAGCCGGTCACGACTCCCGGCTGAAAATTGATGAACTCGAGCGGGTTGCGACCACGGTTACCGACGATGGGCAAAGTCACAAGCGTGCGCTGCTCGACGGTGTTGCCGATGTTTCCGGAGCTGGAGGTTTGGACCGCCTCCGCGCTACTAAGAATCTGGACTGTCTCACTCAAACCACCGATTTCGAGAGTGATGTCCAGGGTCAGAGGCTGATTGATGTTTGCGGTATTGCCGGCTGAGACTGCTTTCTTAAACCCCTGCTTCTCCACCGTAACTGTGTACTTGCCGACCTGGATCGAATCAAAAACGTAAGTTCCGCCGCTGCCGGTTTCGGTTGTTAGAGAGGCTTGGGTAGCTTCATTAGTAAGCGTGACGACCGCGCCCGGAACGACCGAGCCTTTTTCGTCGATGACCGTGCCGGTTACGCGCGATGCCGTACCTTGCCCGTTCGCAAGCGCGATCAGGCAGCACATTAAGAGCAAAAACGCAAAAATTGGTTTTCTCATTTCATCCTCTCGTCTGATCGAAATGGTTAGAAGAAGGGTTGAGCTACAAAATTTCGGAGCAAATTATATATTTCTCGTGGAATAATGGTAGCTAAAGATTTTTATCCTTTTGATAAGAATGGCTGATAGCGAGATTGGGGGATGCTATGATGTTCATCCTGTAAAATCCTGTAATCCTGTCTAACCATGCTCATAGCCAAAGAGCTTGCAAAAGTATTCGACGTTTTGCATTTCGCTGAACGCGAGGCGCGCTCGGGATCGCACGTCGCCGTGATGCTCAGTTATGAAGCAGCGCCTGCGTTTGACTCGGCCTTCATCACTCACGAGCCAACTGATTTTCCTCTCGCATGGGCGACAGTGTTTGAACATTCATTGGAGCCGGCGCAAGAGAGTTCCGTTGTTACTTCGAATGCGTGGACGCCGCGTGTGAGTCGTGAAGAATACGAAGCAGCAGTCGCCCGAATTCACGATCTCATCGCCGCTGGTGATACTTACCAGGTCAATTATTCCTTCCCTCTGACTTCCTCCTTCAGTGGTGATCCGTACGCGTGGTATCGCAGTTTGTGCATGGCACAAGGTGCGCCGTATTCGGTCTACCTGGATCTCGGACGCTTTAAAGTTCTCTCGTTGTCGCCCGAACTGTTTTTTGAACGCCGAGGGAATCACGTTGTTACACGACCAATGAAAGGCACGATCGCGCGCGGGCGTTGGCTTCAGGAGGATCGGGCGTTTGCCGGCACGCTTCAGCAATCCCGGAAAGACCGTGCGGAGAATGTGATGATCGTCGATCTGCTGCGCAACGACCTCGGGAAGGTTTCGGTGCCGGGTAGTGTGCGTGTTTCTTCGTTGTTCGACGTCGAACGTTTTGAGACTGTGTGGCAGATGACGTCGACAGTCGAATCGACGTTGAGAGATGGAACGAGTCTGGTTGAGTTGATGACTGCGTTGTTTCCGTGTGGGTCTGTGACCGGCGCGCCGAAGATTCGCACGATGGAGATCATTCGTGAGCTCGAACGGTTTCCACGCGGCGCTTACACGGGGGCGATCGGATTTTTGAGACCGGGCGGTGACTGCGTCTTTAACGTCGCGATACGCACGGTGGTTGTTGATACTGAAACGAATGTCGCGACGTTCGGAGTTGGAGGCGGAGTTGTTATTGATTCGACTGCCGAACGCGAGTACGAAGAGTGTTTGGTGAAGAGTAGGTTCTTGCATACTCAGCCGGTGGAGTTTCAGTTGTTTGAGTCGATCCTGCTGGAAAATGGTGAATACTTTTTGCTCGAGCGACATGTGCAACGGTTGCGAGATTCTGCGGAGTACTTTGGGTTCACGTTCCGTGAAGCACGGATCAGCGCGGATTTGGAACGGATTGCCGCGGATAGGCGCTCGGGGTCTTGGAAGGTGCGATTGATGTTGTGGAGGGATGGTGGAATTGAGACTAATGTTTCAGCGATTCAGCCGATCGAAACACGGCGCGTTACGCTTGCGACTGAGGCTGTCGACTCGTCTGACCGATTCCTCTTTCACAAAACCACGAGAAGAGCCCAGGTAGACGACACTATTTTTTGGAATGAGCGAGGCGAGGTCACAGAGTCAAACATCGCTAATGTTGTAGTGCCCATCGACCGTGAACTGTACACGCCACCGGTTAAATCAGGCTTACTGGCTGGGACGTTTCGTAACCAGTTGCTGGCTGAAGGAAAGATCAAGGAGCGGGTGATCACAATTGAGGAACTCCAGGAGGTCAAAGACTTCTTCCTGATCAACTCAGTTCGTAAGTGGATGAAAGTCTTTTGTGTCCTTTCTTGTGCTTTTTTGTCTTGTGCTTTTTTGTGGCTCTAGTTGTACAGCAGCACCTCAGCGCGAGCCTTCCTGAACTCCTGCAATCCCGCATTCCACGAAGCCACAATGTCTCTCGCACTATCACCACGCTTCAGGCGTTCGAGCGTGTCGGCATTCACCAGCAGTCGCAGATATTTGTCCACCTGCCACTCGCTCGGGTAGAGCTTTCGCAGCGCAACCGCCATTTCTATCCCGGTCAACAGCGGTCGGAACGTCGCGCGATCCGTAATGATGATGTTCACGCCGCCACACTCCTGGTCTTTGAAGACCGAAGCCTTGGGCGTAAAACGCAGCGGCACAAACCTCACGCCAGGAACGCCACGTTGATTCAAATACTCCGCGAGCTTGTCGCCCTGAAGCCACGGCGCGCCGACAACCTCGAATGGCGTGTCCGTTCCACGACCCACCGAAACGTTCGTCGTCTCGAGTAGACCAACACCGGGATACAGCGTGGCCTCAGTCAAGCTGCGCATATTTGGCGAAGGATTGATCCACGTGAGGTTCGTCTCGTCAAACCACATCGAGCGCCGCCAGCCATCCATCTTTATCACGCGCAGGTCCGCACCGATGTTGCGTTGCTTGTTGTAGAGCTGGGCCAACTCACCGATCGTCAGTCCGTGTCGCGTCGGAATCGTGTGATAGGAGATGGAGGACAGTTTGTCGGCGTCTGCAATCGGTCCCTCGACGTCGACACCGCCGATTGGATTGGGCCGATCGAGCACAAACACCGGCAGCTTTGCCTTCGCGGCTGCCTCCATCAGGTAGCCGAGCGCCGAAATATATGTGTAGAAGCGCGCGCCGACATCCTGGATATCGAACACGACCGCGTCGAGATTTTTGAGTTGCTCCGGCTTTGGTGACCGAGTCCCGGTGTCGCCGTACAAAGAATAAATAGGCAACCCGGTGCTCTCGTCTTTGGCATCTGAAATTTCTTCATCGGCCACACCACGGATTCCGTGTTCGGGAGAAAAGAGTGCGACGAGCTTTACTCCGGGCGCTTTGTTCAGCACGTCGATCGTTTGCTTGCCTTCACGATTGCGACCCGTGTGGTTCGTCACCAGCCCGATTCGCATGCCTGCGAGCGGCTTGAAGTTGTCGCGCTCGAGTACGTCGATGCCGGTCAGTACGCGCGACGAATTTCCAAGTCCGTCGTTGCGGGAAGCAAACTGCTGGAGGCTTTTGACGGCCTCTGAGTAGTAGTTCGCCCACTGCTCTCGCGCGCGCTCGACCACGGCAGTGTCAGTCACAGATCCGGCGACTATTGAAGCGACGCGGCCGCGCAATGGTCCAACATCGCCTTTGCCGTCCGGATGAACGCGATTACTCAGAAACACGACAAACATCTCGCTCGCCGGATCGATCCAGATCGAGGTGCCTGTGAAACCGGTGTGACCAAACGAACCGAGCGGAAAGAGGTCGCCGCGATTGGTCGAGTAAGTCGTGTTCATGTCCCAACCGAGCCCGCGCGCGCCGCCGCCATTGGAGATGAGCCGTGGCCGCGTCATTTCGGCAACGGTTAACGGCGAGAGAATACGCACGCCGCCGTACGATCCGTGGTTGAGAATCATCTGGCAGTAGATCGCGAGATCGTCCGCAGTGGAGAAGAGTCCCGCATGGCCCGCGACTCCGTTCATGCGATACGAAGTCGGATCGTGGACCTGGCCGCGCAACCACATTTCACCTTCCGCTCCGGCGTTTGCGCCGGTGTCGCCGAGATAACTCATCTGCGCGCGACGCTTTTCGGTCGGCGCGATTCGCGAGACCAGTGACGCAGCGGGTCGAAAGCCCGTGTTGACCATTTTCAGTGGTCCAAAAATATTCTTCTGCGCAAAGCGGTCGAGCGGCAGGCCACTGACACGAGCGACAACTTCACCCAGCGCGATGAACCCGATATCGCTGTAGGTGAATCGGCTGCCGGGAGTGTTGCGCAAGGGTTCGGCAATCAAGTGCTTGATGGCTTCGTCGTAGCCGGTCCAGCGTTCGCGTAGATCGAAGTCAGGTGCGTAGCCCGAGACGTGCGTCAGTAGATGTTCGATGGTGATCCGATCTCTTCCCTCGCCTTTCAGTTCCGGAATGTGAAGTGAAACGGGGTCGCTCAAGCGCAGCTTTCCGCGCTCGACGAGAATCATGATGCTCGTCGTAGTGGCGACGACTTTCGTGAGACTCGCGAGGTCGAAGATGGTGTCGACAGTCATCGGCTCGCGAGTAGGCTCGACTGCGCGGTCGCCGTAAGCTTTGCGCCAGACGATCCGGCCTTTGTGACCGACGAGGACGACTGCACCCGGCAAATGCTTTTTTGCGATCTCGTCAGCGATGACGCTATCCATTTGAGCCAGGCGCTGTGCCACCGCTGTGTGCACAAACAGCACAACAAAAATCAAAATGACACTAAACCGAGTTTTCATGCTTGTTTACTTTGTGGCCTTTGTTTGGATTCCTGTTCCTCTTGTGTACAACCCCGGCAGGGAGATGGGTAACCGCCCGACGATGTCGATCTCACCCATCAGCGCTCGGGCGACGGCGTGTTGCAAGCTCGGCATGTCGCCGTACGCGACGATGTAAGTCCGGAGCCCGGGGAAGTTCTGCAACAAGTACGGATTACCAAAACTGATCCCGACGATCGGCGCCTTTGCCGCAATCACCGCCGACAACGCGCGCGCGCCGGTGTCAGGTACTCCGACACTCGCTATCTGCCCCGAACGCACGCGTCCATACAACGACGCCAATACAAGCTCCGCGGCCTTCGCCTTGTCGATTGCTTTCTGCACATCCTGCTCCGGCGACCGCTCGTCAAGCACGATCGTCTCGACCTTCAATCCACTTCGTTCGAGCTTTGTAATGAAAGGATTTGCGATCCAGTTACGATCATCACCATTCGTTATCGCGAGATTAAAAACCTTTGAGTCGGGCTTGAGGTTTTTCAGTGGCACGAGCTTGTCTTCATCGCGCACGAGCGTGACAGCGTGTTCGGCAATCTCCGTGGCCAGATCGCGAGCGTCCTTGCCGGCGACGATCCTGTCTATAGCATCAACCGGCGTCATTCTCTGTTCGACAAGTCCGAGATCGTATTTCGCCGCCAGTATTTTGCGCGCTGATTCCTCGACGCGTTGTTCAGTGATGCGTCCACTCTTCACGGCTTCTCGCACGCCGCGAAACGAAGCATCGATATCTGCTGGTTTCAGCAGCATGTCTGCGCCCGCTTCCAACGCTCGAACAGCGGCTTCTTCTTGCGTGAAGTAGATCGTCAGACCGCTCATGCTCAGCGCGTCAGTGACGATCATCCCGGAAAACTTCAGATCATTTCGAAGGATGCGACCGATCACCGGCGACATCGTCGCAGGCATACTTCCCTTCTCGTCCACGATCTCTCCAAGATCGTCCGTATCGGTTGGCTTGCCTCTAACAGATTTGGGCAGCGGTTTCACCGGCGCTGGGTCGATCTGCGGCAATCCGATGTGACCCGTCATTACGGCGCCAACACCCGCATTCACCGAAGCCTGAAACGGAACGAACTCGACCGTGTTCAGACGTTCGCGCCCAACATTGATTTCAGGAAGCCCCCGATGCGAGTCGACAGCGGTGTCGCCATGTCCCGGAAAATGTTTTGCAGTTGCGATGACGCCTGCTGACTGCGCGCCCTCTGTGAATGCCGCACCGAAACGGGCAACGTCAGCCGCATCTTCTCCATACGAGCGCACGTTGATCACGGGATTCGCAGCGTTGTTGTTTACATCGACCACGGGCGCGAAGATCTGTTGCACACCGAGCGCACGCGACTCTCGCGCCGTCACTTCACCCTGCCGCCGCGCGTATTCGGGATTGCCGGTGGCCGCAACAGCCATGTTCCACGGAAAGTTGATCGTGTCATCAAACCGCATTCCCGCGCCCGCCTCGAGATCCGCGGAGATGAGCAAGGGGTAACGAGCCAACTGCTGCATTCGATTGACGAGAATCACTGACTCATAAACTGAACCACGAAACAGAATGATGCCGCCGACTTTGTTGTCTTCGATGTGGTGCTTGAGGGTGCGATAGGGCTCAGAGTCCTGGTTGAGGAAAGTGGCGTTAACGCCGACGGAGATCAGTTGACCGATTTTCTCTTCGAGCGACATCTTGCGAAGCTCATCGTTGGCCCATTTCAATGCCTTCGCCGAAGGCTCGCGTCTGTAGGGA
This sequence comes from Pyrinomonadaceae bacterium, assembly GCA_044867025.1. Classification (GTDB taxonomy): domain Bacteria; phylum Acidobacteriota; class Blastocatellia; order Pyrinomonadales; family Pyrinomonadaceae; genus PSRF01. Next base: position 3,634 of record JBIOUJ010000202.1, on the reverse strand, counting down.
CTGACTTTGATCGGAGCCTGCGCTCTCACCGGCCACGCGAACAGCGCCAGCAGAAGCAGGGTTAGAACCAGTGAAAACTGACAATTAGGCTTAGGCATCATCCAGATCTTCTCTCTCTTGTGGTTTTCTCTGCGTGCTCTGCGTATCTCTGCGTTCCTCTGCGTTAAGATTCGTCTAACGCAGAGGACGCAGAGATTTCCGCAGAGGACGCAGAGAAAGCAAAACTCGCCGCCCACGCAACGACGAACGTTATCAAACTTCCAAGAAACGCGTACCACGTCCAGGCGATCTTCGTCGCCAGAAACACGTAAATCATCGATCCCAAACTCACGAGCATGCCAATCAGTGCCGGCGGTTGACTGACTCGCTTCAGCAACGTGCCGACGAGAAACACCCCCAGGATTGGACCATTGATGAGCGACGCGATCGAGAGCGCCATGCTCAACGCCGACCCCGGTTGATTGCGAACCGCCAGTGCAACGCCGATCTGAACAACTCCCCAAATCAACGTCAGCACGTGTGAGACTTTCAAGTAATGCTTGTCGCTTCGGGCAGGCCGAAAAGGTTTGTAGAGATCGTTGACTGCCGTGGCCGCGATTGCATTTAGCGACGACGACATCGCCGCAGCAAAGATCGCTGCCACAACCAGACCGGAAAGTCCCGTCGGCATGTGTTTGGTGATGAAGTCCGGAAACACGCGATCGCCGCCTGTAAACGGAAACGCGGTGGACGCGGCGGTCGCATAACCCGGATCCGTAAACGGTTGATAGAACGCGAACAGCAGAACTCCGATGAACAGAAACCCGATGAACTGGGCCAACACGATCGCGCCGCTCGTCATCAGCGCAACAACCGCACTGCGCGCGCGATCCGTGCACAAGTAGCGCTGCACGAGGTACTGATCGGTACCGTGTGTGCTCATGGTCAGGAAGCAGCCGCCAATCAGTCCTGCCCAGAAGGTGTAAACCCGCGTTTGATCGAAGGTGAAATCAAACAGAGAGTATTTCCCAAACTGCGTTGCTAATGTGCTTGCAGTCGCCAGTCCGCCGTCGATTGAGTTTATGAGAACGACAGCCGCAGCAATCGCGCCGGCAATGTAGATTCCGAGTTGGACCACCTCGACCCAGATCACCGCCTCCATCCCGCCAAAGTACGTGAAGATCATCATCGCCACGCCGAGCAGGACTACCGAGCCGATGATTATTGTTTCCGCGTTTGCGTCAGGCTGAAAAGTGGCGTAGACCGCCGTAAGCACGATCGCCGTGAGCAGCAGCCGGATGCCGTCGGCGATGTTGCGCATGACGACGAACAGCGACGCCGCGATCATCTTGATCTTTCCGCCGAAACGCTGATCGAGAAGCTGGTAAACGGTCAGAAGCTCGCCGCGAAAATAAGCGGGAATAAACAGAAGCGAGATGACGACGCGCCCGAGCAAATAGCCGAAGACAAGTTGCAGGAACTGGAAGTTTCCGCCGCGCGCGAATGCGATTCCGGGAACTGAGATGAAAGTGATCGTCGAGGTTTCGGTGGCGACTATCGAAAATGCGACGGCCCACCAAGGCACGGAACGACCGCCGAGGAAATAGTCGCGCGTGGTCTTTTGCTTACGACTGAACCAAGTGCCGAAGAGAACGATCCCGATCAGGTAGCCGAAGATGATGATGAGATCGAGAGCTTTCATTAGCCACCAAAAGGCACAAAAGAAGACACAAAAAAACGGTTAACTGGTTGAAAAGTCATGGATAACTTTACTGACGGACCAGTTGGAGGCTTCGAGAGCTTTCTTAGCCGCGTCGTCATCCAGGCCGGTTTCGGCGCTGACGATGCGAACCGCACGCTCGCGCAGCTTGATGTTTCGGGCTTGCAGGTTCGACATGCGGTTGCCGCTCACGTAACCGAGTCGGACCATTGTGGCCGTCGATAGCATGTTAAGGACCATCTTTTGGGCTGTGCCCGCCTTGAGACGGCTCGAGCCGGTGACGACTTCTGGTCCAACAACGGGAACGATGCTCAGTTCGGCGGCTTCGGTAATCGGTGATCCTGGAACACATGTCAGAGCGATAGTGAACGCGCCAATGGAACGCGCGTAACTCACGGCACCGACCGTGTACGGAGTTCGCCCCGAGGCGGCGATTCCAACCAGCACGTCTCCAGACGCAAATCCGCGTTGCTTTAAGTCTGCACCACCGGCGCTTGCATCGTCCTCCGAAGCTTCGACAGCACGGTGGCAAGCATCGTAACCACCCGCGATCACCCCCTGGACCAATTCGGGAGAAACACCAAACGTCGGCGGACATTCAGAAGCGTCGAGCACACCCAAACGTCCCGAAGTTCCCGTGCCGGTGTAAAAAAGTCTTCCACCTTCGGCGAGCCGCGCGACTATTTCGTCGACCGCTTTAGCAACATCTCCGAGCACCAGCTTCACTGCCGCCGCAACATGCGCGTCCTCGTCGTTCATCAGCGCGACGATTTCCGCCGTCGCCAATGAACTCAGATTCTGTGAACGAGGATTGTCTTGTTCGGTGATTGGAAGCATCAAACCGCCAGAGCGATGTGATTGACACGTTCACGCGCCATTCTAGCGGCAGCGACGGCTGGAGCGAAGTGAGGCGGCTCGAAAAATGCCCGCGGCGCGACTTTCCTGACCTCTTCGCGAAGCGTGTGGAGCATTAAATCGCTCGCCGCGCGGAACACGCCGCCAACATATGCAATCTGAAAACGTTCGCGCTCCATCTGCAAGTGTCGAATTACGGCTACTGCCGCGTAGCCAAGCTCCGTACCACCGTCGGCAACGATCTGTAACGCTACCCTGTCGTCGTCCTTCGCTGCGTTCACAACGTCTCGGCCGAATCCCGCTAAACGTTCGTTGGTAATCGTCGGCGAATAAATCGCCGTGGTGAGATCGTCAGGACTGGTGACGTGAAAGTACGCACAAGCCAGGTCGGTAAGCGCTGTTTTTGGACCACGTCCATCGAACGCATACGCAACTGCACGCAACGCGCGTCGAGCGAGCCATGCGCCACCACCTTCATCACCCGCAATCGGCCCCCATCCACCTGCGCAAAAACGTTTGCCGCGCGCGTTGATGCCGCAACAGATCGATCCCGTTCCTGCAATCACGACCAATCCCGGTGCGCCGCCGGTCGCACCGTACAAGGCGATGCTGGCGTCGGTAACGACTTCGATCTCGCCGATGTCGAGTGGCGTGAGTGTTTCGCGCATGCGCTCGCGCAGCTCCCTGCGACGCGCGCCCGCAAGACCGATTTGCGCGGCTATCAGATCCCCCCGCCGGAGCTTCGCAGAGGCGCAAGCGCTGTCGATCGCTTCGCGCACGGCCGCAGCGGCTCCGGCAATTCCTACTCGCAGTGGGTTGGATGGACCAGCGAGACCCTCGCCAATCACCTGCTGATTGGCGTCCATGATGACGGCTTCAGTCTTCGTTCCTCCGCCATCCACACCCACCACTGAATTCTGGAACATTATTGATTATTCTATGGGCCGCTGATTTATAATGGAAACTAAAAGATTTTATTATTACGATAACCCATCTTGATATCTGGAGCTTGTTGTGGAAATTCGACAATTGCGGGCCTTCGTGGCCATTGCGGAATCCGGAACGTTCACCGCCGGCGCT
>JBIOUJ010000201.1:0-4498 GCA_044867025.1 Pyrinomonadaceae bacterium | reverse complement strand
GACCCACCCGCTACCGCAGGTGGTACTGACCCGGCTCCAATAGCGACGCCTGCCTTCGAGATCTATCAAAGCCATGCAAAATCTAGCCAAAACGGTCAGCAATAACGCCGTCCTCCCGCAGCATCTCGTCGCTCTCGATCGAGGGCGATGGTTTCTGTGGAGATGCATCGGTCTGCGCGGTGCGGGCTTCCCCGCGAACTTACTTTTGAAACTCGCGTCGGAGTCTTGCGCCGCCGCAGCCGAAGAATATCTCGCTGCCGAAGCCGAGACAGAACGCGCATTCGACGCTGCGCTCGTGTCGATGCGCCAACAACTCGAGGCCACGACCTCTCCTGAAGATCGCTACCGTTTGATCGACGCGATTCAACAACTGAAGAAGGGCAAAGTTCCAGGCAATCTCTCGCTCGAAGAATTGGAACGAGCAAAGAATAGGAAAACTCTCGCTCAGGAGAACTTTCAAAAACACTTTGCCGGCGCTTCCGAAGACATGGGCGAGGCGCTTCGCGAGATCGCCGAGCTCGACAAATTCCAGGAAGCGATCATCTGGCAAAACCGGCGCGCGTTTCATACCGGCGTCGAGAGTTTTCTGCGTCACCAGTCCAACGGCGGCAACCGAAACTCGAAACAGCGACAGTACGAACAACTGATCAGCAACTATGCTCAGCGCTACTGTGCAAAGAACGACACTATCGGCTTCTTTGGACCGGTAGGCTGGGCCAGAATCGACGGAGACGAATCGTCAATCACCACCACCATAGGTCCGGATTTTCTCGCGAAGCGCACAGTCTATTTCGAAAACTGGTGCATCGACGCGCTCGTCAACACTTTGAACGAGCGTGGTATCCGGCGCTGGGTCGCACCGCGACTCAATCCGACGATGCGCGTTGAAGGCGCATCGCTGATGCGCCCGCAGATGCCGCCGCTTCCGCTCTCCGCACAGGATGCATCCCTGCTTGCAGCGTGTGACGGAGTGCGGACGGCGGCTACTTTAACCGCAACTTTAAATGAGATTACTGAAGCCGAAGTACTCAAGCGACTCGAAGAGTTTCGCGAGCTCGGTTTCATTTCGTGGGATCTCGAACTTCCCATAGGCCCGTATCCCGAACGCGATCTCAAATGCTTGCTTGACCGGGTCGGTGACGCGGAGCTGAAGGACTGGGGACTCTCACGCTTGCGCGAGTTGGAAGAAGGTCGCATGGCGATTGCTCGTGCGGCCGGAAATCCGCGGCAACTCGATCAAGCGATGAAAGAGCTCGAGTCAACGTTTACCAGCGTCACGAATCGCGCGGCGACGAAGTCAGCAGGGAAGAACTACGCAGGTCGAACGCTGGTCTATGAAGATTGCCGTCGCGACATCGACGTGCGTATCGGTGAAGGCGCACTTCACAGTGTTGACGCGCCGTTGTCGCTTTTGTTGACGGCCGCGCGTTGGCTTACTTTTGAACTTGCCAGAAACTTCAAACAGATCTGTCGTGAGGTCTATCTCCAGCTCGGCCGATCGACGGACCATCAGAAGATCGACTTCTTTACGTTCTGGCAACAGACGCAACCAATCATTTTCGGAGCTCCGCAAAAATTACGAGATCCGATCGCCGCGAAATTTCAGCAACGTTGGGCGGAGGTGCTGAAGCTCGATAACCAGGATCGCGTCGCACATTTCGCGGTCGAGCAGATACGTTCTCGAGTTGAGGAAGTATTTCACGCACCGAATCCCGGATGGGCGTACGCGCGGTATCACAGTCCGGACGTATTGTTGTTTGCCGAAAGTCCTGAGGCTTTGGCTAAAGGCGACTTCAAGGTTGTGCTCGGCGAGCTTCATGTAGCTGCAAACACACTCGGATGGCCGCTATTCATCGAACAGCATGAATCTCCGCAAGACCTGTTTGATGCACTGGAACAGGACTTTACGGCGCCGCGGGTAGTGCCCGTGATCCCGAAGCAAATGTTTGGGCCAGTAGCTCGAGTGATGCCTGCCTTGATTTCACAAAGGGACTTTCACATCGCGCTTAGTCCCGATCCAGTTGACGCATCTCCCTCGCAGGTCCTGCCGATATCCGGACTAATAGTTGAAGAGGATGGCAGCGACGGCCTATGTGTCACGACACGGGATCACTCGCTGCAATTCGACATCGTCGAGGTTTATGCAGACATTCTGACGCCGTTAATCGCCAACGAGTTCAAGATGCTGCCGTTTGCGCGTCACACGCCACGAGTCGAATTCGATCGACTCGTCGCATGCCGGGAGGCATGGCGCTTCAACCCCGACGATCTCACCTTTGCTTCGCTTCAGGATGAAAGCGCTCGATTCATCGACGCACGTCGCTGGGCGCATGAACAGCAACTGCCGCGCTTTGTCTTTGTGAAAGTGCCGGTGGAGCTAAAACCTTTCTTCGTCGATTTTGACAGTCCGGTCTTCGTCGAGATCCTGTCGAAGATGGTGCGAAGAACGATCGATAACAGTCCTTCAGACGCGTTGATCACAATGTCCGAAATGCTTCCGGGATTGGATCAGTGTTGGCTGCCGGACGCTGAGGGAAATGTTTATACGTGCGAGCTGCGGATGGTGGCTGTTGACGCTGCACCTTCCAGGCAGCACGCCGGAAAGGAGGAGTTATGAACCTAAACAATGACAACAACAACAATAACAACAACAACAACAACTAGAAGCCATGAGGCGAACGCGGGGGGATGCACATAAGAAAGGAGGAGTTATGAACCTAAATAATAACAACAACAATAACAACTAGAGCCACGAAGCGAACGAGGGGTTTCCAAAGAGGTACGCAGAAAGGAGGAGAACTGCCATGATGATGAGAGGCAACGAAGTGGGCGAGGGTATAGGAAGAGGGACGCCGGGGAATGGAGCATTACCGCCATGGATCATTAGAGTCCATGAGGTGGGCGAGGGACCAACGAAGATAGTCCTACCGCCATGGATAATCAAAGTCCATGAAGTGGCCGAGGGACCCGGCTCAGTACCAGAGAAAGCAGGAGTTCCACCTTGATGAGGGCCCACGAAAGTGGGCGAGGGGTAAAGCCTGCGGCGTAAGTTCCAGGATTTAATTAAAAACAAATTGCATAAGCCCGTGAAGCGAGCGACAGCGCTGTCGCCGCCTTCACGGGCTTTTCTTTTGCCACAAAAAGGCTCAAAAAGGAACAAAAACAAAAATCCGCTTTTGTTCCTTTGTTCCTTTTTGCGGCTTAAAACTTTAACGTCGAGACATGGGTAATTAGGATTTTTACCTGGGCAAGTTTGCCATACGAGTAAAGCGCGCGAAACTCGCCGCGATTCTGCTGATGGCCCATATCGCCAAGGGCAAAACCACCGCGCTCGCTAGTCACTCAATTGCAAGATTGTTAGCTGATCTTTGTTGCACAGCGAATGCATACACCAGGCCCGGAGGAATTGAATGCGATTAGCGAGACGTTGTTTCTCTGATAATCCTGACGCCGGCGACACTCACGATAAGATCGGTCCAATGGTGATTGCTGGATCCACTAGTTCCTCTCTAACCGTCTTTCTCACTCCGCTACGAGAAGGGCTCAACCTAAACCTCTGATAGAGAAGTCACCAATGGAGGACCCTAATGTCTAGATCGAAATCACGGATCCTTGCGATCCCAGTTACTCTGTTCTGTTTGGCCCTGGCCTTCGGCTACGTTCGCAACAACGCTGAGAACAACAAACAATTGCCGCGTCACGGATGGACCGTCGGCTTCCTTCCATACCAGGCTGAAGGATTTGATTCCATTCCCGTGCGCGTCACCAGCGTCACGTCGAAGGGAAGCAAAGGTCTCACGAATGTTGAGCTGCGGAATCGCTCGGAGAAGGCAGTCACGGCCGTCAAAATCGGATGGTACGTTTCAAACAAGAATCAGCCGGGGACGATAGTAACGAAAGGTGAATCGCCGGTCCTTGGTATTCCCAACAATCTAAATGCAAACGAAACCGCGGAGCTCAATCTGCCTCCAGTCTCTCTCGCGAAGATTCTCAGGCCGGCCGTCAAGGGAAACAAACTCAACGGCGACTTTAGTGTCCAGGTGGTTGTCACGGAAATCACTTACGAAGACGGAACAAACTGGAAGTTTACGCAGCCGAACAACGTGACTCGAATTGCAGTGAACAATGCGCACGCAATGCCGCAGTGTGCAAATCAAACTTGTCAGTACAACCCGGAGATTCACGCGTACCAGTGCGTGGGTGCGGAAGGTCAGTTGTGTACCAACAAAGGCGACGAATGTACTTCGACGACCTGCTCTGGTGGAAATTAATCTGGCGGAAGGTCAAGCTCAACTAAAACGCCGAAGGCGTTGACTAAATTCTAGCCCAGGGTTCGAGCGCAGCTGTTCATGACAGCGGGCCTTTTCAGTCTCCCAAGCTTTAGCTTGGGGGACACCGCTCCAGAATCGGGAAAACCATTTAAATGGTTTTCAAGAGTAGGAGACAACGAGGACCCCAAGCTAAAGCTTGGGGAGAATGAGAAAGGCCGCTTACAAAC
>JBIOUJ010000200.1:0-19293 GCA_044867025.1 Pyrinomonadaceae bacterium | reverse complement strand
GCATGCGATATTGTCATGGATTTTGGATTCTGGAGGTTGACCCACCCGCTACCGCAGATGGTACTGACCGTATCCAACAGCGATTTCTCGACTTTTGAGGCAAGCCCTCATTCGGCTCCTTTCGCTTTCCCTCGTCGCGTGCTCCACAGTCCGCGTACCGACAGAATCACGGAAAAAAACGCAACCACGCCGAGCGCGATGAGCGTCCAGACCCAGAAGAACTTTCCGCCGGAGTTCGCAACCCTGCCACCGACAAGTCCCGCCCCCCTCATGTGAACAAGCGGCATCACCGAACCGAGGAGCGACCCGAGCAGAACGATGATGTACCCCGATCGCCGTCCGGCGAGCACCAGCGTTCCGTACAGCCAGACGACGAGCATGAGTGTCCCACTGATGTGCCTGAAACCTCCAGGCTCGAACCCGCGGACGATGTCATCCGAGAGGTGAAACGTAGCCAGGAGAATCGAGAGCAGAGACGTGATGGTTAACGTAACGCTTTGTTTCATGTTGATATTCTCCATGTAACCGAGGGTTTTACTCGACGAAGCGATAGCCGATTCGATGAACAGTAATGATGTGCTGCGGTGCGGACGGGTCTTGTTCGATTTTCTGTCTCAACCTGGCGATATGATTATCAACCGTGCGCGTAACCGGTGTGCTGTCATATCCCCAAACTTCATCCAGCAGTTGATCGCGCGTGACGATCTCACCTCGATGCCGGACCAAGTAACGCAAGATCTCAAATTCGCGAGCTGAGAGATCTAATGCCTGCCCGAGTTTGCGCGCTGTGTGTTTCTTGAAGTTCAACTCCACTTCGCCAAACGTAAAACTTTCCAGCTCGACGACTTGTTTGGCAGCCCTTCGAAGGTGCGCCCGGATTCGCGCGAGCAGTTCCTTAATGCTAAATGGTTTCGTAACGTAATCATCCGCGCCAACTTCCAGTCCGACCACCTTGTCGATTTCCTGACTCCGAGCAGTCAGCATCAGAATCGGTGTTTCGATTCCGCGCGTGCGCAACGTGCGGCACACATCTATTCCGCTCATCAAAGGCAGCATCACATCAAGCAAAATGATGTCAACTTTCTCAGTCAGGGCCTTCTGTAAACCCTCTTTCCCATCGCGCGCCACAGACACCTCGTAGCCCTCATACTCACAGCTATCCTTCAGACCGAGAACCATGTTGGGTTCGTCTTCGATTATCAGGACTTTTACCACTATGTTTCTCCTCTGCGCGCCAGCGGGAGCAGAATCGTAAATCGACTTCCCTTCCCGGCATCGCTTTCGACGGAGATGGTTCCCTGATGAGCTTCAACAATGTGCTTCACCAGCGATAAGCCGAGGCCACTGCCTTTTACGTCATGGACCAGTCCATTACCCACACGGTAAAACTTCTCGAAAACTCTCGCCTGTTCGGCGCGCGGAATTCCAATGCCATGATCTGCGATCTCAATCGACAGATCAGATCCGCGCGTTTCCGTTGTGATCGAAAGCTGTTTCACATCACGTGAATATTTAATGGCATTGTCAACCAGATTTGAGATAGCCTGGGCCATCGCATCACGATCGATTAAGACTGGCGGCAGATCGGGTTGTATGTTTGTTTGAATGTTAAAGCCGGAATTGACGATCTGATAGCGATAACTGGAAAGCACATTCTCAATCACTTTCGCCATGTCACCCTCAGCGAAATGATACGTTTTCCGCCCCGCCTCGATTTTAGAAAAGTCGAGGATGTTATCGATCATCTTGTTCAAGCGCAGACTTTCGTGGCGGATGATCCGGTAGTACTCGGTCCTCTTCTCTTCATTTTTAACACGGCCCAGTTCGAGGATTTCAGAAAACAGGCTGAGCAGCGAGAGCGGTGTCTTTAGTTCATGCGAAACGTTTGCGACGAAATTTGATTTCGCCTGGGCCAGACGTGCTTCGCGATCGGTAGCCCGGATCGTAAGTGCTATTCCACAAAGTAAGAACACTAATACGAGAACGGTTGCACCTGCACTATGCAAAAAACTGTTGCGCGCGAGTGCATCGAGATTTGTATTCTTCAGCCCGACTCCTGCTTTCCAATTTGAGAACGGGCGATCGAAGTTGGTTTCGAGGAAGTATTCGTGTTGAGCTGTCGCGTTTGTATAAAGTACACGGTTGTTCTGGTCGCTAATCGTAATCGCGATAGCTGATGATGAGGCAGTTTCCAGATGATATATAGCCAGGGCCTTACCTATAGTGCCGGCGATCAAATCATTGTTGACAAACCCGTCGCTTAACACGACACCGGCAAACCGATCGTTCAACGGATAAAACAGATACTTCCCTTCACCGAACAGATACCTTCGATTACCGTCGAGAAAACTTTGGGCCATCCGCGTTTTTTCAAAAACGGAGACGATGTGAGACTCCGGAGGGGCGACCCCGGCTTGAGCGATAATTTTTTTCTGATCGCCCGAATAGTCGAAGACAAAAATCGCTTCGATCTCGGGGTGCGCGCTCTTTACGGTTGCAAGATATTCCGCGGATGGAGAAGACGAGAGCTGGCCCAGGGTTTGAGCTGCGACGTCCTCCAACCGTTGTCTCATTTGGCGTTCTACAATGGTTAATCCCTGTCGCAGATTATCCTTGAATGCGCCTTTGGTTTTGTTCTGGAGTTCTGAGAGCGATCGATACTGAAGGTAGGTCAACACCAGCACGGGAAGGAACACTCCTACCAATGCCAGTATCGTCAGCTTTTTTCGGAGCGAGAGTTTCCTGATCGCATCTCGGAACACACCAGGCGAGAGCATAGATCAAGATTCTACAGAAAGTTGCACTCCCACGTACCGGAATTGTAAAAAGTTGTAACAGCCGTCGGGTATGCGATGCCTGCTTCGCCGCGCCGGAGCAGCAGGCAAGCTCTGCGGCTCGACTCCCGTGTACACGCTCAGACTTGGAGCCGGGGGTAACTCTTTCGCGTCAACCATTTTCAGCTTTACGCGTCGAACAATCGTTCCTCTCAAAAAACCCCAAATACCTCCGTGATGGACCACACCTACAAGGTCCACCACAGAGGTATGCCGCCCCCCGCTCAGCTAAAGTTGTGTTCCATGCCGGCCTTGAACGCTGCGATGCCGGCGTCGTAGAGGTCGCCCGTACCCAGCTCATCGGAATTTGTGAACAGGATCAGGTAATAGTTTTGCGGCAGACGGAGCAAAACCGTCTTGCCATGTGCCGGAACGCCGTTGGACCACACAATCACCGGCATCTGGAAGTGAGTTTTCATCCAGTCGTCGCCCGTAGCGGAGGTCCAGACCAAACGGTCGTCACGCGGCATTCCTTCAGTGAACATCAAGTTTCGTGCTTCCTCAGATACGATTAGATTTGAAGCACTGAAGTGCGCCACGTAATTCGCGAAATCCCTCGACGACATCCACCAACCACCTTCGCCCGTGCAGTGTCCTTTGTTCTCAAGCAGACTTGTGATGGACCCGCGGTTGGTATCCGTCTTTGAAACGTAACCGTAAGCAGCAGTCGCACTCACTTCGTTTGGTGCGTCGCACGACGGGTGGATTTTCGGTGTCATCCTGTTGAAGACTCGCTCAAAGAGAATCTCTTTGAAGCGCTTTCCGAGTTGGTCACGAACGTATTGATCGGCCGACGAAGTGTTCGGATATTTCACCGCGTTAGCCATGATCTCGTTGAGATAATAGGGTCGCTCGTACGCCGGCAGAAGGTAGCTGGTCAACACGAAGTTGATATTTGAATACTGACGCTTGTCGAGTTGTGAAGGTATAAATCCATCACCATCACCCAGGAACCCCAGTACGGTGCGATTCGATGGTTTCTCGTCGTTGAAGCCCGATCGGTGTTGCAGAAGCTGTCGATACTTGATGCATCTGATCTGTGGACACTGCACTGTCGCCGGCGGAATCAAGTCAACCCACAAGTTCGGGAATTGACCCCAGATCGGCGAATTGAGCCGGTTTTTCAGACTCTGATTTGCGCCCGGTGACCACTTGGTCGGGTTCTCCATCATGTTGAGGAGCGCCGTTCCGGTGATGAATTTTTGTAGACTGCCGAGATTTATCGGTGTCTTCGTTGTCATCTGCAATGGTCCATTGTCTTTGCTGGTTTGAGCGAGGCCGCCTGCTTTTTCAGTAACGAGCTGGCCATCCTTGATCAGCACGTATTGATAACCCATGACCTTTGGACCAACGGCGCCGCTAAGGCTTTGATTAAAGGCAGTCTTGTTGAGCGTGATCTGCCTGGTTTGGAGCTCTTGCGGCCCCCGAGGTACCTGGGCGATCGACGTTGGCGCTGTCGAGAGCGTTGCGCCGAGTAATAGGATTGCGGATAGTTTTTTCAGTCTCATACTTCTTCCTTTCCAAGTCGCTGAATATTCCTCACGACTTAAGGCGAAAGAAGTCCCTGGAAACTATCATCAATATTCAGTTTTTCTCTGCGTGTCTCTGCGATCCGCTGCGCCTTGCGGTGAAAAGAGCCTAAAAACCGCAGAGGATCGCAGAGGTACGCACATATGGACAACTATTGCGACGGTTCTTTCGAGATCTCCAAACAGCGTCCGGAGATCGCGAACGTGCCGGTGGCGCGGAGGGGTTTGTCGGGGAGTTGGTTGGCGAGCCAGAGGCTCTTCACGAAATCGTCAATCGCGAACTCGCGGAAGACGGTGTCGAGGCTCGAGGTGCGCATCTCGTAGGCTACATGAATCGTGAAACGATCCGTGCCGATGCGACGCAAGACTGCGGTTGAAGTTAGATCGGGTTCATCGATCTTGTTGATGACGTTGATCGCTTCCCCCAGGATCTCAAACGCGCGCGTGCGGTCGAACTTCGCGTAACTCGACGTCAATCCTAAAAGCGTCCGCGCTTTTTCATTTGTGTTCGGAGCTTTGAGCGCCGTCTTCACTACGTCTTCCAGCACCTGCAACACCAGCGCTGAGTCTTTGATTTTTTTCGTGCTTTCAGACGCCAGCAAGAATGCCAGGTACGCGCGATGGTCCACCTGGCTCACTTTCGATATCAACTGTGCGGCTTCATCCAAACGGCCATCGCTAACCAGTTTCTGGGTGCGTTTGAAGTAGAGCCAGTCTAGCAACTCGCCGCGAAACTTCGACTCGCTGACTTTGTCGACAAGGCTTTCAACACGTTCGAGTTCCTCGGTACTCTTCGACGCCAAAACAGCACGCGCGATCAGCCGATCTTTCTTCTCCGGAACCTTCTCGTTCTCGATCCGCTCGGCAATGGTTTCGAGTGACAGATTAAGATCCTGGTGCCAACGCGCAATGTTTGAAGCCTCGTGACGTGCTTCCGCGGAAAGCAACGGCTCAAGTGTTGTTACCAAACTCATGACACGGCCTGCATACGCCGGTTGATCGCGTGCCACAGAAGCCTGCAAACTGTTCAATGCAAGATAAATCTGCACGATTTCCGGCTGAGCGACAGGACCACTCACCGGTTGCGTCGGCCGCGCCTTCGTCTCCTGTCCTCGACGAAGAATGACTTCCAGGAAAGCGCTCTCCGCCGCCGCGTCTGGTGTGAAGTCCTTTGGGAGAACGAAAAATGTCGACTGCATCTCTGGTCCAACGACCCGATTTATGCCAAATGGATAAGCAGAGAGATACAGAAGCTGATTTACCGGTGCATTCGCATAGACACTCAACGCCTGCTGATAAAACCGGCTCGCGGCTTGTTTATCCACGCTCCACAACTGAAATAAAAACCGCGCCAGTGCAACCGATGCCGGATATCGCAAGCTCGCGCGCGCAAAGCTGATCGCGGTTTTCGAATCGTTTTGTAATAGCGACCCGGCGACGTTAAGCAGCGTCTCGGCCCGATAACGGTTATCAGTCGATACACCGGCCTCTTCATCGCTCCGCTTCTCTTCGGCAATAGCTTTTGCCAGACGGCGCGCCCATTCGGAATCGCGCTGAGCGATAGCACGGATCACAACAAAACGCTGATCGGGAGCGTTACCCTGGCTTGCTACTTCAAACGCTTCCTCAAACGCGGAACGTGCCGCTGACTGCCGGTAAGGCCAAAGCAGATCTGCACCCTGTGTAAGAACTGATATTCGTGCCGCAGTTTTCTCCAGCGTTTTTGACTGTGCGATCTGTTCTTGAATCAAACTGAACGCTTGTTCTCGATCACATTCCTGGGCCACGGTTAGAACACCAAGTTGCGAAATCACAACCAATGCCAGCAGCACGCGCAAAAAAGACGATGAAACCATAGCACCTCTCAAATCTGTCGTGCGGATCAATTCCCACCACTCTCGCAGGATTCCACGATGCAAGACTCACCGAATACAATACATCTGACGTTTTGCTGCACCGATTCGCACACGTATCCAACCCCGGCAATCCATCTGCAAACTTGACCACACCCACCCTGCGGAGCATGAGCATAGTGCACTTTAATTTGCGCCACATTAGCCGGCTGCGAAAACTTCCAGCTTGGACCATCTTCGTAGACAATTTCCGTTACGGCTACTTGAATACTGAAGTCTCCGCGCAGTGTGTTTCCCTTCATGATGGGCTTCAGAATTTTCGCAAGAGAGACCGGCGGGATACTAAACTGCGCACTTTCATCTGCATGAAGCGATGCGGAAAGGAGTGGTGTCTCGCCTTGCGCCAATATCGTCCCTGGTCCACCTTCAGTGGACACATACCAACCGATCCGAATTGTGCTCACTGGCTTCGAAGATCGATTTCGCAATTCAACGCCAGTGAGTCCTTTATCTCCTTCCGACTTGACGCCAATGACGCGCACGGGCATCGAATCAAACCCTTCCGCCTGATATAAATGAAAGCCAACCGTCCAGCCGCCGCTCGGCAATCGCTCTCCCTCATGGCCCATTGCGACAGCCAGAAAAAGTAAGAGCAGAAGGATCACTTTGGTTCTAATCATTTCTTTAGCCTCAATTTCGTTGTGCTGTAACGCCGAAGGCGTTCGCTAATTAAAGCCCCAGGGTTGGAGCGAAAGCGACAACCCTGGGAATACGGCAACAATCCTTGCTTTCAACCCTGAAAGGTTTAGCCTCGCACAGGCGTAACGCTTTCAGCGTTTGGTTCTTATTGGGTCTCTTGACCCAGGGTTCTCGCTGCGCTGTTCATTATCATGACATCCTTTACAGTTTGTTTTTTCCCGAGCCGGTTTGTAAGCGGCCTTTCTCATTCTCCCCAAGCTTTAGCTTGGGGTCCTCGTTGTCTCCTACTCTTGAAAACCATTTAAATGGTTTTCCCGATTCTGGAACGGTGTCCCCCAAGCTAAAGCGTGGGGAGAATGAAAGGCCCGCTGTCATGATAACGATGTGTAAAGGATGTCATGATAATGAACAACTGCGCTCCAACCCTGGGCTGGAATTAGCCAACGCCTTGGGCGTTGACCGACGCCGTGGGAGTTGAATCAAATGCACTTCAACTCATGAGACTGAGAGCGGCCGCGGCGGGAGACACGCCCGTTAACGCGTAAACACTCTCCCGTCGTTTCAGATATCGCTCTGCCTGCTGAATGAACAACTCCGCCTCCGGCGTATGCTCTTCTCTCACCAGCGGGCACCTGCAACCGTACTCAGAGACAAAGGTCTGTCGTAATGGTTTAAAGCCGAGTTGTCGTGACAGGAATGAGCGGGCTGCTTTCTCAACATCGAAAAGCAACCAGGTGTAATCGAATTGACGAGGAACAATTACGCTACGATGGGCCTCAAGCATCATCATCAACGGGATGTTCATTCCGCGATACGGTTTTAGCACGGCGAGGTGCATGAACCGCGCCACCCGTGATTGTCGATCGAATTCGAGACCCAGGCTTTCATGTAGCTGATGCTCATTACTCGTATCGAACACGCCGAGCGTACCGACCGCTGGACCACTCGGGCCCAATCGAGCCAGCAGGTGTGAAACGGTATGTGCGCTTGTCGCTGCATCTGAAGCCAGCGTGATCCCCATCTCGTACTCGAATACTTGTTTCCATACTTCCAACATCGCAGCGAGGTCTTCGCTGCTTGCAATCTGTTCGATAACGATGTCCATAAAAACTCCCTTCTAATGGACCAGGTTCCTATTCGCCGGGCCGTTGATCACGTGGCCCAATTTGTCAAAGCGAGAGCCGTGACAAGGACAATCCCAGCTTTGCTCGGTTGAGTTCCAGGCGACGACACATCCCAGGTGCGTGCAGACGGCTTGCCGCTCGTGAAGCACGCCTTGCTCGTCGCGGTAGGCGGCTAACTTTGTTAGGCCGCGACGCACGATACAACCTTCATCCGGCTTAATCTCTTCGGTGGAACTGACTTCGCCTCCAGTAAGCCAGTCCGTGTAATGCGCCGTTACGTTGAGACTTTCGTTAAGAAAGTCGACGGTGGAGATTGATCTGAGTCGTGACGGGTTGTAGAGATCGGTCCACTCGTTCTGCCGTCCCTGAATGAGATCGGTCAGGAGGATTCCAGCGATGGTGCCGTGTGTCATTCCCTGGCCGGAGTCGCCGGTCACGACATAAATGTTTTCTTCACCTAGCGGCATGCGGCCGATGAATGCGACCGTGTCCGTCGGCTCCACGATGTGGCCCGACCAGCAGAATTCAATTCTTCCGATCATCGGAAAGCGCTTGCGCGTCCAGCGGTAGAGTTCAGCGAATCTCTCATCGCCATCGTCATGTTCTCCCACCCTCTCGTCTTCGCCACCTACAATGAGTATGTCTTCATCACCGCCGCACTGAATTCTTACGTAGTGATACGGGTCGGCAGTGTCCCAGAAGAGTGCCTTGGTGACTGAACCACGCGGCACACAGGCGCCAATTACATAAGACCGGTACTTACTTTCTCTCGTGCTTAGAATAATGGAATCATTGACTGCGGAATTCGTAGCTACCACGACAGCAGCGGCCGTGACGGTGTGTCCGTTGGACGTGGTGACACACGCCGGTCGCCCGCCGCGTATTTCGTCTGCATGCGTATGACCATAAATGCATCCGTTCCGCTGCAGCGTCGCACGCACGAGACCTTCGATGTATTTGAGTGGATGGAACTGACCTTGCCGTGGAAATCGCAGACAAGGTCCGGTGTCAAAATCGTTAATGGGTGCACGATCAACCCACTCGACATCCTGAAGCCCCGCGCGTCGCGTAGCCGCGATCTCCCGATCGAGAATATCCCTTGAATCGTCCGGGGGAACGAAGAGATAACCATCGAGACGATCGAAGTCGCAGTCGAGCTGCTCATCGCGAACGATCTCCTCGATCTTGTCAATCGCTGCCGTGTGGCTCTCCGCAATCAGCCGAGACCCGCGTTCTCCGAAAAGACGTTCGGCTTCGTAGTAACGATCATCAAAGGCATTTGACAGGTGCGCGGTTGTTCTGCCGGTCTCGCCACCACCTATTGGTCCATCGTCGAGCACAACCACCGACCGGCCTTCCCGCGCAAGGAGGTATGCCGTCGTCATGCCGGAAATTCCACCACCCACAATGCAAACGTCTGCCTGCAAGTCGGCATCGAGCGCCGGCAATTGAGTCGTCAGGTCACCGATCTTCCACGGCGAATTGGTTCCTCCGGAATTCTGCTTCATAGCTTAATTGGCCCACCTGTTGTTCGTTGGTAATCAACGCTCGTGTCTGGCTCCAGAATTCGACCAGTGCCAGGAGTGGGCCTGTCATGAACGTTGTTGTGAGCGCCATGAGGACCATCATCCCAAAAATTTTCGGTGGAAGAATTCCGAGGTCATATCCAAGGTTGAGCACGATCAGTTCAATCAAACCACGGGTATTCATCAGTGCGCCTAATGAAAACGACTCTTGCAAGTTCATGCCGGTCCAGCGGGCAGCCATCATGGTCCCGCCTAGTTTTCCCGCAATGGCCACACCAATAATGCCAAGGCAGATTAACCAGCTCTGCCAATCGTCGAGCAGGCCGATCTGAGTGCGCAGGCCCGTGAAGGCAAAAAATAGCGGCAGAAGAAAACCGGAACTGAATGGTTCAAGCCGTTCGCGCAGAAAGTTGCGGAGACCTGCATGCGCAGGCATCACCACGCCCGCGAGGAACGCACCGAAGAGCGCATGAATGCCGATCACCTCGGTGAATAAAGCCGATGTGAATATGACCACGAGAACAATTGCTACTGTTCCTTTACTCGTTATCCCGCTTGAAGTCTTTTTTCCCAGCAGGCGGTTAGCCCGTGGTTTGAGTAGAAATAACATCATGCTGATAAAAACCAGAGTTAGAAATATCGTCGTCAGCGATCCAATCAGGCCACCTGCTTTTGCGATTGCCACAACTATAGCCAGAATGCACCACGCGGTGACGTCATCTACGGCCGCGCAGGCAATAGCGGTGCTTCCGAGATGTGTTTTGTTCAGCCCTCGTTCTTCAAGAATGCGGGCAAGCACGGGAAAAGCAGTGATGCTCATCGCGACTCCGATGAACAACGCAAACGCGGTGAAGGAAGTGTGAGGCGAAGCAAGCGAGGGGTAGATCAGCAGTGACAAGCCGATTCCGAGTAAGAAAGGCGCCATGATGCTGGCATGACTAACCAGCACGGCCGCGTGGGCTTTTAAACGCAGGTGTTGCAAGTTCAAGTCGAGACCTACGATAAACATGAACAGGATCACCCCGAGCTGACTCAGCATTCTCAAAGAACTCATCGAGGATGCGGGAAACAAGAACGCCTGCGCGGTGGGAAACAGAGCGCCGAGTAAGGAGGGACCAAGAATGATACCGGCAGCCATTTCTCCAACGACAGCCGGCTGGCCCATTCTTAAAAAGAGCAAACCGACCAGTCTCGCGACAACGACGATAACGATCACCTGTAAGAGCAGGATGCTGAGAGGATGTTGCAGATTATCGGCGAGCGCGCTGAAAAATGAGCCGTCGGGTTGAGGTTGCGCGTGTGAATTTACGGCAACGAATCCAGTCTCTGGATTAATCGATTGCAGGTGCCTGCCGTAACCCAGCAGGAAGTAAACGCCGGTTCCAAACAGCAAGAGCGCAGAGACATAAAACAGCAAGTTCCTACGCATAGCGTGCTCCGCAGCAGCGAGTTGGCCGGGTAAATCCCGCGGCCGATTGAATGCTGGTTATTTGCGACTGGTGGCGCTCCTCGTGTGCCGACATGAAACGCAAAAGACCCGGCACGTTGTAGCGACCAAGCAACGGGTGCTGAACAACCATCTCGTCATAATCAAGATCAGGGTTGTTTTGAAAAAGTCCCTCCGTCTCTTGCAATGAGGCGATGAGATCACGGCGAAGCTCAGCGGTTGATCGTCCTCGCTGCGGGGTTGCCGGATCGGGGTTTCGAAACGGGATCAGACGCGTGCGCGTCAGGTAATTTCGCAAACTATCGGGGACAAACATGTTGATGACCGTTAGCGGGGCTTCGAATAACGGAAGGAAGAAGCGTGGGACACCAACGACAGAGATGTTAAGGTCGGAAAAAGTGAGAATCAGCTCTGGCCTTCGCCCTTCCCTCTTCAACTGGATGAGTTTCGCGATTTGCTCGCGGTTCAAACGCTCACCCAAAAGCATGTGGTCCAAAACCTCGCCGATGGACCAGCGGTTCGGCGCGGGTGTGTAGTCGAGCTCCGCTTGAGTAAGCCCTTCGACAATCGCCAACGTCCGAGCCCTCGTCGCGTGAAACTCCGCGAGACTGTCACTGAGCCTGGATACAACTGTACTCGTCATCGTCCTCATAACCGTCAATATCTATGGTCGCGCGTCTTCGATATTCGGCGGCTTCGTATTCACGTTCGAAATGTTGCCGAGGTCTATTTGGATACCGACATAAGGTCTTTGTGATGAGGTAGAAAACTGCGCCGTCACCTGCTGCACCGTATGCGAGCCATCCTTGCTCCAAATGCCGAAGCCGGTGAAGGTCACGGTGTCAAAGTCTCCCGACGAGCGGCCCGAATTGCTCGAATTAGCGAACCCTACCCAGGCCAGACTGTGCATCCGAAACTTGCCTTGCTGCGTGTGATTCTCATACTCGAACGATGCCGAGCGCGATGCCGGATCGGATGGAATCTTGTAGCTATAGGAAAATCGCTCGCCCGTGGAAGCGAGGACATTGCGCTCCCCTCCCTGTTTAAATGCGACCCTGGTATCAACATCCTGGATTGCATGGACCCAAAGGAAGGGATCGAGTGCTGAATCAGGACCAACTACAAAACCAGTCGCGAGGTTTGGGTTCGGGAACAGAAAACCTTCGGGATAGGGGATGTGAACTTGTCCCTGAAATCGAAAGATCAACTGTCCATTCTGGCCACGCTCCAATGCTGTGGGGCCACGGAAGAAAAATGAGCTACCGGGCGTGCGCGGTTCGACTCGCACCAGCGCGAAGAATAAATCCTGACTGATGAAGCCGCGATGGAGCAGTTGGTTCAAGAACCTTCCTGTTCTCAAATCAACCGCACCAACAGAGATGTCGAAAGGATCATCAAGGATTTGCAGATCATCGAGAGAGAATGTACGCAGAGGGAATCTCAGAAACTCGTCGAAGCCGTGAGGTCCCGGATAAAGACGCCCGGGGAAGGCCTGAGAAATCGGAGAGTCAGCCATCGCCGCCATAACTCCGCCCGCATTGAGAAAAGAAACCGCGACAGGCGCAGAATTACCACTTCGTTCTCCAAACTGTATTAGTGCTCTCCCGAGCACATGCGACCGGCCGGTAGTGTTTCCGCCGAGTATCTCTGACGCGTTCAACGTGAAGGCATCGCCGAAACTAGTGTTATGCGTGAAGAGTGTCAGTTCCTGAATAGTATTGAATGGAATATCCGCGCTGACGTCCTGAGCGGAAACCTCGGGCTCTTTTGTACTGAGGCTAAGGTGCGGATGGAGCGCTGTACCTTTCGCCGGAACGCTGGCGAACTGTAAAGTCGAACTACAGATCGGAAGTGGAAACTGAACGGGCTGGCCGCCAAAATCACTGCCCAGAGGCAAGAACGCTGAACCGTAAAAAGTGTAGTCCAACAAACCATCCGGACGTTGTTCGAATATGGCCCATGCAGAACCGTAACGGGTTGCGGTACTCGGCAGGGAAGAAAATACGATTGGCTGCGCGGGCAGATTAGGATTGACCCTGGTCAACGCGAGTAATGCCGTATTGGCAAAGCTCACGTAGTAGGTAAGGTTGCTAACTTCTCCGGTATCAAGATTCAGATCGCCGGACGAAACCATTCCGGGAATGTCCTGCACACGGTTTTGAAGAGCGGGGAGTTTGAAAAATTGTGGCGCCGAGAGTACCCCGTCATCGCCGACCAATCCTTCGCCATGTGTAACCTCAAAGTGCGTGATGCGATTGACGGGTTGGCTGAATTTGATCCGAACAGATCCGCTGAGGTGGCTGTCCACCATCGCAAATCCACCGAATAGCGGTCCGCGGCAACTACCAAAGCGAGCCTCATTCGGATCTTGACAGTTCACGGCGCGTATGGAGTCGCCAAAATAACTGGCGGCTTTACTTAATGGCAGCACCTGTTCCAGACCTGGCGGCAGTTGCAACGGTTTAGTAGATGCATCCTGCGGTTGAGGAAGCGGCTTCCAGCCAGAAACAGCTTGCTTCTGCGCTACTTGCGGCTTGCGTGTCTCAACCGATGCCATTGTCCGCGCCGGGTCTGCAACTTGTTGCACCTGAAGCGCCGGTTGGGCCAACTGGCTTGCGGTCCATGGCGGCCCTTCAGCCTGGCGATATGACGCAACCGGATCGTTCTGCATCACTGTTTGCAGATCGATCTGACAGAAATCGGATGCGTAGATGGTGTTTAGATAATGAAGTAGTTCGTTCGCGACGATGGCATGTCCGGTTGCCCCGGGATAGTAACCATTGAGCGAGTAAAAGCCTCCGAGATATTCACCGGTCAGTCTTCTCGCTCCGATCGCCACGCCTAAAGACTTAACTCTTCGGAACAGGTCATGAAGGTCATAAGTGACCGCTCCGTGCTTCTCAGCGACAGACGTAATGACATTGTTGAGCTCATCGACACGCCGGCAAATCTGACTCGAAACTTCGGCCCCGATCACACAACCTTCCGGCAGCGGACCAACGCTTCGGCCGAAAAGCTGGAACCCGATCTCAATCAATCCCTTCGTGCTAATGAAATCGTCTGGATTCAGTTTGTAAGCGTTCAGCAGAATGGCGGGCTCCACTCTCAAGATCTTCGACGCAACATTGATGGGCGCGAAATATGCTGTATCGAAGGGATCGGGGATAGTAAGCGCCAACACCTCGGCGCAAGCTCGTTTCAAAGAGCTGAGGAGCTGAGTGTAGTCCGCGCGAAATGATTCGGCGTTGGGCAGCAAACTGGTATTCGCCTTGACAGCAGCTTCAAGAGCCTCGTGGTAGCCAAGCTCTACTATCGTGAATGTGGGATGTCGTTTTACCGCGCATTCAAGTTGTGTCTGAAGTTGTCCAGCTTCCCCATACGCGATTGGGATCATACCCAGGATCAGGTTGGCCGCTGTTTGCTTTGCGTCATGGCGTTGGACCAGCGGTTGTGCAGGTCGCAAATGGAGCGCGTCGCACAGCTTGAAACCCGGCACTGAGAGATTGTTCACCGGCTTAGGAGGCAGGCGATCCAGGACAGTCGTTTGCATCGGCGTTGACACGAGGACGGGCAACTCTGCGAAGCCCACCGGATTGCAAATGCCTGGAGCCTGAAACAGCGGTTGCGGAAAATCGGTCTGCATTTGCTGGGCCATCTGCGATGGGAAGCTGTTTGCCTGGGTCTCCTCAGCAAGCGTGAAGTCACCCATGCCGGCGGCCAGGCCTTCGCCAAGGACGATGAAGCAAGACGTATTCAACCTTCCCGATTGGACCGGGTAGGACTTAGTGTTGGAATTGATCGGACTCGCCGGAGGTGACTGACTCGGCTGCCGGCCCAATGGGCTTGCCGGCGGCGGTGAAGGTGATGTTGATGGAGGATTCGCAGATACAGGTGATTGAGGTTGGGTTCCACCTGGGAAGCTGCCGAACATCATGTCAACCATGCCGCTTTGTAGACGGTCGCCGGTTCTGAAAGCATCTCCCACAAAGCCGCCCAGTTGATCTTCAGTTGCCTCGGTAATCGAATCGAGGGCCGTACTTGTCTTGTTGTTCTGCCGGGTTGCATCCTCAATCATGTTTTCAAACTGCTGGACACCAAATAAAGACATGGCCCACGAAAACCGGAGACTCGACTTAATAAAATCACGCATAATCTTTCTGCCTCACAACGACGCGGATCATGGGATCAGGAGCTGCTGGACGGAACTCAGGTCTGCTATCCCTTAACCCTGGAACTTGCGTTGCCCACCATCTTCCAAATCCCTTGAGCCGCTCGAAATTCTTCAAAACTGTCTTAACTCGGTTGCGGCCCCTATGGACCTTTAAGCGACCCAGTGAACTGGCTAAAAGCCGCTCCAGTCGCCGGATTCGCAGCCGGAAGCACTGCTACCCCAATGCCGTTGAATTTCTGCCCTGTAATTGATGAATATTTGCCGGTTCCTGAAGTGGCCGTGTAAACCGCTGTGAAAGATCCTCCGACTTTCACAATATCCGGCGGCGCGCCAGGCGGTGGGACTGTCAGCGGCTGGATGAACGTCCCGCTGAAGGCCACATCGAGAAGGATCTGGTCTCCGTTCGTATCCACGATCAAAGCCTGTCCATTTGCTTTAAAGTTGGGCGGCTGAACTGTTGGGTCGAAAGTGGAGTTGATCGTGATCGTGCCGTTGATTTGACCTGCCACTGTCCCGACCCTGACGCCGAGTTGTCCTGGAGGAGCAAATGTCGTGACCACGTCGAGTTGCGTGAACAATGGCGGTCCAGTCTGTGTTTGGCTACCGCCGGCTGGTGGATTTGCGCTCATGGGTTTTCTCCTCTAGTGAGGCACAGCGCTCAGTTTTGCCGCTGACTCACTTGCTGTAATGTCGAAAATGAGGGATTGAAGGAAGCATGGAAACCAAGATGAATTGGCTCCTTCAATCCAATCAGGGCAATCGGCCCTCTAGCCACTTTGAAAGCGTCAAAAATCGCAAACGAACTGCACACACGGCCGGCGTCAAAGATCTGGCAGATAACCACTCCAGCTTTCTCGTTACGTGGATCGCCGATGAATATCGGCTCCCCGCACAAATAGTTCAGTGGCGAAGTCTGATAGACGTCGCCCACCTTCGCGCACATCCAGTCGGCATGTACGAGTTGATCGAAGAACTTGCGCCCTCGCCGTCCAGTAGCCGATATGCCCAGCATCCAGAAGTCACGGTATGGTCCGGCGAGTTGTCGTGTAGATATTGAAGGAAAGTCCGGAGCGCTCTGGTAATCAATCGCAGCGGTTTTAATTAGCTCCTTGCTTTCCACGTCAATGACGAACCGCACCGGCTCGATCTCGCAAACATCCGTGAACAGGTCTGGCACAACTTGATATTGGTCATAGATCGGATGGTCCATTTCAAGGACGTCAACTGCGAGCCGGTTATCCTGTTCAAAACAGTTGACGAGGTGTAAGCAGTAACGTTTGCCGATGGGAATGGTCGCCACCTCTGTGCCGTTCTCGCGTGACACAATACAGAGACGGCTACCACGTGCCGGCTCCCAGCGTAACGAATCCATCAGCGTTCTCCGTCCGCTGACAAATGCTTGCATTTCAAGAACGTAAGGGCTGAGATAAAAAATGGCGAAACGTCTACTGAGGCCGAAATCGTGTACCGATGACGGATGCTGAAGGGGGAGACGCTTGCGAAAGATCAGATTGCCACGACTATCGAAACGATAAAAATTCAGGTAAGGCTGACTCCCTGCGAACGCGACACCAAAGTTAAACATCTCTCCGGTCACTGGATCGCGCTTCGGGTGCGCGGCGAATGGACTGACATCGTTGAGAGCGCCGTTGAAGTTGAATTCCCCGCGCGTCTCGAGCGTAACGGGATCGAGTTCAATCGGCAGTCCCTGTTCACCGAAAGCCAATAATGTTCCAGCATAAGGATAGACGCTTACGTTGATAGGCGATTCAAGCATCACCCCACGCTTGAGCCGGTCAGCTTCGAATGCAGTACCAAAGGTGCGAAAGAGGGGACGTCGGGCTTCCTGCTCCGCAGCATACTTTTCGCTCTGAACGAAGCGGCTGACAAATTCAACTCGGTCGCGTTCGAAATGCAACGCGCAAACCATTCCATCGCCATCGAGCCAATGGTTGTAGTGGAAACTCCCGCGCGAGAAGCGCGCCGGGCCATTCAGGAAATATGTGCCGCGAACAAACTCGGGAATTTCACCTTTAATGTCCTCTACGACATAAGAGTGTTCGCTCGGCGTGAACGAGAAAGCGCGTTCAATTGAAGGAGCGTAATCTTCCATATCCGGCCTTATACCTCTGCTAACATCTCAACCTCGTCATCCACTGCGCTCTGGTGCTCAATGATTCGCCGGAGAACGTGCGGGTCGAGAGACCACGGGTATGTTTCCGGCAAACTCTGACACCTCAGGTAACTCTCGCGTATCTCTTCAGGATCGAAGCGAAGGCGGTTGATATCCAGGGCCTCTATGAACCGGCGGTTCGTTAACACGCGCACATCGCCGAGCACCGATGCACAGATTTGCGCCGCCATGAAGCGCGCCATCTCTCTCAAATTGGAGAGCTGCTCGTCGAGAACCTGTCGCGATTCTTCGATCGAGACGCCCACGCGGTAAAAGGTCTTCTCGGCGTCGGCAAGGGGCTTAATGTCGGTAAAGTCGAAGTGGATAACCTCCGGCGGCGGCGTGCGTCTTGTCTTCTTCCACTGGAAGAAATCACTAATAAAGGACTGGAGGCTCCTATTAATGCGACCGAGCTGAGAGAAGCGATTGATGAAAATGGTTAAGAAACGCCGGTCAGTGAACAGATCGTTAATGAAAGGAAAGACGTAGTAAGAAAAGTAAATCGCCAGTTCCCACGAATACTTCAACGTGAACGCTTCCTGGTCTCCGAGGGCGTCATAGCTGATCGCGTAACTCGGCACGTAAGCCTGATAGACGGCTTCCATCATTTGCTCGTAGAGACGGCACTTGTCAGCTAGCTCCTCATCGTCTTCGATCTGAACCGCATCGGTGATAAAGGTGTTGTAGAGAGAAATAAGATCGCCGCCGGGACTGTAAAGTGGATCAGTAAACCGGCCTGCTTCACCGGCGATGGCCCAACGTGCCGGACTGATCGTCTGCACGCAGTCGTGCGCGAAATCTTTCAGGGCTGTGTGATGGACCACCTGCCGGTAAGGCAGATCGCGCGCGAAGAGTGGAAACTCTTCGCACACCCACGCAATCAACTTTTCAAGGGTATCAATACGTTCGCGGGGTATGAGCCGGTTGTCGTAAACGAGACCGAGGCTGGTTTTGCCGTGGAGCGGGATGGTCCAAAACCAGAGGCCCTCCGCACAGAAATGGTTTGTCGCCTGCCAGGCGGGCGTGTGGCCCAGCGCAGTACGATCAGGTCGAGTGCGGATCTGCTGCGGCGAGAGGCTGGTTAATTTCTCTATATCGACCAGGCCCTCGACCCAGAAGAAGTGTGCGCCGTGCCGGATCGCGCCCTCGCGTGCAAGTCCCAAACGACGGGCAAGAAACCGTCCGCGCCCCGATGTGTCGATAACCCAACGCGCCGTGCCCCGCACATCGCGCTCGGCCGTTTTGAAAGAGAACGAGTGCGGTCCGCCCGTTTGGTCGAGCGTCACGTCGAGGTCAGTACAGCCCGGGCAAAATTCGAAGTTTGGGTTTTCCAGATTGACGCGCAGCATCTCTCCTTCAAACTTGTTGCGATCGAGCTGGTATGTGTTGATGTTCGAAAGCTTGCGAATGTACGACTGGCTATAGTGCTCATAACAGTCGTTCGCCTGTCCCGGCGTCTTCCAATAAAAGCGCAGGTTGTATTTCAGGTAGTGCTCTTGCATGAGATGTTCTTCGAGATCGAGCACTCTCGCGTAGTAGTAAGCCGAGAGTTGTACCGTTGCTTCGCCGACTTTTTGCTTGGCGGGCGGAAATTCAGTGCGCCGATCAATCAGGAGGATTCGCTTATTCGTGTTGAGAAGAAGTTGGCGCGCGAGGGCCAGTCCGGCGAGGCCCGCACCAATAATCAGCACGTCGTGTTGCTCGGTCCGCATGTCAGCTCCTGTCCTTTGTCATCGGCTTATTCGTCGTACTCACTTGTCGTTGCTTCTCCATCACCCGTCGTTTCTTTCTTGCTCTCGTTCTCTGTTACGTCATCATCGTCACCATAACTTTCGTCCACCAGAACGCAGTGGCTGGTATTGCAGTCGTGAGTGACTGCGTCGTGGAAACCCCGCTCTATCAAGTACTCGATGCGCTCTCGTCGAAGATCCAGCAGA
>JBIOUJ010000199.1:0-11569 GCA_044867025.1 Pyrinomonadaceae bacterium | reverse complement strand
ACAGGCCCACCAGATCAGGATTGAATTGAGCAATCCAGGCGGCCTGTCGATCCCAATTCTGAACGTTATCTGTTCCCTTGCCGAAAGCGACATTCCAACTCAATACCCGCAGCGTTCCCGTTGTTGGTGCAGGGGTAGGCGCCGGCGTTGGTGTAGGTGTCGGTGTCGGTGTGGGCGACGAGCCGGAACAAGGATCAACTGTTCCTACGGCTACCCAGCCACTGCCGGTCCAACGGTACCATTGTGAGTCGGTGCCAAACGCATACACGATGCGATTGCAGTAAAGAATTTGAGAACCGGCGCCGGCTGTGCTTGCACCGTTGCGCAAGATTGCTCCGTTAACGAGAGTCCAGACAGCACCATTGCTATCGACGATCTGAGTGCCTGGTGGAACGCGGGTGTTACTCGGAGATTCAGCGTTCGACGTCGTGCCGGAACAAGGATCAATTGTTCCTATGGCTACCCACCCACTTCCGGTCCAACGGTACCATTGTGAATCGGTGCCAAACACATACACGATGCGATTGCAGTAAAGAATTTGAGAACCGGCGCCGGCTGTGCTTGCGCCGTTGCGCAAGATCGCTCCGTTAGAGAGAGTCCAGACTGCACCGTTGCTATCGACAATCTGAGTGCCTGGTGGAACGCGCGTGTTATTCGGAGACTCCGCGCCCGGCGTCGAGGTTGCGCCGCCACAAGGATCAATAGTTCCTACGGCTACCCAGCCACTTCCGGTCCAACGGTACCATTGTGAATCGGTGCCAAACACATACACGATGCGATTGCAGTAAAGAACTTGAGAACCGGCGCCGCCTGTGCCTAAACCGTTGCGCAAGATTGCGCCGCTGGACGCACGAGTCCAGACAGCGCCCGTGCTATCGACAATCTGAGTACCTGGTGGAATCCGCGTGTTGTTCGGAGACTCACCGCTCGGTGCCGGTGCGGGAACGCTCGATTGCGGCAAGATCAGACCATCGTTCTTCAAAGCACCCGGCGAATTGTAAAGGTAAGTTGAAGGTGACAAGACGATCTGATCGACCGAGAACCCATCTTCGCGCGTTTGAATGCGGAGGGTCTGGGTCCCCGTGGACTGAAAGAATATCGTTGGGCCAAGAATACCAATGCCCCAGCCGTTATCCTGCCAACCCCAACCTTGAATTCCGCAGCCCTTGCAGTCCTCAAGATTGATCTCCGTAGCCGCGGTAGTGCCAATTCGGTAGTCAGCGCTGCCTGCAATGTTCAGGCTTCCAGAGAACTGCACAAAGATCGAATCGTTGTACGCCGAATCGTTTTCCGCCTTCCCGCGAACCCAAATGCGGTAGGGTATGCCGGCCACTGCGGAAAATGTCAGTTCCGCATAGCTCGAGGGATTCGCTAGCGCGCTGACTAGTTTGCCTGCTCCTGCATCGGGATTGGCTAACCGTGCACCGCCTGCGGCTGTCGGGTCCGCGACGGCGGACCAGCTTCCTGCCTTTACAGGCGCTTGCGAAGCGTAAAGAACGATTTCCTGAGCTGATGAATTTCGTACGGAAAGAATCAATATGAGTGCCGGGAAGAGTAAGCCAAATAGGGTAAACCGTCTAGCAATCACTTGTTATTCTCCTTTGGAACAAGCTAAGGCCGTCGCGAATCGCTTCCCGGCGTTCCGACTGACCAGTAAACACAGGGATACAACCCAAAATGAGTCAACACACAACGCTGCAGGGTGCTGCGTGTGCAGTGAAAAATGCTTAAGTTTTAGTGTTGTCGATCTCTCTGCCCGAGATCTGGAAATTAGAACGGATGGAACTTTGTTCTAACCGGGGCTGCCGTCGAGTGTAGGTCGTTAGGTCCGGCATTACTCCCTCTTTCCGGTCCTGGCCCACACGTTTCAGACTGTCGCAAGATAGCACGCGCACAAAATACTGTCAAAAATTCAGAAAGTTCGTAACCAGTTCGCAACATAAATGAAATACTACGCGCGTTCTTGGCCCAAAATCATTCACGCTTAATCGACACGCGAGCCGAATTGCTCATTGCGCCGCGAAACGTAATCGTGATCGACAGATCACCGGAGATTGTTTGGTCGTCCGGCAAACGCACCACCATTTCCGATATCCAACTCAGGCCTCCAACTCCGTTCAATTCCTCCACGGGCAGTCGATAAGTAAAGCCGCGTGCGTCGGTCGCTTGGATGGTGATCGACGACAACGTCTCACCTGCCTGAAGCTGAAGGTTCAACGCAAAAAGCAAGATCCTCGTGCGTTGGTCCGAGCCCAGATTAATTGGCGACCTCAGCGCAAAAGGCTCGGGAAGAAAGAGCGTCGAATGCAAAGCGATCGCTCGATCTGAATTGAGTTGCCTCAGAAGTAGCGGCGGAATACCTGGTGCCGGTGTTGGCGTTGGGGTCGGGGTTGGCGTCGGAGTGGGTGTTGGAGTAGGCGTCGGAGTTGGTATCGGCGTTGGTGTCGGCGTGGGCGAACTGGACGTCGCAACGTCAAAATCTGTGATCACTAGATTGTGATCCGATGGACGGACGCCCTTGTCATCGCTAGTGCCGAGGGCGATCGTGACATTTGTATTACTGAGATCTCGAATATCCGGGATCTCGCCTCTCACCGCCGCAAAATTCGACGTATCCGCCGAATAGAAAATGTAATCAATACGCCAACGTCGCGTTCGCGTATTGGCCCAGACAGGGTTGTCTGGATACGCGAAAGCTGATCCGGCGCCTACGACGTCGATCCAACTGTCGCGAAACACACTCAACAGCTTAAGAATCTCCGGCGTATCGTTTCCGGCGTTCATATCACCGGCGACGATGCGTGGAGCACCAAAGCCCGACACCCAACCGATGAGCTCATCTGCCTCGATCGACCGAAACGTCGATGATTGGTGATCGAGATGCGTGGCAAAGAAATTTATATCTCTGCCGCCGACATTAATCGTGGCTTGCGCGATGGACCGTTCATAGCTCAGGTAGCGCGATTGGACCGAACTGAAGCTATAAGTCGAAAGAATCAGGTTGCCTTCCTGGATACCGGGAGCCTTCGGAACAAAGTGTGAATACCAGGTACGGCCTGTCTTCTGACTCAACGAACTTATCAGCGTGGGAATTTGATCGGGTGGTACTTCGCAAAGCGCAATGAGATCGGGATTCATTCTTGCGAGGTATGTCGCTGTCCGATCGTAATTCTTAACTCCATCAGTCCCTTGCCCGAATGCTGTGTTCCAACTAAGAACTCTGAGCCTGATGTTTGCTGAAGCGGAACCTGTGAAAAGAAAAATTACACAAATGATCCACAGGGGAACTAGTCTTACTCTCATTAAGCACACTTTTGCTGTCACATCACCAGGGGTAGCGAGGTGAAGCAATAATTCAGTTTTTTGTTTCTTTGAATACAACCCCGACGGGATCTGCGTGCCTTGGGGTTGTAAGTATTGTCAGTGCTTCGATCGAAACTACCGAGCGAAAGCGCCTTTCGTTATGTTCGAAGATTTGGCGTGGTCCACGCCGCACGAACAGACGAGAATCAAGCTACCACGTAGAAACACGTATGTAAATAATCTTTCACGATGTGAAATAAATTACAATGTAACTGCAAGATTAGGCTGGGTTTGTAGATGATGGAGGATGTCGTCTTCGCTGGCGAAAAAAACCGGAAAAGAACCTCAAGCGACATTCATTTACAAACGCCGCGTCCGTGTTTCCCGTTAGCATTTTCGACAACCACATGAGGGCATTTGTTGCAGTTTCTTTGAGAAGATGTGCGGGCACGCCCGCGAGGCGGAACTTTGATCGTTCCCAATCCGGATCGGCAAGAACAGCATAAAAATGGCCGTGTCCGGTGTGCCAGCGTCGATGATAGGCCTTTGTTAGTCGCTCTGTGTCGATGTGAGTGATTGCGATCATGTTGGGCGTGTAGATCCCCTGCTTGCCACTGCGACACACACGCAAAAGGAACTCGTGGTCCTCCATCGACCCGATCATGTTCTTCACTCGTTGCAGGTCCGGCAGAAACATGCCGATCTCTTTGAAGACACTCCGTCGAAAAGCGATGTTGGCGGTTAGTAAACCTCGCGGACTCTTGCCACTGATCGGTAATTCATTAGCGCCGTAATCAAGTAAAGCCAGTGGTGCCCAATGGTCCGAAGTCAGCCATGTAGGCGGTGGTCCATTCCACTGCGGTAGAACTTTCCCGCCAACGAATGACAGATCGTTGCGTGAGTCGAGGATTGTTTTGAGCGACGTCAACCAGTTCTTGTCGACAGTTACATCATCGTCGACAAAGGCGATGATGGCCGCTGTCGCTTCTTCGATCCCTCTATTCCGTGCGTGCGCGTTTCCTTGTTTGCGTTCGACGACGTAGCGCATCTTTCCGGGATGCTTCTCCATCAACGAATCAACTACGTCCTTCGTGTCGTCACCCGAGTTGTTGTCGATCACGATGACTTCGAATGTAGTGTGCGTATTCTGATCGAGCACACTCTCCACGGTGCTGCGCAAAAGCGCCGACCGGTTGTAGGTAGGAATTACGACGGAGACTTCGGGTTCGATAGACATCAAAGTTGCAACAGGTTCAGATGTTTCTCTGCGGCCCTCTGCGTATCTCTGCAGTCTCTGCGATTAAGAGCTGCTTCACCGCAGAGCACGCAGAGATACGCAGAGGGCCGCAGAGATCATTTTCCAGTGGCGAGCTCATTTGATTTACGAAAATGACGCCCGTATACAAGACCGAGCCAATCCCATATGCCGAGTTCAGCCGCAAATGCTCTCGCTGGATGTTGCGGCTTAACCACGAGATGTCTCATAGTCGAAACCATGCCTTGCACAGCTTTTCGGTAATGCCACCTCGGAATTCCGAAAAGATAAGGGACCGGCAATCTCCTCGTGCGGTCCAACAATCCCAGAGATACGCCGCGCCAGAAACACCAGCGACGAAAGTAACTCTTCGTCATTCTTTCAGGAGGTATGTGATGGTAGATCATCATTTGCGGCAGATACATGCCTTTCGCGCCGCTTGCGAGAAGACGTCCGTAAAGTTCCTCGTCCTCGCCGGTCAACAATCCTTTATCCGTACGACCGAGCCACGTCGTGTACAGTCCAACCTTCTCCAGTATCGACCTTTTTAGAACTACGTTGCCGCCCATCAGGATCCCCGGATAGTTACGATCGAAAGGAACTTCTTTGTCACCCCCGTCGACCCACCCGACGACACCGCCGTACTCACGCGGAAGCCAGTCGGGCGGTGTGACGCTCCAGTGTGGGATGTATGGACCACCGATGAAGTCGAGATCTTTCGTGCTGAACGCTTCGAACGCAGCGTTGATCCAGTTTCGATCGACCTCCTCGTCGTCGTCGATGATTCCGACGAGATCGCCGCTCGTTGCGTTTATGCCCGCGTTGAGCGCGTGGGATCTACCTTGTTGCCGTTCAAAGCAATACTGAATTCTGTCGCCGAATTTTTCTTTGAAAGACTCGACCACCTGTCGCGTGCCGTCGGTTGAATTGTTGTCGACCACGGTGACCGACATTTCGAGTCCCGCCGGGATCTCAGCGGCAAACAAACTGTTCAAGCTTAATGGAAGAAGATCCTGGCGGTTGTAAGTAGGAAGAATTACATCGAGTCGCATGATGTTTCTCGAGGCTGATCGATCCCGGCTAGTTGGTGGCTGGGGTGTCTTGCCAGGAAACGCTCACGCCCCGTGAAGACCCAGATTACCAAACGAGGCACATGTCGCAGCAGAACGATAACCAGAGAGAGCTTGGGGCTGCGCAGGTGTTCATTCGCTTCTTGAAAATGAACAAGCGCGGTGCTGGCGCCGCCAGTAGTTAGAGCGCGCTTACCCTCGAAGAGGCGAAGCATCGCGCGGGTCGAGGTTAGTTGTTTGTTGAGTGTTTCAGTTTCCGCCGGGGTCAGATTGAAAGTGTTCGCGCTCTTTTCAAACACCGCGAGCAGATGCCGTGTCATCCAAACGCGATCCGACGAAAGGCTTCCTTCGTGTCGACGGTAGAGCACTAACCGGCGCCGGTGGTATACGATGCGGCCGCCGTTTTTTACGATTCGTAGCCAGAGATCGAAGTCTTCGCAACTGCGAAGGTTCTCGTCAAACGCGCCTGCGTCTTTGATAGCTTTCATTCGCGCGGTCACGGATGTCATGACGATGCACTTCTGTTCGACGAGCGCCTCGAAAGTCACCTCGCCTTCCGATGGAGACTTTTGCATAAACTCCATTTCATCGGTTAACGCATCTGCGATGATCGTCGCGTTTGGATAAACGAGAGCGACGTCGGGATTGTCTTTTAAAATTCCGATTTGGACCTCGAGATATTCCGGGGTCCATTGGTCGTCGGAATCGAGCTGCGCGTAGAACTCTCCGCGTGCGATCTTGATCGCGGCGTTTCTGGCTGCGCTGACACCTCTGTTTTCCTGAGATAGATAAATGAGCGGGAGCGGATGAGCGTCGAGTATGCGTTCCAGTTGCTCGCGATCGTCAGAGCCGTCATTTACGACGATCACCTCGTAGTCGGTGAAGGTCTGTGCTTTCACCGAGTCCAACGCCTGCGCGATGTAGCGCGAAGCATTGTACGCAGGTATCACGATCGTGACCGCCGGCGTCTTTTCTGTGTTCGGTGAAACAATCATCGTCGCTAATTTCGCCGAAGGTATTGGCTAATTTCAGGGTTGGAGCGAAGCGACAACCCTGGGGAGGCTTTGCCTCAAAAGTCAGAAATCCTTGTTGGATAAATGTCAGTACCACCTGCGGTAGCGGGTGGGTCAACCATCAGAATTCAAAATCCATAGTACTATCGCATGCTCGTCGTCGACCCACCCGCTACCGCAGGTGGTACTGACATTTATCCAAGTTCAACTCCTGACTTTTGAGGCCAGGGGCTGAAATTAGCCAACGCCTTCGGCGTTACTTTGAGTCCACTGCCCTGCACCCAGCGCAGTGCCATCCCGCCCGGCGAGGCGTACGTATGCCGCGAGCCAGGATTCACGCACGGCGGGCCATGTGTACGCCGAACACTCCTCGTAGGCGTTGCGCACGATAGACGTCGCAAGCTCCGGCGATTCCAGCAGGCGGATGGCGCACGCAGCCATCGCCTCATGATCGTTTCTCGGAACCAGCAGGCCCGTTCGCTCATGTGTAACGATGCAACGAATCCCACCGGCACTCGTCGACACCACCGGCACGCCGGAGAAAAACGACTCCAGTATCGAACCCGGCATGTTGTCGATGTTCGGACTATTCAGAAAAATATGTGACTCGTTGTAGAGCTCATGCATTTTGCTCGGCGACACGCGTCCTCGAAACTCGATGTTCTGAAGCTTCAGCTCACGCGCAAGAGATTCGAGCGCGGGTCGCTGTGGTCCATCGCCGGCCAGGATCAACTTCGCTTCCGGAAACGTCTGTTGAATTTTCGCGAACGCCCTCAAAATGCACGCCACGTTGTAAAGCGCATACATGTTGCGATTCGACAAAAAGATCGGCTGCAACGGTTCGCGCTCTCGATACTTGAACCGCGTGTTGTCGATCACGTTTGCGATCGCAAATGCATGCAAACCGAACTTGCGGAATACATCAACGAGGTATTGCGACGGCACGATTATGCCGTCCGCTAATTTCATGATCGGCACCGCCGTGCGCGGCCAATTGCGCAGGTGATCTTCCGCCTGACCGCTGCGATAGTTCACGATGGACTTTTTACCGAAGAACCGCGCAATCAATATCGCCGGCGTCGGGCCGAGTAAGAACGACCAGTAAGACGCAGAAAGCGTCTGGACGATGTCGTGTTTAGGTACTTGAATCAGAAGATTTATGCAGTAGACAAGGGACGTCACGATCGTTCGCACATACTTGATCGACTGCAACAGTCGGAACGGACCAGGCAGCCGCGGATTGTGCGGCACGAACGACACTTCAAACTCACGCTCTCGACTCAGGTGCTCGAGCAGATAATTCGCTTGCACCGCCTGCCCGCCCAGGATGGTCAAAGCTGGAGCAACCAGCAAAAGCCGGATCGGCTTCTCTGGACGATTGAGATCTGATCGTGAAATCTCAGCTCCACTCATCTCTTCAAATCCTGTCGGATACGGTCAGTATCCAAGTGCGAATCCTGACTCGTCTCCAGTTAAAAGTCCTTCGAGGTTAATCTCGCGTGAAGTTAGTGTCTGGGCTGATCTCAGCATTTCCACGCAGACCAACGTCGCTCGCGCACCGTCGCGAACCGTAATCTCCGGCGACCGCCCCTTCGCAATCCTGCTAAAGAACGAACGCAATTGATCCTCGTAACCTTTGTAAGCCCAGAGAGTCGATCTGCTGCGCTTCGAATTTGAGATCGCCTCGAACCGTTTGAAATCCTGGACCATCGTGCTCAGGCCCTTCGCAAACACCTCAACCCGTTCGCTCTGAGCCTTCTTCGAACCAATCGTCGAGTAGTTCAGACTTCCAATCGATCCATCCGCGAATCGAAAAGTCGCCACCAGGTTGTTCTCTCCAACCGGATCGGTTTTACCCGTTGGCAGCGAGTATGCCGACACGTCTGTTGGTTCCGATTCCAACAGCCAGTACATCAGATCGATAAAGTGAACAGCCTCGCCGAGAATCGCCCCGCCAATCGAAGGATCCGCCATCCAATATGAGCCCGAGATACCCGGCGAACTCATGCGGCAATTGATTACCGCTGGTCCAGTTCGTCCGCTTACGGCTCGTTTCAACTCTCGATAAAACGGTGCGAAGCGCCGGTTGAATCCCACTGTGAGCTGGCTTCCGGAAACCACGACCGCGTTATAGAGTTTCCGACACTCCTCTTCAGTCAACGCCATCGGCTTTTCAACAAACACATGCTTACCAGCCATCAGCGCTTCATACGCCTGCGAGAAATGGTGTTGATTTCGACTGAGCACCATCACCACATCGACTTCCGGATCGTCGAGGATCTGCTGGTAATCCGAGCAGAAGTACGACGCGCCGAATCGACGTGCATAGGTGTTTCCTCGAGCACCGCTGGTAGAACAGACAGCATGTAGCGCGACATTCGGAATCTTCGACAAACTCGGCAAATGTGCCCATCGCGCCAGGTTGCCTGCACCGAGCAGAGCAACTTTCATATCCGATTTTGCAACGCGCCTCGGCAGTTCGATCCGGTGTTGTGGTGTGAAGCTTTCAGATCCGTTAGGCGATACTGATCTCGGATAACGCAGCAGCACTCCCAAGCTGTTTGCCGAGGAATCTTTTACGACCTGGTACGCCTGCGGCGCATCTTCAAGATTGAACTCGTGCGTGATCAGCGGCTCGAGATCCACGCGGCCCGTTGCAACCAGCCGCAGAAACTCCTCCATATTCCGCTTTTCAGTCCAGCGCACATAAGCGATCGGGTAATCGCGTCCACGCTCTTCGTATTCAGCGTCGTAGCTTCCTGGACCATACGCGCGCGACATCAAGAGACGAATCTCTTTCAGGTACATCTCATTCCAGGGGAACTCGAGCTCTACCGCACCGACAATCACGATCGTTCCGCGATCTCTGCAAATGTCCAGCGCCATCCGGCACGGCGCCGAAGACTTCGACGCTGCTGCGACGATCACACAATCAGCTCCGAGGCCGTTTGTAATCTCGCGCACTTCGTCTGTGATCGACGCACTGCCGTCGAGACAATTATCGGCGCCGAGCTTTCGTGCCAGCGCCACCCGATCGGATTTCAAATCGATCGCGATGACTCGCGCGCCCTGGAGTCGAGCCAACTGCGCGACCAACTGTCCGACTAAACCCAAACCGATAACGGCAACCACATCGCCAACACCGACTTCTGCGATCCTGATCGAGTTCAGCGCAATGCTGCCCAGCGTGGTGAAACACGCATGTTTAAACGGAACCTCGTCAGGTACTCTTACAACCAGGTTTCGCGAAGCGAGGATCGTTTCACCGTGGCCGGTTCCTTCTCCACCGTAAGCCACGCGATCACCGACGTTGACTTCGTTTACAGACGGATGCCGGTCCAAAACTACGCCCGCACCGGCGTAGCCCAGCGCCGCGTACTCCTCAAACTTGGCTCGCACTTCGGAGAGCGTCGCGATGGGTCCCATCGACTTCACACCGTCCCAAACTTTGCGCAACTGCGACGGGTTCTCAGCAACCTCTCTCAGGATTCCTTCATGAATGCTCGCGCTCTCAGTACCGCTGCTGATCAGCGAATACACCGGATTTACGAGCACGTAATGCGGCTTCACCACCGGCTCGGGCGCGTCGGCTACGACGATGTGCTTCAGTCCTTTGCGAAAAACCTGTTTCATAGTTGGTGATAATCCTGGTTAATCCTGTAAATCCTGTCTAACAAATTGGACAGGATTTACAAGATTCGCAGGATTCATAGGATTAGCAAGCTCCTTGTAAAGGTTGAGCCACTCGTTGCGAATATGTGGCCACGTAAACTTCCTGCTCGACTCATGTGCGTTTCGAACGAGCTTTAACGCGAACTCGTTGTCGTTGAGAAGACGGATGGCTGCGTTCGCAAGCGCCTGGTGATCGTCGCGATCGACGATGAGACCCGTTACTTCATTGGTCATTATGTAAGGTATCGCTCCGCCGCCGTCTGTGGTCACGACATTAAGACCGCAAGCCATGCTCTCAGTCAGAGAGCTCGGCATGTTGTCGATGCTCGTCGCTGAGAGGTAGATGTCGGCGGAGTCGTAAAGCGCCGGCATTTCCGCGAAGGGCACGAAGCCGATGAAGTTTGCATTGCGAAGTTTGAGATCGCGCGCGAGTGTTTCCAGATCATTACGCAGGTAACCATCGGCAGCGATCGTCAGCGTCGCGTCAGGGTAGCGTTGCTGAATAATTGCGAACGCGCGAAGCACGCACGCGACGTTGTACAGAGGCTCGAGCAGCCGGCTCGTGAGAAACACGGGCCGCAAAGGCTTTCGCTCACGATAGGTAAAACGATCCAGTTCCACGATGTTGTAGATCGCTCTAGCTTGTAGTCCGTGACGCGCGAACACGTCTACGAGATAACCGGAAGGGACCACGATCTCATCAGCCCAACGAAGTGTCGGCACGGCCGTTCGCCAGTTCTCGAGATGATCCTCGGCCTCGCCGCTGCGGTAGTTCAGGATCGATTTTTTTCCGTAGAGTCGAGCGATGAATAAAGCGGGTATCGCGCACAGCGAGTAAGAATAATAAGACGCACAGAATATGTGGATGATGTCGTACTTCCTGACTCGCCACAGCAGTAAAAGAACGTAAGCAAGAGTCGTAACGATGGTGCGAACGAATTTGATTGCTTGTAACGATCTCAGAATTCCCGGCAAGCGAGGGTTGTGCGGAAGAAAACTCACCTCGAGATCCGGCTCGCGACTCAGTCCCTCTCTGAGTCGCACAGCCTGTCTGGACTGACCGCCAATGATATCCAGAGACGGCGCAACCAACAGGACGCGAAGTTTATTGTTTATATCAGCTGACATAGCTACGTAAACATTTCCTTCTCTGCGTACCTCTGCGTCCTCTGCGCCTCTGCGGTGAGCAAACCTTTACCGCAGAGGCGCAGAGGACGCAGAGGTACGCAGAGAAGACGCGCACTTCAGTAGTTCGT
>JBIOUJ010000198.1:0-22352 GCA_044867025.1 Pyrinomonadaceae bacterium | reverse complement strand
GTCGAGTTTGACGTTCGCCGCGTCCCAGTACATCGGATCACGTTCCATCACGAGCTTATCGTATGGAACCCAGGTTTTTATTTTGAATGGACCACACGTGACGATGTTTTCGGGTCGTGTCCAAAGATGCCCGTACTTCTCAACAACTTTCTGCGGCACGATTCTGAAGACTTGATGGGCGAGTAAGCCGAGGAAGAAAGGCGCCTGTTGGACCAGCGAAATGCGTAGCGTGTAGTTGTCGATCGCTTCAACGCCGATGTCCTCGCCCTTCACCCGGACCAGTTCCTTGCCTGCAATCGCTGTCTTTAATTTTGCATCTTTCTCGAGCAGCTTGGTGCGAGCTTTTTCACTACCCGGAAGCGTCAGACGCATCGGGCTGTGCATCAGTTGGTGGAATGCCGTGTCTGGATCGGGCTTCGCTTCTTCAGCCGTCGGAGTGTATTCACCCTTGGCCGTATCGATAGGGCTGCCGCTGAGCGGCGTCGGAGGGAGATTGTCGTCGAAGTCCTTCGCGAGAAGGAATTGGCCCGTCTGTGGGTCGCGGACAAAAACCTGCTGTTCGTAAAAGGCCTGCGCGTACTTTATGTACATCGGAAGATTAGCGTTACGCGAGGCAGTTTCTTTCGTTAGCGCGCGCCGGAAACTGTAAACGAAGTCGTTAGCGTCGATCGGATCGCCGTTGGACCAGCGACCGTTGTGTCGCAAGTGAAACGTGAATTCGGATGAATCATCGTTTATGTCCCAGCGTTCGGCGAGCGCGGGTGTGGGCGCCATTGTCTTGGGATGATATTCAACGAGACCCTCGAACAGTGCCATGGCGAGACGAGCTTCGGGTTGTGCGTTGCTGATTTGCGGATCGACTGTTTCGGGTTCGTCGCCGTTGACGTAGCGAAAGATGTTTCGCGCGGGAGGAGTGGTCGAACCGAAAAACTCTCCTTTGCTGGATGCGACCGTACATGAGTATTGGGTGCAGGCCAGTGACGCCAGCAAAAGCAGTCCGACGATCTGTTTAAACTTCATCAGGCACCTCCAACTCAGCAAGAGGAACTTCGAATGAGGCCGAAGCACGAAGAGACTAGTCGAAATTATCACGCAAAGGCGCAAAGGCGCAAAGGAAAACCAAACAACGATTTCCTTGCGCCCTTTGCGTCTTTGCGTGGGAAATTCTCTACAACTTGACTGCGTAACCTAAGCCGTCGCCGACGGATAACACTTCTGCGAGCAGTTGAGGATGATTTATGAAGTATGAGTTGAATTCTCGCAACGCGACGGTTGAGGGTTCAGTATCATCGCCTGCGACTTTGCCGCCCCAGAGCAAGTTGTCGACGATCACAACACCACCGGTGCGTAAACGCGGGAGACCTAGATCGAGATACTGTGAGTATTCTTCCTTCAGTGCATCGATGAAGAGTAGATCGAAAGTCTCGTCGAGGTTCGGCATCACGTCGAGCGCTTTACCACGTTCGATACGAACACGATCGAGCAAGCCTGCGCGTTCGAGATAACCAGTCGCTCTCTCAATCATCTCTTCACTCGGTTCGATCGTGACGAGCAGTCCGTCCTGGCCCATGCCGCGCACGAGATGGACCACCGAGTAACCGATTGCCATCCCGATCTCCAACGCTTTGCGCGCACCCGTAATCCGCGCAGTGATCTCGAGGAACCGAGCGACCTCACGATCGGCGATCGGCACACGATGCTCGGCGGCATACGCCTCCATCTCCGCTAGCAGCGGATCGTTCTGAGTTAGCAACTGGTCCAGGTACTCAGCCTGCTCGCGATGGATGATTGCGTCGACTCGCGCCTTCATGTTTAGCCTCAAGATTGAATGGCCACAAAGAAGCACAAAAGGCACAAAACTAATTTAGAAATACTTTTGTGCCTTTTTGCGGCCATTCTTTTTCGCTCAACTGTCGGGAATATCCTGCATGTCGCCACCGACCGAAACATAGCGCCGGCCGAGACCGAGTTGCCTCAGTTTATGCTGAAGCGACTGCCGGTGCATGTCCAGAATCTCTGCCGCACGGGTGACGTTGCCTTGTGTGTGCTCGAGACAGCGGGTGATGTAACGTCGCTCAAATTCCCTGCGATCCTCGCGAAAATCCGCGGTAAAAGGAACTC
Source organism: Pyrinomonadaceae bacterium (assembly GCA_044867025.1). Taxonomy (GTDB): domain Bacteria; phylum Acidobacteriota; class Blastocatellia; order Pyrinomonadales; family Pyrinomonadaceae; genus PSRF01. The sequence goes on along the minus strand of JBIOUJ010000198.1, from coordinate 20,231 downwards.
TCAAACCGTCTGTTTCGGTTTCGCCTTCGACAATACTGCTCTTCGTCATCCCGGCAGTGATCTCGTCCGGGAGGTCTTTCGGAGCCACTTCGTCGCCTTCAGCCATGATCACTGCGCGGTCAATCGTGTTCTTCAGTTCGCGCACATTCCCCGGCCAGTTGTATTCGACGAGTCGTTTCAAAGTGGCCTGGCTGAGTGCTCGCTGAGGCAGCTCATAGCGTTCGGCCGCCAGCCGCAGAAACGTCTCGGCCAAAAGCGGAATGTCCTCGCGACGCTCACGCAAAGGCGCGATGTCCACAGTCACAACGTTCAGACGATAGAAGAGATCCGTGCGGAAGTTGCCGTTGGTGATCTCCTGTTCGAGAGGTCGATGTGTCGCACTCACGATGCGCACGTCGACAGGAATCGATTCATTTGCACCCAGGCGTTCAATGCGTCGTTCCTCGAGGGCCCGGAGTAGTTTGGCCTGCACGTTGTGGCTCATGTCGCCGATTTCATCGAGAAACAGCGTCCCGCCGTCTGCCTGCTCAAACTTCCCTTCCCGGCGCGCTGCGGCGCCTGTAAAAGCGCCCTTTTCGTGGCCAAACAGCTCGGATTCGATCAGCTCGGAAGGCAGCGCAGCGCAATTGACCGCCACGAACGACGCGTTGCGGCGCACGCTGTTGCGCTCGTGAAGCTCGCGCGCCACGAGTTCTTTTCCGGTGCCTGACTCGCCGCGCACGAGCACCGTCGCATCAGTCTCGGCAACCTTGTCGATCATCGAGCGAACCTTCTGCATCGCTTCTGAGTTACCGATGAGCGCGCCTCTTTGCGAACGTTCAACCTCGATGCGCCGACGCAGCGAATAATTCTCGCGCCGCAGTTGCACAGTTTCGGCAGCGTTCTTTACGACAAGACGAAGATCGTCAAGCTCGAATGGCTTTGACAGGTAGTCGTACGCGCCGGCTTTAACGGCTTCGACGGCCATTCGCTCAGAGCCATGCGCGGTGACGATGATCACGAGCGGGCCGTTGCCGTTAGCGGATTTGATTTCGCGAAGAAAATCGAGGCCGCTCATTCCAGGGAGGTTGACATCGAGCAGGAGAAGATCGGGCTCGTGTTGTTTCAGCAGTGCCCGGGCGGCCTCGGCAGAACCAGCTTCAGAGATGTTGTAACCAAAAGTCGTGAGGGCGCGCCGCATGCCGTAGCGGGCAGCTTCCTCGTCGTCAACTATCATCAATCGCAACGCTTCTTTTCTCACTTCCGGAGTAGTTTAGGGCCGTCTGGCCCTAAACTCCTAGCGCGTTGCGTGCCACAAAAAAACACATATGTCTTTTGTGCCTTTTGCGGCTCACTTCTGAGTACGCTTCGCGGCGACGACGAGGATGATGGCGTCGCCCGATGGACCAATATTCATCGTTCCTACGATTACGGGTTCCGACTCACGCATGCTGATGTCCGTCGACAGTCCGGTGTTCTCGTAATTGTAAGCAGCCACGGCGCCGGTTGACGCGACCGCGCTACTCACCTGAATCGGAATGCGAGCACCGAAATTGAACCCCAGCATCTGGACTATGGGCTGCCCCGCGTTATTTCGGATCACTTTGACTTGCCGCACGTTGAACTGGCTGAAGCTCGGCGTCGATGATGATGTATTTGGCGTCGCTGACGCTAATGTTCCACCCACCCAGCTCAGGGAGAGCCGGCTATCATTCTTCACGCGATTGATCAAAGTTGCGGCCAGACGATAGTTTTTGAAAGGCAGTGCAGCACGCAATTCTTTGACGACGGGATCGAGCGACGTAGGCAACTTCGAATCCGCGACGTCCTGATTGGTTCCTAAGATTAAATAAAGTTGTGTTTCGAGATTGGTCTCGTCCTCTTTGGTTTCTGATTGTGCGGGACTAGTGGTCTGTGCTTGAACACTCAAAGTAGCGAGCATCAAACATAATGCTGCGCACAGCGTGAGGTACAACGCTCTTCGATTCTTCATAACAGTCGATCTCTCCTTAATTCAAAAAGTAGCGGGTTACTCCGGCCAGAGCTAACACGCATGCTCGTAAATAAAGTTCCCGAATGGGAGCTATAGTGGCAAGCGCAGAACAAACAACGCGCCGCGACCATTGCGAGAAACATCGAGCGATGCTGATCCGCCGACTTCCTGAACGCGCTTGCGAACGATTGCCAGACCCAGGCCGGTTCCTCGTTGTCGCGTAGTGAAGAAAGGTTCCCAAATTCTTTCACGCAGATCAGCCGCGACTCCTGCGCCACTGTCCTGCACGCTGATCAGCAACTCGCGATCAGCCGCAGCCGCGAGCACCTCAACTCTTCCGCCGTGCGGTGTCGCCTGCAACGCGTTGAGCAAGAGATTCGATAACGCGTCGCGGAGTGCTGAAACAGACTTCCCCGCGAGCTGTGCTTCGACTTTGACGTCGCAATCGAGCACGATTCCCTGCTCTCTCGCGTTCGCGCGAAACAGATCCACAACCGATCGCAGTAACTCCTCGACACTCAACGGTTGCGCCGATGGGCTTTCCTTACGCGCAAAGCTCAGCAACTGCGTCACGCTCTGGCTGAGTCGATCGGTTTCACCGACGATCAAACCGAGATCGCGCTCGTACTCATTCCGAAGTCCCTCGTCTTCTCGCATCACCTGCGCGATCGACTTGATGGCTGACAAAGGATTCTTGATCTCATGTGCAACCGTCGCTGCCATGCGGCCGAGCGCAGCCAGGCGTTCTCGTTCCGCGAGTTCTCTTTCCAGTCTGAGGTTCTCTTCAAGCAGGCGTGAGTCGTCAATCGCGATCGCGATCTGATCTGCAAGCAATTCGAGTATTGACCGTGCGTCGGGAGTCAAACTCGCCGACGCAGCATCCAGTGCCAGCAAACCCTCAACCTTGTCTTCACGACGCAACGGATACGCGAGCTTGAAGCCTTGATCCGTGATCGAGGGATCGTCTTCAACCGGCTCCCAACCGTTCTGCTTAGACGTTTCCAGCGTCTGATGAATCCAGGGTTCGGCGTCTGGGCCATCGATGAAGATTCTTAGACTTCTCAAACCGAGTGATTCGGTAGTTCGCTCTTCGACAAAGTGCAGGAGGTCCGAAAGATCTTTGTACTGCCCTGCGTAAGATCCGATGCGTGCGACGATCTCTTTGTAAAGCGCTGCCTCGCGCTCGAATAATTTATGAAATCGCTGGGCCAACCAACCGCGCAACGGAGCGGCAAGCAATGCTAGAGCGAGAATCAACAGCGCCTCGACGAGTCCTGGTCTGACTCCGTATCGCTGTGTCATCCAGTCGCCGATAGTGCGAATGCCGAATACATAAATCGTCAGAACGACTGTGGCAAACGTCACGACGACCAGGCTCTTTTCAATAATGATCTCGAGGTAGCGATAACGATAGATGTAGTAAGCCAGCAATACTGATGGCAGCAGCGATCCGAGATTAGCGAACGTCTTGAGGTAGATGCCCGCTGTCGTGCCTGCCCCCACGCCAGCCGCCAGCGCCGCGAAGATGACTACGCCAATGCCGATGAATGACGCGGCGAGCGTGCGCATGATTCTCTTCTCGCTGCGGTTGTTACTCTTTCTCGCGATCAGTAGTTCGGTCAGTGCGATCAGGCCGAGCACGTACGCGATCCAGAACGCGAACGGGATCACGAAGAACGAAAGCTTCGTGAACATCGGTGCGTAGTCGCCGGCCCAAAGTTGCGGCACCGCGAGCAGAAGAAAGATCGTCGGTACGTAGGAGAGATAGACGCGCAGGTGTTCGCTTTTTGTTAGCGATGATCGGCCCTGCGCGTTGGCCCAGAGATGCAGGTGAACGTGAAGCAGGAATGAGTAAGCGAAGGTGATGCTGACGACCGCGACGGTGTCGGCGACTCGCAGCAGCGTGGTCCATGTGTCGAAGCCGAGATCGAAGAGACCGTGAAGCGTGACGACGAGGTTGCTGGTGTGCCAGCCGCCCATCGTGAGCGCGAGCAACGCGAGGATACGCTCGATGCTCGACAGCTTGCTGCGATGCGTAACCAACTGAAACAACATCCAGAGCGGCAGCAACGCGCCAATGCTATAGCCGATGACTTGTAGGATTTCGAGCGGATCGAGTGGGGACATACAATTAGACAGGATTTACAAGATGTAAATCCTGTCTGACCTAGTTCGCCGACGCGCTGCGCGAGGGCGATGTGAAAGTGATCTCGACGCGGCGATTCTTTCGCTGGCCTGCAACTGTCGTGTTTGGCGCCAAAGGATTTGACGCTCCCATGCCGTTGGCCTGAATTCTCATCGGATCTACACCAGCGGACTGAAAACGATCTGACAACACACGCGCTCTGTCCTGAGTCAACTGCTGCAACGTTACTTCATTGCCTTTGTTGTCAGTGTACGCTTCGATCAGGATCTGATAATCGGGATTGCTGGCGAGGAGCGCTGCGAGCGGTTCGAGCTTCGCAGAAGACGCTGCCGAGAGTGTTGCTGCACGCGTGCTGGTCCAAATTGTTTCCGGAAGCACCAGCCGAAATCCCGTCGCAGTCTCCTTGAGCGTTCCATACTTCGCGAGCGTCTCTTTCAGATTCGCTTCCGCGGCTCGTCGCTCGACGGCGCGTCGCTCAGCTTCGACGCGCGCAGTCTCAGCCTGCTTCTCGCCTTCCAGTCGCGCGAGCTTCAGTTTTGCCGCGTCGCCTTCCGAACGAAGCGTCTGGTTCTCATCACGCAGTTGCGCGATCTCGACTCGCTTTTCACGCAACTGATCGTTCGCAACTCCCAGGTCTCGTTCCGCCAGCTCTCGCGCCCGTTGCTCCTTCTCGAGAGCGGCCCGAAGTTTCGCGACTTCCTGCTGCGATGCATCAGCCTCACGTTCCGCACTGCGAACAGCCTCGTCACGACGCCTGATCTCTTCACGATTCATTCGCGCAGTGCGACGAACGCCCGCTACCTCTTCAGCATGCGCACCTGCCGAGGTCGCCTTGCGTGCGATCAGGTCAACCTCTGCTACCGGCTGATTCAAACGCCACGTCTTCTCAGCTTCCTGCAACAGATCCTCTGCTGTCTGCAATTCTGCCGGCGCATCCTGCGACGCTCCAGCATACTTCGCAAGGTTCACAGCTTGTCGAGCGCCAAGTAGCGAGACAGGCGTCTGCCGGTAATCGCGGTCTGCTAACTCAGGCACCCGCGCAGTGCGAAAGTAATCACTCGAGTTACCGATGTAACGCACGTCGACAGTCTCGACTTGACTGCCATTCGCTCGCTGCGGTGGAAGGTTTTCCATCACGACCATGCGGCTCGGCACCTTCATCAAGAAGTGCGGTTCCGCAGTGAGGATCATGGCGAACGTTTGCAGTGGCGTGGTGACGTCCAGCTTCGAATCTACAAACGTGCTTCCACTGCGCTTGATTTCTCCCAGGTTGTCGACGTTTCCCTCGGGCGAGATGGCCCAAAGAATGTAAGTCGTATAGATTCCGCCCAGCTCAGACGCGCGTGGCAGATCCTCGACGCTGAATTCGACCCGTGTGCCACGACGGCCTGCGCGCTTCACTTTCGCTTCACCCTTCAACCGCGGCAGCACAGTGGTCCCACGAAATTTGACGTTAACTGTTTCGTCCAGAGGGTAGGTTATGGCGACTGTCTTGCGTTCAACGTCAGACTGGGCAACAACAGCAGACACAGACAATAAGCAGGCACTGAGCGCAAGAACAACGAATCGACCAATGCGGCTCAAAATCATGGCGAAATACTCCTGGTAACGAATTTGGGAGCAACTGGCAGTGCTTAAAAGATGCCTCAAACAGCCGCATTGTTGCCGAAGGATATGAGGAGGTCAAGCCAATTTAGTACACAGATTACACAAATGAATTTGTGTCATCTGTGTACCTTTGCCTTACGATAAGCTGCGATCTGGATGATGAGGCAACAGATCCCTGAGAGTAGAAGCAGTGGCGCCCAGCCTTTCGGAGCAAACAGCGTGAGGACACCCCAGCCAAGTATGAGTCCTGCGCCAATCCACCACAGCATCAGGGAATCTCGTTGAGCTTGTAGCCGACGCCACGAACAGTAAGCACGTAACGCGGGTTCTTCGGATCGGTCTCGAGCTTCTTACGCAAACGATTGATATGCGGATCGATGTTGCGCTGATAGCCCTCGTAATCTGTGCTCCAGACTCGATCGAGCAATGCATTTCGCGACCATGCTCTGCCCGGCTCTGACGCGAGCAGCTCGAGGATCTGAAATTCGAGCGGTGTCAGATCCACGCGGAAACCATCTCGTATGACTTCATGACGCCGCTTATCGATCACTAAATCGCCGACCTCGATCCGTTCACCATCAGGTTCCTGTGGAGTCGCTCCACCGCGTCGAAGCAAAGCCTCGACACGGTATTCGAGTTCGCGTGGACTGAACGGTTTTGCCAGGTAATCGTCCGCGCCGGCCTCGAATCCCGCCACTTTATCCGAGAGCGCGTCGTGTGCGGTTAAGAAGAGCGTAGGCGTCTGAATACCTCGATCTCGAACGCGTTTTAATAGCTCGAGGCCTGACATACCGGGCATCGAAACGTCAAAGATGAAGCAGTCAAATCGTCCCGCGATAGCGGCTTCGAGTGCCGCCGAGCCGCTTTCGCGTTCTTCAACTTGAAAGCCCAGCCGGCGAAAGTACTCGGCCAGAAGAAGTCTCATGTCGGTATCGTCATCTGCGATCAGAAGACGTTTACCCGCGTGCTTAGTGTTTGGTGTCGCTTGCTGTGCCAAATGTTCTTGATCCTGTCGGATGGGATCTGATTAAGAGCCGCAATCAGCGGGCTGTAATAGCGAAACGAATTATAACCCAATTCTCCGCAGACTCACCCTCGGGGATTGATTTGAGGGATTCAGGTGTACGGAGGAAATCGGCAAATCGTCAGCCTTGACGCAAATAAGTGGGGGTAAGTATAGTTCTTCCTTTAGGTTTTGGGCCGTTACTGCCTCCCTTATAACAACTGATCAGAGATTTCCGCAACCACTGATGCGTGATCTTCGCCGCCTGTTAAAGTATTTGAGACCTCACTGGCCAACCTTCACATTGGCTACTCTCGCGATGCTTCTCGTGGGGATCCTCGAAAGTGCCATCGGCGGTTTGATAGTGCCAATCTTCGACCAGGCATTCGTCCAGGGCGCCGGTGAGCGTACCGCTACGATTTTCGGTCTGCAACATTTAATTCCCCGGGCGCCGCTGGAAGCCTGGAAAATGATTTCGCTGCTGCTGATTGTCTTCACGTTCGCAAAAGGTATCGCGGAATATTTTTCGACTTACCTGATGGCGCGTATCGGGCAGGCGGCTGTGTTGAGGTTGCGGCAGGATCTGTACGGACACTTGCTCGCGCAGTCGGCGACTTTCTTTGAGCGTCACCGGACCAACTATCTTGTTTCAAGACTCGTATCGAGCGCCGCTGCGATCGAGACGGCAGTCACCAGCACGATTCGCGACATGCTGCGCGAGAGTTTTACGTTGATCGCATTTCTCGCCGCGTCTTTCTATTACAGTTGGCGACTGACGCTCGGTTCGCTCTTGATTGCTCCTGTCATCGCGATTCTCACCGCGAAGTTTGGAAAAGCTTTGCGCAATCTCGCGCGCGAGAGTTTTGAGGGTAGTAAGGAACTGACAGACACGGCGCAGGAAGCGCTTGCGAATCAAGGCATCGTTAAAGCGTATCGCGCGGAGAAACGCGAGTCAGAACGTTTTACGGTAGTTGCTAAAAGAATCGTGCGAGCGAACTTGCGCAGTGCGAGTATCGCAGGTGCTTCACCGCCGACGATCGAGATGATCGGAATTATCTTCGTGGTCCTGCTGCTGTTTTTTGGTCAACGCGAGATCATGGCGGGCCACATGAACACGGCGCAGTTCGTTACGTTCCTGTTTTTTCTGTTTCGCAGTTACGACCCGATGCGCAAGCTGTCGCGACTTCAGAACAGCATGGAACAGGCGCTCGCCGCTGCACATCACGTTTGGGAAGTGATGGACGAGCATGCGGAGATCAAAGAGAAGCCTGGAGCTCGTGAGCTCCCAACGTTGACGAACGAGATCGAGTTGCGAAATGTGTCGTTCGGTTATGCGAACGAGACGCGTTCGGTGCTGCGCGACGTCAGTTTGAAGATCAAAGCAGGGACGATGGTGGCTCTTGTCGGCGAGTCAGGCGGTGGAAAGTCGACGCTGACGAAGTTGCTGCCGCGTTTTCACGATCCGAGCTCGGGCGCGGTTTTGTGGGATGGAATTGATATTCGAGACGCGACGATTTCGAGCTTGAGACGGCAGATGGCTCTCGTCACACAGGAAACAGTGCTTTTCAACGACACCGTTCGTCACAACATCGCTTACGGAAAACCTGACGCGACCGACGTCGAGATCGAACAAGCAGCCTTAATCGCATTTGCTCACGACTTCATTCGCGAACTACCCGATGGATACGATACGATTGTCGGCGAGCGGGGGATCTTCCTTTCCGGCGGCCAGCGCCAGCGGCTTGCTATCGCACGTGCAATTCTGGTCAATGCGCCGGTCCTGATTCTGGACGAGGCGACGTCGGCGCTCGATGCTGAATCCGAGCGGCTGGTCCAGCGTGCGATCGGCAATCTCGTCCGGGATCGAACGACAATCGTTATTGCTCACCGGCTCTCGACCGTGCGTCGCGCGGATGTCATCGTGGTGATGGAAGCGGGGCGGATCATTGAGCTGGGCACGCACGCGGAATTGTTGGCGAAGGGTGGGCAATACCGGAAGCTTTACGAACTGCAATTTGCGGATGAAGAAGATTTGGTAGCGCTGAGTTAACAACATGAAGTCCATGACCGGATACGGCAAGGGGATGGTGGCGGGAGAGGATTTCTCCGTCTCCGTCGATCTCAAGACCGTAAACAATCGATTTCTCGACATTCATCTCCGCGTCGGCTCTGAGCTTGCGGCGCTCGAACCCTCGATCAAGAAACGAATCACCGCACGACTGTCGCGCGGACGTGTCGACGTCACCGTCAGCATGGAAAGAGCGGCGCAGATCGCTTACGAACTCAACCGCCCGTTGATCGCCGGCTACATCAACGCGCTCAAACAACTGCAACAGGATTTCAATCTCGCAGGCGAACTCGATATCAACGTCCTCGCGCGAATTCCCGGCGCGCTCCAGCCCGCTCGAAACGGCATCGACGAACGAATGATCACGGCGCTGGAACAAGCGTTGGACCAGGGGCTCGACGAGCTCGAAAAGATGCGCGAGCAGGAAGGCGAGGCGCTCAAGAACGAGCTGCGCGAACGCGTGCGGAAGATCGAAGCGCTGGTCCCGATCATCGAAGCGTCCGCGTCGGGTCTTGCCGACGCTTATCGCCTGCGATTGCAGAAACGAATCGGTGAACTGCTCAATCGCGGTGGACAAGTAGTCGAGATCGATCCTGCGAGACTGGCCCAGGAAGTTGCTTATCTAGCCGACCGCAGCGACGTGAGTGAAGAGATGGTCCGTCTGCGCAGTCATCTTTCACAGTTCCAGGAAGCACTCGACGCTCCCGGCGAGGCCGGCAAGATGCTCGATTTTCTTTTGCAGGAACTCAACCGTGAAGCGAATACGACGCTCTCAAAGTCTACGGATCTGGCGATCAAGGAAGCGGGACTGGCGATAAAGGCAGAAGTCGAGAAACTTCGCGAACAGGTTCAGAATGTCGAGTAAAGTCACAGAATTGGAAGCCGCCAAAACGCTTAACACTGCTCCTCCCAGAGGCACGCTCTTCGTCGTCAGCTCGCCTTCGGGCGGTGGCAAGGGCACGATCATCGAGCACGTGCTGGAATGTGTGGAGAATCTCAGCTATTCTGTGTCGTATACGACTCGTGCGCCACGTCTAAAAGAGGTCGATGGCCGCGAGTATTTCTTTATTAGCCGAGAAACTTTCGAGGACATGGTTGCCGCCGGCGAATTTCTCGAGTGGGCCTGCGTGCATGGGAATCTCTACGGCACTGCGAAGAACCAGATTCTTGCGGAGACTGCGGCCGGCTCGGACCTCATCCTTGAAGTCGACGTTCAGGGCGCGGCGAGCGTGCGGCGGTTGCTGATGGATTCGGTGAGTATTTTTATCCTGCCGCCGTCTTATGAAGTGCTGCGTGAGCGGTTACTAGCCAGGGGGACAGACTCGCCTGAGGAGCTCGCGGTTCGTCTGCGTAATGCACCTGAGGAACTGCGCCAGTATTCGGCATTCGATTACGTAATTATCAATGATGAAGTCGAACGAGCGGTAAACCAGCTTGCCTCGATTATTTACGCCGAGCGTGCGCGGTGCATGCGCCAGGAGGGTCTGGTGCGAGAAGTGATTGAAAATTTCAAAAGCGAACAAAATTCATAGAGCGATAGAAGAAGGAGCAATCGAGTGGCCACAACGACAGAGTTGGTTGATAGTGAACTTGATGGAAGTAATGTGCAGGAAGTTGATTCGAAGTATCGTCTGATCATCCTCGCCGCAAAGCGCAGCAAACAATTACAGCGAGGAGCACAGCCCAGAATCGAGATCGATCCTCAGAAACACAAGCCGACGCGCATCGCGCTCGAGGAAGTGATGCGCGGCCGCGTGCACTTTGACATTAAAGAGGATGGAGAGAAGGAAGAGTAGCCACAAAGAGGCACAAAAATTTGTGTTCTTTCTTGTGCCTCTTTGTGGCTCGTTCTACATCCCTTTGTAGTCTGGGCCGCCACCTCCCTCCGGTGTAACCCAGTTGATGATCTGATACGGATCCATGATGTCGCACGTCTTGCAGTGAACGCAGTTTGAGAAGTTGATCTGCAAGCGACGGTTTCCGTTTCCACCGTCTTCAACCATTTCATAAACAGCCGCAGGACAGAAGCGCTGGCATGGGTTGCCGTATTCTTCGGCGCAACGCGTGGCGCAGATGTTTGTGTCTAGCACGTGCAGATGGACCGGCTGGTCCTCATCATGGCCCACTGCTGCGTGGTAAACGTCTGTGACTTTATTGAACGTCAGCTTGCCGTCGAAACGCAGATCCTTGTAGCGCTGTTCGATCCGGTCGCCGCGATAACCGTACGAAGAAAGCTTCTTCATCTCTTCGTGACCTGCGACGGCGTGATCTCGATCGAAAATGCCCCACGCGCGCCCGCCCGTGAAGAATTGCAGCCCTGAATTGATCAGACCGAGCCAGCGGCCGTGCTTGAACGCGGAGTGAAAGTTCCTCACCTTGCGCAACTCCGGAATGATCCAGCTTTCTTCAATCACCTGCTCGTAACGCTGCAACTGTTTCGCCGAATAGTCTTTCGCAACCAGCGCCTCGTAGATCACTTCCGCCGCGAGCATCCCGCTCTTAATCGCCGAGTGAATACCCTTCAAACGCTGTGGATTGAGAAGACCGGCACAATCGCCCGCCAGAAGCACGCCATCGGCGTACATCCTCGGCATTGCAAAGTAACCGCCTGCGGTGACTGTCTTCGCGCCGTAACGAATCATCTTGCCGCCATCGAGCAAGCGCGCAATGTAAGGATGCGTCTTATAGCGTTGAAACTCAGCGTGCGGATCGATCAGCGGGTCTTTGTAATCCAAACCCGTGACGTAGCCGATATTCAACACGCGATTCTGCATACCGTAGATCCAGCCGCCGCCGTACGTCGCAGAATCTGAGGGAAAACCTAAAGTGTGCGTGACGCGACCCGTGGGATAGCGATCGTCCGGAAGTTCCCACAGCTCCTTCACACCGACACTGTAAACCTGTGGCTCGCGTCCTTCGGCGAGTCCCAGGCGCTCGACGAGCTGTTTCGTGAGCGAGCCGCGTGGTCCTTCGCCCAACACCGTGACCCTCGCGTGCAGATCGACGCCGGGCTCGTAGTTCGCTTTTGGTTTACCTTCTTTGTCGATCCCCTTGTCGCCGGTGCGCACGCCGACGACGCGATCGTTTTCGTCGTACAGAAGATCGGCCCCGGGAAACTCCGGAAAGATGTTGACGCCTGCTTCTTCACACTTTTCGCCCAACCACGCCGTCAAACGATTCAGCGAAACGATGTAGTAGCCGTGGTTCTTCAGTGGCGGCGGCGTGATCGGCGAACGCAGCGCCAGCTTTGGCGTCAGGTAAAGAAAGTAATCTTCTTTGACTGGTGATTCGAGTGGCGCACCCTGTTCTTCAAAATCGGGAATGAGTTCGCGCAGCGCCTTCGGATCCATAACAGCGCCGGAAAGAATGTGCGCGCCAACCGCAGCGCCCTTTTCGATCACAGCGATCTCGACATCGCCCAGCGACTTGTTTTCCTTGACTAGTCGCGCCAGGTGAAGCGCGCCGCTCAAGTTAGCCGGACCCGCGCCTACAAAGACCACATCAAACTCTAATGTCTCTCGTTGCATGTACACACTTTACACAGATCTGTGTAATCTGTGCACATGCCAAACCATTTAGTTCATGAAACGAGTCCTTATCTTCTGCAACACGCCGATAATCCGGTTGATTGGTATCCCTGGGGCGACGAAGCTTTTGAAAAAGCGCGCAGCGAGAACAAGCCGGTGCTGTTGAGCATCGGGTACTCAGCGTGTCACTGGTGTCACGTGATGGCGCACGAGTCGTTTGAAAACGAAGAGATCGCGAAGCTCATGAATGAAAACTTCGTGAACATCAAAGTCGATCGTGAAGAGCGTCCCGATCTCGATCAGATCTACATGAACGCAGTGCAGATGATGACTCATCACGGTGGTTGGCCGATGACGGTGTTCCTCACGCCTGAAGGAGTGCCTTTCTACGGCGGCACTTACTTCCCACCGCAGGATCGTTACAACATGCCTGGTTTTCCGAGAGTTTTGATCGGTGTGGCTGAAGCATACCGCGATCGCCTGGACGACATCCGCGAGACGGGCACGTCACTCGTCAACGAACTCCGTCGCTTGAGTGAGACAAGCACTTCGGATCAGCCGATCGAGAAGGAACTACTCGATGCGGCGTACGCGGGCATGGTCAGGAATTACGACTCCGTAAACGGTGGTTTCGGCGGTGCGCCGAAGTTTCCGCCCGCGATGACACTCGAATTTCTGCTTCGGACGCACGTGCGCACCGGAAATCGCGACTCGCTCGAGATAGTGAGTCATACGTGTCAAAAGATGGCCCACGGTGGAATCTACGATCACCTCGGCGGTGGCTTTCACCGCTACTCCACCGACTCGAAATGGCTCGTTCCTCACTTCGAAAAAATGCTCTATGACAATGCCCTTCTCTCGCGTCTCTACCTTCATTACTTCCAGGTAAGCCAGAATCCGTTAGCAAAAGAAACGGTCGAAGGCATTCTGGACTACGTTCTGCGTGAGATGACTGATCCTGCGGGCGGCTTTTATTCGACGCAGGACGCCGACTCGGAAGGTCATGAAGGAAAGTTTTTTGTCTGGGACATCGACGAGATCCGAAATGTCCTTGGCGAACGCGATGCTGCACTCTTTTGTGGTTACTACAACATCACTGAGTCTGGAAACTTTGAAGGCAAGAACATTCTCAATGTTACGTACTCAGTTGAAGACATCGCGAAAGAACACGACGTTTCTGTTTCTGAGTTGCAGGAGTCGCTGAAGGAAAGCCGGCGCAAACTGTTTGAGTTGCGCGAAACTCGAATCAAGCCCGGTCGCGATGAAAAGATCCTCACCGCGTGGAACGGTCTGATGATGGCGAGCTTTGCGGAAGCCGGCGTGATCTTAAACCGTCCTGATTACACTGACGCCGCGCGACGCAATGCTGAGTTTCTGATTTTGAACCTTCGCAAAGACGGCGCACTGCTTCGCACGTGGAAAGACGGCGTAGCGAAGTTTAATGCTTACCTCGAAGACTATGCGTTTTTGATCGATGGTCTGGTTACGCTGTTTGAAACAACCGGCGAGTTTCGTTGGCTCACAAAAGCACTGGCGTTGACTGTGGTAATGATCAAAGAATTTTGGGACGAGGACGCAGGCGGCTTTTTCTTCACCGGCACGAGTCACGAAAACCTGATCGTGCGCTCGAAAGACTTCTTCGATAACGCAACACCTTCAGGTAACTCAGTCGCTGCTCTTGCCTTGCTCAAACTCGCGGTATTTTCCGGCGAAGAGAAATACCGCAATATCGCAACAGCCACGTTGCGAGCAATCGCTGATCAGGCTCGTAAATATCCGTCAGGCTTCGGATATGCACTGTCAGCGGTGGATTTTCTCCTCTCCACACCGAAAGAGATCGCAATCGTCGGAAAAGATCCTTTTGACTTCCAGCCCCTGCTGCAAGAAGTGTGGCGGCACTACTTGCCAAACAAGGTAGTCGCACCGAGCTTCGGCATCGACGTCATCCCGCTGCTGGCGAATCGCCCCCTCCTAAATGGCCTCGCGACTGCGTACGTTTGCGAACATTACACCTGCCAGCAGCCCGTAAACGATCCAGCGGAGCTCAGGGCTCAACTTTAAGTTAGACAGGATTTCAAGATTTCTCAGGATGGCATGTGAATCCTGTCGAAATCTTGTTCATCCTGTCTAATTAGAGCCTTGACTCAAGTCTCTCAAGCGTCTATATTTATCGCCGTGTCCAACAATGTTGGGCACCTTACCAAGCGCGCTAATTTCCTTACAAATTGTCGTTATCTCCGAGTTGGGAGGTTGGGTCCCCAGCAATGCTGAAAGCCGATTGGAAGAGCACCGCTCTCACGACAGGCATCTCCGTCCTAAGCCTGCTTCTCCTCTTCTATTTAGCCATCGTGTATCAGAGCGTGGTCCATGCATTCCTGGGCCTGCTGATCGCTGCGTTGGTCTATCTCCTTTATCGCGTCAACGAACGCCGCCTCGAACAAATTCAGCGCAACGAAGCGGAGCAGCGTCGACACGTGGAGGAGATGGCGAACATCCACATGAACACCATCGAGTCGCTCGCCATCGCGATCGATGCGAAAGACCAGACGACTCACGGCCACGTACGTCGCACACAGATCTACGCCACGCAGATGGGAGCGCTGCTCAACGTTTCTGAAAAAGAGTTGCAGGCACTTCACGCGGGCGCGCTGCTTCACGATATCGGCAAGCTCGCCGTGCCTGAGTACATTCTGAACAAGCCCGGCAAACTCACCGAAGCAGAGTTCGCGAAGATGAAGATTCATCCGACCGTCGGCGGCGACATTCTCAGGCGCGTGAACTTCCCTTACCCGGTTGAAGACATCGTTCGTTATCACCACGAGAAGTGGGACGGCAGCGGTTATCCGAAGGGACTCAAAGGCGAATCCATTCCACTGATTGCACGCATCATCTCCGTAGTCGATTTTTACGACGCAACGCGTTGCGATCGTCCCTATCGCAAAGGAATGAAGCGCGAGGAATCGCTCGCACTACTTCGCAGCATGGTGGGTTCGGCGTTCGATCCCAAAGTCGTCGAGACATTCACACGTAATGTCGAAGAGTTCGATCGATTGATCGGGTCGCAGGACATTCAGGAACAGGTCGCTTCGACGCCGTCCGTCGATACTGAAACGAGAACCAAGCCTGATGCGGGCCTCGCGCCGGACATTCTCGGTGTTTACGAAGAGACGTCAGGTTTTCGCTCGATCAGTGAAGCACAGCGCGAAGTCTTTGCGCTTCATGAAATCGCGCAGACAATCGGTTCTTCACTCAACCTGAGCGACACGGTGACGCTCGTTGCGAATAAACTGCGGGCAATCGTGCCTTTCGACACGTGCGTGATCTACCTCGTTGACGATCCTTCGGGCAAAGCGATTGCGGCGCATGTCGTCGGTGAGGAAGTCGAGGTTTTCAAACGTCGACGGATAAACATAGGTGATGGAATCACGGGCTGGGTCATCGCCAACTCACGGTCGATGTGCAATGCGTCGCCTGATCTGGATTTGGTCGGGCTGCCCGACGAAGTGGTCAAACGTTTTCGCGGTGTGCTTGTCTCGCCGTTGCAGCGTGAAGACGGCGCATTCGGCGCTATTTCGCTGTATTCGCAAAGCAGAACGTCTTACACGGCCGAGCACGTGCGTCTTTTGGAGTCGGTCTGCCAGCATGCTTCAAGCGCGCTCAACAACGCGCTGACGTATGAAAAGACGAGGGAGAGTGCGCTGGTCGATCCTCTGACGGAGCTTCCTAACGCGCGTGGCTTCTACATGATGCTCGAACAGCGGATCGCTGAGTGCCAGCGTATGAACAAGGAGCCGTTGGCGCTGATCTGCATGGACATCGACGATTTCAAGGTCGTGAACGACAAGTATGGACATTCGATCGGCGATCGCTTGCTGGCGAGTGTTGCGGGCGTTGTCCGTCGCGAGCTGCGGCAGATGGACATCCTGACGCGATACGCTGGGGACGAATTCGTGGCCATCATGCCGATGGCGTCGAGCAAAATGGCTGCTTCAATTAGCGAACGGATGCGAAATGCAGTCGAAGAACAGTTGTTTTCTGTCAGGGCGGGAACGATGGTGGGATTGGGCGTCAGTCTCGGCGTGGCGTGTTTTCCCGACGATGGCGAGACGACCGAGGAATTGTTGACCGCCGCCGCCCGCCGGATGCAGCGCGACAAGAACTCACGCAAGGCCTTCGTGACGGTGGCCGGCGCGGGCGTCAGCTCGATCGATATGCTGACGTAAGACTAGGCACAAAAAGCACAAAAAGACACCTGATTTTGGTTCTTTTTGTGCTTTTTTGTGGCTAAGCTTATAATCCGTCGATTCATGAGCAAACAAACAGCAGCACCACCTTCAGCAGCCAAAGCCGAAGAGCAACAAAGCTCTACTGGTGTCATGGATGCGCCCCCGGAACTGGATCCAGAACAACTCAGACGCGAACGTGACAAGGCGAAAGAACGCCAGAAATCCCGTCTCAGCAACACCGGCCTGACTATCGAGCAGCTCTTAGAACTCTACCGCCAGATGCTTCTGATTCGACGTTTCGAAGAGAAGTCGGCGGAAGCCTATGTCGCCGGCAAGATCGGCGGCTTTTGTCACCTCTACATCGGCCAGGAAGCCGTCGGCGTCGGCGCGATTTCCGCGGTCCGCAAAGAAGACTACGTGCTAGGGAGTTACCGCGAACATGGCCTGGCGCTGGCCAAAGGAATGACGGCGAGATCGATCATGGCGGAACTCTTCGGCAAAGCCACCGGCTGTTCGAAGGGCAAGGGCGGCTCGATGCACATGTTCGACAAAAACCTCGGTTTCCTCGGTGGACATGCCATCGTCGGCGGCCAGATCCCGCTCGCGACCGGGATTGCTTTCGCCACGAAATACCAGGGCACAGACCAGGTGACGCTCTGCTTCTTCGGCGAGGCGGCGGTGAACCAGGGCGCTTTCCACGAGTCGCTGAACATGGCCCAACTCTGGAAAATTCCGTGCATCTTCATCTGCGAAAACAATCAATACGGAATGGGCACATCGCTCGAGCGCGCCATGTCTTTGAGCAACATTTCGGAAAAGGGTTGCGCCTACTCGATGGCTTCCGAGTTTGTCGACGGCATGGACGTGCTAGCAGTTCGTAACGCCACGATTCGCGCCGTTGAACGCGCTCGCAAAGACTACCTGCCGACGCTGCTCGAGATTCGCACGTACCGGTTCATGGGCCATTCGATGTCAGATCCCGGAAACTACCGCACGCGCGCCGAGATCGAGAAATACCAGGAACGCGATCCAATCAAGCTCTTCGCGGCGAGCCTGATCGAGGAGAAGCTCATCGACGACAAAGGGCTTGAAGAGATCGACCGAAAAGCGCGTGAAGAGGTTGAAGACGCTCTGCGTTTTGCCGACGAAAGTCCCTTGCCCGAACCTGAAGAGCTCTACACAGACGTCTACGCCAATCCAATCGAACCAGGCCCCAAATAATGTCGACAATTACGATACGCGAAGCACTTAATCAGGCCCTCCGCGAGGAGTTGGCCCGCGACGAAACAGTTTTTCTGATGGGTGAGGAAGTCGCCGAATACGACGGCGCTTACAAGGTCACCAAAGGCCTGCTCAAGGAATTTGGTCCGAAAAGAGTTATCGATACACCGATTACCGAGCTGGGTTTCAGCGGTCTTGGAGTCGGCGCCGCGATGGTGGGACTGAGACCCGTCGTCGAGTTCATGACCTTCAACTTCTCGATCCTGGCGACGGATCAAATTATCAACTCGGCCGCGAAGATGCTTTACATGTCAGGCGGCCAGTTCAACATTCCGATCGTGTTTCGTGGTCCAGGTGGTTCGGCATTTCAGGTTTCGTCACAGCACTCGCAGGCGCTCGAGTCGTGGTACGCGTACTTCCCCGGACTCAAAGTCGTCATGCCTTCGACTGCGGCTGATGCCAAAGGACTTCTGAAATCTTCAATTAGAGACGACGATCCGGTGATTTTCATCGAGCAGGAAAGAATGTATGGGAACAAAGGCGAGGTGCCTGACGATCCTGACTTCACGATTCCGCTCGGAGTCGCCGACATCAAACGAGAAGGAACCGACGTCACCATCGTCGCGCGATCGCTGATGGTTCCCGTTGCGCTCAAAGCCGCAGAGCAGTTGGAGCAGCAGGGTGTTTCGTGCGAAGTGGTCGATCCGCGAACGATCAGACCTCTGGACATCGATACAATCGTCAACTCAGTGAAGAAGACAAATCGCGTGGTGGTGGCCGAAGAGTCGCACCCCGTCTGCAGCGTGGGCGCGGAAATCGCAACGCAGATTATGGAACGTGCGTTCGACTATCTAGACGCCCCGGTGAAGCGGATTTCGGGAGCGGACGTGCCCATGCCGTACGCGAAGAATCTCGAGCAGCTCGCGATTCCGGATGTGAATCGCATCGTCGCTGCGGTGCGCGAAGTTGCTTATCTCGATTAGTTTTTATTCTCAATCCTAAGGAACCGAATGGCCACTAAGGTAATTATGCCGAAGCTCTCCCCGACCATGGAGGAGGGACAGATATCGCGTTGGTTGAAGAAAGAAGGAGACAAGGTCTCCATGGGCGAGCCGCTTGCCGAGATCGACACGGACAAGGCTACGATGGAGATGCAAGCGCTCGCGAACGGCGTCCTGCGGAAGATTCTGATTGGCGAAGGACAGTCGGCACCGCTCGGGCAGACGATCGCGGTGATTGGCGAGCCGAACGAAGACATCGCGTCGCTGGTTTCGGAAGCGCCGGCCGCGCCGAAGCAGGAGCAGGAGCAGGAAAAACCCGCACCTCCAGCACCGCCACAACCGCAAGCACAAGCGAAGGCTGCGGCAGCCAGCGCGCAGCCAGCGAGCCGGGTAGACGGACGACAGCCGCAGGCTGCAACTGCTGACTCTGGACGAATGATAGTTTCGCCGCTGGCAGCGCGAATGGCCGCGGAAGCAGGAATCGATCTGCGTTCGCTTCAGGGTAGCGGACCCGGCGGACGAATCATCAAAAAAGACATCGAAGCCGCGATCAGCCAGCCGAAGGCCGCGCCTGCGCCGCAGGCATTCCCACGAGCGGTCGAACCGGGCCGGTTCCCACAGGTTGCTGCATCAGGTTACCGAGACGAACCCGCGAGCGAGATCCGTAAGGTTATCGCCAAGCGACTCGTGACTTCACTCGGACCAGTACCGCACTTCTTTCTTACTACAGAAATCGAGATGGATCGCGCGGCGGAAATGCGCAAAGGCATCAACGCTCTCGATCCGGATCTCAAGATCAGTATCAACGACATCATTATCAAGGTCGTGGCAGCGGCGTTGATGCAACACCCGGAAGTGAATGCGTCGTTCCAGGAGAAGTTTATTCGCTACTACGAGCACGCGGATGTCGGTGTCGCGGTTGCGATCGAGGATGGATTGATTACGCCGGTCGTGCGGTCAGCGGATCAGAAGTCGCTCAGCGAAATCGCGGCGGAAGTGCGGGAACTGGCGGAGCGGGCGCGTTCGCGTAGGCTGAAGCCTGAGGAATACACGGGCGCGAGTTTTTCGATCAGCAACCTGGGAATGTTTGGGATTGACGAATTTACGGCGGTGATTAACCCGCCTGAAGGTGCGATCCTGGCGGTTGGTGCGATGAGCCCGAAGCCTGTCGTTCGCGACAATGAAATCGTGATCAGGCAGATGATGAGGGTGACGATGTCGTGCGACCACCGGGTGATCGACGGCGCCACCGGCGCAAAGTTCCTTCAGACGTTCAAGAAAATCCTCGAGAACCCACTTTACCTGGTGGTTTAAGCCGCAGATGAACGCGGATGAACGCTGATTTAGATCAGCGTTCATCCGCGTTCATCTGCGGCTTAAACCACCAGGTAAAGTGGGTTCTCGAGGATTTTCTTGAACGTCTGAAGGAACTTTGCGCCGGTGGCGCCGTCGATCACCC
>JBIOUJ010000197.1:0-23821 GCA_044867025.1 Pyrinomonadaceae bacterium | reverse complement strand
TGATCTGCGTCATCCGCGTTCATCTGCGGCTCG
This sequence comes from Pyrinomonadaceae bacterium, assembly GCA_044867025.1. Classification (GTDB taxonomy): domain Bacteria; phylum Acidobacteriota; class Blastocatellia; order Pyrinomonadales; family Pyrinomonadaceae; genus PSRF01. Next base: position 23,788 of record JBIOUJ010000197.1, on the reverse strand, counting down.
ATTTATACCGCAACGATCGCGATCTTGTTTTTCTCGGCGGCGCGAATCATCTCATCGCGATCGAACATGAGCGTCTTACCTGCGGTGATGCAGAGGCACGTCGCGCCGGCTTCGACCATCGCTTCAATCGTCGGCACGCCAACCACCGGCACGTCGAAACGCATATCCTGATCGGGCTTCGCCACTTTCACGACCGTCAATCTTCCGTTAACCAACTGCCCCGCTCGCCTGATCGTTTCATCCGTGCCTTCCATCGCCTCGATCGCGACACACGCCTGACCTCGCACCACGATCGTTTGACCGAGGTCGAGCCGCGCGATTTCGCGCGCAATCTCGAGACCGTATTGAATGTCGTCGCGTTCCTGCCTTGACGGCTCGCGGCGCGTGATCGTGCCACTCTTCGGCAGTGAATCCTGTAGAAAACAAGTCGAATCGACGAGCTCAATTCCTTCGCTTTCTAACTCTGACGCAATCGCGCCGATCAATGCGTCGGTGTTCCGGCGTGGAAGCTTGAGCAGCACTTTCAGCATTCGCGCGTCGGGCACGGCGCGGCTGAAGATCTGCACGTGCTTCACCTGCCCCGCCATAATCGCCTTCTCGACACCTTCTTCTTTAAAGAACCGGATCATTCTCCCAAGCTGGCCGATTCCCACCCACTTTACGCGTTCGGCAAGCTGGTCCATCTGCGGGTCAGTCTCCTCGCGGATCGCAGCAACCACCAGCGGCACGCCCGATTGCCGTGCACCTTTCACGACCATGAACGGAAACTTTCCGTTGCCCGCGATCAATCCGAACTTCATTTGGTAACGCCGCGCTGGGAGGCCTCGATGAAACGAAGCAAATCGGAAACTTCCGGAGAGTTGGTGATCTCTTCTTTAATTCGTTCAACCGCCTGGGTGGTGTTGAGTTTTGCGGAAAGTAAAAGATGAAACGCGTGATGAAGCGCGTCGATTGCCGCACGAGAATATCCGCGGCGTTTCATGCCGGTGATGTTTAGCCCATAACACTTCGCATGATTTCCTACAGTCAAAGCGAAAGGCAATGCATCTTTGACGACGACCGAGTAGCCGCCGATGTAAGCCTCCTTGCCGACACGACAAAACTGATGCACGCCGGAGTACGCACCAATGTTGGCGCGATCTTCGATACGCACGTGTCCCGCGAGTGTCGCGGCATTCGCCATGATGACGCCATCGCCGATTACGCAATCGTGCGCGATGTGGGCCTGGGCCATGATCAGGCAATCGTCGCCGGTCTTCGTGAGCATCCCGCCGCCGGCAGTGCCTCGATGAATCGTGACGAACTCACGGATGTTGTTTCGCTCACCGATGCGCGTTTCAGAGGGTTCGCCTTTGTATTTCAAATCCTGCGAGGCGAGGCCGATGGAGACGAAGGGAAAGACGTGTGTTCCGGCGCCGATGAAAGTACGGCCATCGACGACGCAATGCGAATCGAGTCGCACGCCATCGCCAAGCTGCACCTCATCGCCGATGACGCAGTATGGTCCAATAAAACAGTCATAGCCGATCTGTGCACCGGGGCTCACCACTGCGGTGGGATGAATGGAGGCCGGGTGAGTAGCTGTGGACATGCTATTCCCTGGGTGCGACGATGCTCATGATCTCGGCATCGGCCGCGAGTTGGCCCTCAACCTTGGCTTCGCCACGCATACGCTGCACGCGCGACCCGATGCGCAACGCGGTAACTTCCAGCACCAGCGTATCGCCAGGAACTACGGGCCTTCGAAAACGCGCTTCCTTGATGCCTGTAAACAGAACGAGTTTTTGATCGCGATCCTCGATCTCACGCAGCGCCAGCACGGCGCCAACCTGGGCCAGCGCTTCCACCACGAGCACACCCGGCATCACCGGCGCACCCGGAAAGTGGCCCTGAAAAAACGGCTCGTTAATACTTACCTGTTTAATTCCAACGATTCGTTCGCGTGGGACGAGCTCAACGATGCGATCGACGAGAAGGAACGGATAGCGGTGCGGCAGAAGTTTTTGTATCGCCTGTGAATCGAGAACTGTTTCCATATGCATCAGAGCCCACAAAGAAGCACAAGAATACAAAAAATGCTTTTGTAATTCTTGTGCCTTTTGTGGCCCTATTCAGGCGGAGTGATTGTAGCTGTTACAGGATTCTTGCTGTTGAAGTCTGCAATGAACGCGCGTGTGATATCCAGACTTCGATCGGCATACAGCAAAGGCGCTTGAGCAGCATCGATAATCACGTTGATGCCGCGCGCTTTGGCAAAGGCTTCGAGCGCTCTGCGAATCTCATCTTCAACGGGTGCAAAGAGCTCCTGACGCCGCTTATCGTATGACACTTGCGCGTCTTCAGCTTTGCGTTGCGTGTCCTTCTTCAACTGCTCCAATTGATCGATCTTTGTTTGCAACGATCTTTGATCGATCGGCGTACCGGCAGGGGCCTCTCGTAGCTTGTTGATCTCAGTCTCGAGCGCCTGCGCCCGGGTTTGCATCTGTGTGATCTCGTCCTTGATCTTTTGGAACTCGCCATTCAGCTTCGTCAGTGTGCTACTGAATTTGGCGATACCCTCTTTCTGATCCAAAAACATCGCAGTGGAGATCAGCGCAATCTTGCTCGTCGGCAGAGCCGCGTCGGCGGCAGGTGACGCAGCCGGGGTTTGCGTCGGAGCAGGACGTGTCGGACTGGTTGGAGCAGGCGTGGCTGCCGGGCGTTGTGCACTGATGGACGTGGCGATTGCCATGACCGTCAGTGCACTTATTGGAAACAGGTAATGTCTAATCATGATTCTTGCCACTAACTATGGTTTTGCCGCAGCGGGCTGAGGCGCGGGCTGCGTTCCCGTTGCCGGTGTTACCGCAGCGGTTGCCGGGTTTTTCGCGTTGAAGTCGTTAATAAACGCAGTAGTAATGTCGAGAGTGTTGGAAGCATAAAGCATCGGCATCTGGCTTCCGTCCATAATCACGGTGATACCACGTGCCTTCGCAAAAGCTTCGATTGCCTTCTCGATATCATTTCGCAGCGGCGTGAACAGGTCTTCGCGACGTTTCTGATACGCAGCTTCGGCGTCTTCAGTCTTCCGTTTCAGGTCGAGATTCATCTGCGCGAGCTGATCGCTCTTTTGCCGGATCGCGTTCGGATCGGCGACGCTACGCGTGTCGTCAATCTCTTTAGACAAGGTGTTGATCCGGGTCTGCAAGCCCTGCAACTCGGCCTGGCGCGGTTGAAACTCACGCGTCAGGATGGTGTTCAAACTGTGGAATCTCGCGATACCTGTTTTCGCATCCAGAAATTCGTTTGAAAAGATCAAAGCCATCTTACTGTCCGGTACGGCCACAGTTTGTGGAGCCGCAGAGGTCGGGGCTGGGGTCGCCGGCTTTTGTTGTGCTGACACGCAAAAAGCGGCAGTCGTCAGCAAAGCGGCCGCAGCAAAAAAACGAGCTATCTTCATGACTTTCTTGTATTACTCCTTAAGTTGAGGCGATTGGACAAAGCCTTTAGTTGTTTGTCCGGCCGCCATTGGTTGGCTCAGGCGCTTAGAAAGTGCGCCCTACGCTAAAGCGAATGACTCTCTTTTTTTCGTTAAAGAAGAACGGAAAACCATCAATGACTTGGTTTGGCCTGGCATTTGGATTATACGCAAAGATCAGGCGAAAGGGTACATTGATGACCGGAACCTGGACCCTCACCTCGGCGCCCAAACTCGTGCGGTAGTCGCCGATTGAGTCAAACAAGCTCTGCGACAACCTCACGATACTGTTCGTCTGCGCCTCTCCGCGAAGGAAGACCGGCTGGAACCCGCGCGGCAACCCCGTAGTAGGATCGACGTCGCCGGTTTGCGCCGTTTCAAGCTCACCCACGGTCACAAGGCGGTTGTCGCGTGCGACCAGCGAGCCAAAGAATGGTTGTGCAGCCAGGTTCGGATTATTACAAAGAGCCAATACGCTCAACGAAATCGGTACGGGGATGGGACCGAACCTGTCGCACTGTATCCGACCGACTGTCGAGAGGAACGGCTGATCGACAAGGAAGTTACTCGAGAACGTTTGATCCCCCTTGGACCGCACGTTGAACGCACTTCCGATATCCGCGAAGGCGGCAAGACCGACGGTGTTGCCGATGATTGGTATGCGGTACTCGAAGTTTCCGAGTATCTGTGTATCGCCGCCGACTGAAGTGAACGAGCGAGGCAGAGATGCAACATTGCTGCCGCCGATACCTGTGAACGTGCCCAGTACAGCAGCGCCTTGCAAACTCGGAATCGCAACCGGATCGCCGGAAGCATTCTCGGCTACGACGACATTTTGCGACGTGATAAACGTGTCGACAGGAGCGATCGGGCTAATCGAACGCACGTTGTAGCCACGGATCGTAAACTCGTCGCCGAGGAAGAAACGCTCAAAGATCGGAACGCCGTCTACGAATGCGAGTGAGTTCGCTTCCCTCACCTTTGCGGTCGTAGCAAAGCTGCCGACGGTTCCTGCGATGATGCGGAAGCCGAAGACCTCGGGGTGTTCGGATTTCTTGCGACGCATCGGAAAGTACTGCGTGTAAGAAATCGTCGGCTGATAAGTTCGAACGTCTCCACCAAGACCTGCGAGCGCGATGGCGGTTGAAATCTCGCGACCCTTCGTGGGATCGACACTCGCATTGCGCGTGTCGTAAGAGAACGTCAACGTGCCGCGACTCGTCAAAATATTCGGCTGATCGTAGACGACCGGAATGAACGACTCAGGATTATTCGGATCGTTTCCCTGCGGGTCTTTCACACTCGACAGCGAGAGTTGATATGAAGCGCCCACACGTGAAAACTGCGTGAAGCGTCGCTTGCGATAAAACTCAGAGAGCGGTGCGCTGACGAAGAGCGATCCACCGTAAGATTCCCTCGTGAAGAGGTTCTCTTCGTCTACGTCCTGGAAATTGAGATTAAAAACATCCTGCTGCGCCTGGAGGTTCTGCGAAAGGAATGTTCCCTCGCCAAAGAACTTCTGCGAGAACGCAAATATTGAAAAGCCCGCGCTGATCGGTCTATCCCGGATATACGGCTCCGTGAACGAAAATTGGAAGGAGCGTTGGCGATTGCCGGCCGCAACGTTGAACGAAAGCACCTCACCACGGCCGAGCAGGTTGTTCGTTGAGTATTCGAGTCCGAAGAACGAACCACCGATACCGGAAATACCACCGTTGAATGAGATCTGCTGACGGCCTCGCTCATTCACTTTCAACGTTAGATCGACACTCGCCTCTTCATCGTTCGTGCGCCGGTCGACGTCTTTATCTTTATCGATGGGTTCGAAGTAACCGAGCTGGTTGAGCTTGACGACCGAGTATTCCCAGTAAGCATCGTTGTAGATGTCGCCTTCGTTGACGAGCACTTCGCGGCGCAGTACGTTGTCGCGCGTGAACGTGTTGCCAATAAACTCCAAACGACGCAACGTGAATTGCTTTCCTTCTTCGATCGTTACGGTGAAGTCGACGATGCCTTCGTTCGGATTTTGCGGATTGTCTTTGAAGGATGGAACCGGCTCGGCGGTGTATTCGATAAAGCCCTGTTGCCCGTAAAACTTCTTGAGGTTTTCAAAGAGGCCTTTGCTGACTCTTTCGCCGTTGGCGATGTCGCCTTTGTTGAGACCGATTACTGCTTTGATCTGGTCCTCCGAGAAGATCGAGTTACCTTCTACTTTGAACTCGCCGAGACGATAAACCTTCCCTTCGACAATCGGCACTGTGATACGCAGTCCCTCGTCGACAGAAGATAAAAACGGCAAAGGTAAGATTGGAAAACCTGTCCGGTGACGTCCGATACCCTCGACGCGCGGCTCACCGTGGCGCGCTTGCAGGTAACCTTTCGAACGCATGTAGTTGTCGACCAGCCGCAGGTCGTATTCAAGCTTCTCGCGATGGAGTATGTCGGAGCTCTTAAAGCGCGTTATAAAGCCCGCTTCTTTGACGTACTTCATCGCGCCGCGCAGTTGGCCATCACTAAAGACTGTATTTCCCTCGAACTGGATGTCCATGACACGAACGCGATCGCCTTCATTGATATCGAAAGTGATCGCGAGAGACGTCGCTGAAACTTCTTCCGTGCGCTCTTCGACAGTCGCGTTCGGATGGCCTCCCTCCGAGAGCAGTTCCTTGATAACGCGCATCGCGGCGCGAACCTTCACCGGATCGTAAATGCTCTCTTTCGACACGCCGACGCGGCGCTCGCGAAATGCCTTGAGCACGTCCGATTCCTGAATACTGCTGAGACCTTCAAACGTCAGGTCACGAATGATCGGAAGCTCTTTGACCTCGAAAATGACGTTCACGCCGCCTCGTACGCCGTTTTCCGTGAAGACGCGCGTCGCGGTTTTATCGAAGAAGGCGAGCGACAGGAGCGTCTGATAGTCACGCTGAACCATGTTGACGTCGTAGACGTCGCCCGGTCGCGTCTGAATGTAATAGAGAATGTCGTCCTTACGCAGACGGCGATTACCGATGATGTCGACGTTTTCTACGAGTCGCTGTTGTGTTTGGGGTTGTTGGGCTGTGACGCGTCGAGGCGTCGCGAAAGTTACGTAGATTCCTGACAGTAGTCCGAAAATTAAGAGCCAGAACGCGCGATATGAGTGCATAGGCACCAATTCCCTCAGTAGTTCTTACCGGGCCTCAGAAACTTCGGGGAGCTTTTGAATGCTGTACTGGCGCGAAGACAGCAGCTTTGATTCACAGTCATACGGGCCAGTTGCCAGCTTTTGAGTAGCAAAGTGGCGCATTATAAGCGAAAAAAGTTGAAAGTGCCACACACCGTCAAACAAGAAACTCAGCCACAAAAAGGCACAAAAGTCACAAATAATGGTCGATCCAATAGACACTCAAATTGAGTTCAATTGTTTTGTGCTTTTTGTGCTTTTTTGTGGCTGATTAATGAATCAGGAGCGCGGCGTCGTCGGCCGTCTCCACGCCTGCTGGCCGGAAGTTGAGTTCATTGCCGTCGAGATAGACCTCGACCAGCGTCGCGCCTTCGAGTTGGCCCTGGATCAGGGCTTCAGAAAGCGGATCCTCAACGTACTTCTGCAAGGCACGCCGGATTGGGCGCGCGCCGTACAAGCGGTCCGCACAGGTCTTGTCGACAATCCAGCGCTTCGCCTCATCCGTCAACTTGATCTCGAACCCGTGCCGGTTCATCGTCTTGTTGATCTGATCGAGTTGCAACTGAACGACTTCGAGCAGCTCGTCGTCGAGCAACTGATCAAAGATGATGATCTCGTCGAGACGGTTGATGAATTCCGGGTTGAAGGTCTGGCGCACTGACGACATCACCATCTCTTCCATCTTTTCACGCGTGGCGTCGGTATTAGCCTGGAAGCCGAGCGTGCCCTTCTTCTGGATGAAGCGGGCGCCGATGTTGGAGGTCATGATGATGATGGTGTTTTTGAAATCGACAGTGTTGCCGAGCGCGTCGGTCAGGATTCCGTCTTCAAACACCTGTAGGAGGATGTTGAAGATATCAGGGTGCGCTTTCTCGATCTCGTCAAACAGCAGAACTGAGTAGGGTGAACGCTTGATACGTTCGGTTAGTTGACCACCCTCTTCGTGGCCCACGTATCCCGGAGGTGAGCCGATCAACTTGGAGACGGAGTGCTTCTCCATGAATTCCGACATGTCGAAGCGAATGAGCGCACGTTCACTGCTGAACAGGAACTGTGCCAGCGAGCGCGCCACTTCAGTTTTGCCCACGCCCGTCGGACCGAGGAACAGGAACGAACCAACCGGACGCAGCGGGTTCTTCAAACCGGCGCGCGAACGTCGAATCGCGCGAGCGAGCGCTGAGATTGCGGGCCGCTGCGAGATAACGCGCTTATGAAGCTCGACTTCGATACGCAGAAGCTTCTGTGTCTCTTCTTCTTTCAGCGAGTTGACTGGAATACCGGTCCAACGTGCGATCACGTCTTCAACGTCGTCGCGTGTGACTTCTGCTGCGACGAGCGCGTCTTCATTGTGAACGCGCAGGTTCGAACTCTCGCCGTAAGATCTCGACCATTCATTCAGCTCGTTCCAGTCAGCGAGATTGCCCTGTTCGCGTCTGACGCGGAGCTTCACACGCGCGCCTGCTTCGTCGATCACGTCGATTGCTTTGTCGGGCAGGAAACGATCTGGAATGTAGCGGTGCGATTGGTAAACAGCGGCTTGCAGCGCGTCGTCTGTGTAACGAACCTGGTGAAAACTCTCGTAACGCTCGCGCACGCCATCGAGGATGCTGACGGCTTCAGCTTCAGAGGGCGGCGGCACTTTCACCGCCTGAAAGCGACGTTCGAGCGAGCGATCCTTTTCGATTGACTTGCGGAACTCGGCGGGCGTCGTCGCACCGATGCACTGAATCTCACCACGCGACAGCGCAGGTTTCAGAATGTTTGCTGCGTCGAGCGAGCCTTCGGCTGAGCCGGCGCCGACGAGCGTGTGTAATTCGTCGATGAACACGATGTACTGCGGGTTCTCGACGAGCTCGCGCATGATCTGTTTCAGTCGCTCTTCAAACTGACCACGATACTTCGTACCGGCGACTATCAGCGAGAGATCGAGTGACAGGATGCGTTTGTGTTCGAGGAACGAAGGAACATCGCCGCGCACGATTCTTTGTGCGAGGCCTTCGACGATCGCAGTCTTGCCGACACCTGGCTCGCCGATCAACACGGGATTGTTCTTCGTGCGCCGGCAAAGGATCTGAACGACGCGTTCGATCTCGGCTTCGCGACCGATCAGCGGATCCAGCTTGTCGTTAGCAGCGTCTTCAGTCAGATCGCGTGAAAACTCGACGAGGTGTGGTGTGTCTTTCTTCTGGGACGTGCGCGCATCGGCGCCGGACTGGCGTGCAATCTCGTCGCGCACTGCATTCAACCGCAAACCGCGTTCGTAAAGAATCTCCGCGGCCATCGAACGCTCTTCGCGGAGCAGGCCGAGCAGGAGATGTTCAGTTCCGATGTGGCGATGTTGTAAGCGGTCGCTTTCCTCGTGTGCGTAAGCGAGGACGTGTTTGGTTTCGGGTGCGAGCGGGAGTTCGACGGAGGTGGAAATCTTCTCGCGGAGGAGTGTGCGACCCTCAATCTCCTTGCGAATCGACTCGATCGAGACCTGCGCGCGTGGAAAAAAGCGTCCGGTGAGGGTCTTGTCTTCGCGCATCAGACCCAGCAAGAGATGCTCCGGCTCGATAGCCGGGGCTCCAAATTGTGACGCTTCGTAGCGCGCGAAGAAGATAACTCTGCGCGCTTTTTCGGTGTAGCGTTCGAACATCTTAGTCCCTGTAAAACGTCCTTATTATTGCGCTTGCCGTCAAGTTAGATGCGGCAAGTTGGCGGCATTATACCCTATGAATGAGGACTCAAGAAGCATTGTCTCTGTTGATATGAATAAAAGTCGTAACGGCGCTGCTATTTCAGATGTGATAGACAGGATTACAGGATTGTTCAGGATTTACAGGATGGAATCTCAAATATCCTGAAAAATCGTGTAAATCCTGTCTAATATGTTCTTCCGTCTGCGAGGACTAGGGAGCGATCACACATCCCCGCCATATGCGTGCTGTGAGTTGCGATTATTGTGATCGCCGAATGTGTTCGAGCGTAATCAACAAGCGTGCGACCTATCTCCTCGCCGATAGCGGCGTCCAGATTCCCCGTGGGCTCGTCGGCTAACAACAGTTTTGGCTCTGTAACCAGCGCTCGCGCAACCGCAACGCGCTGTTGCTCCCCGCCCGAAAGATGCAGGATCGGATGATCTGCTCGCGCTTCGAGCCCTGCGTGTTTCAAGAGTGCCAGCGCGCGTTCAAAAGCCTGAGCGCGCTTGTGACGAGCGATCAGCAATGGCAGCGCGACGTTCTCTACTGCCGAGAGGTCCGACAACAAGTAATGAAACTGAAAAACGAATCCGATCTCTTGCCGGCCGTTCCTGCTGTCCAAAGTAATCGTCCCGTGGTCCGCTGTTTCCAAACCTCCCAACAGGTGAAGCAAAGTTGATTTGCCCGAACCCGAAGCTCCAGTGATCGCGATGGTCTCACCAGCGTTCGCGGCAAACGTGACTCCACGCAGAACGTCGAGTCGCTCTCCATTCGGCGCCGTGAAACTCTTACGCAGATCGACAACGCTGATCATGAGTCACGCAGGGCCTCGACCGGTCGCATGCGCGACGCCGCACGTGCGGGATAGATCGTCGCCAGCACGCTCAACGCGAATGCGATCAGTGCAGCTAACAATATTTCGCGCGGCTTGCTGATGAGCGGCACGTTGCTGATCGAGTAAACATCCGCGGGGAGGCTGACGAGCTTGTAGTGGTTCGCGATGAAACAGGCGATTAGACCAAGCACCACTCCAGCGATCGCGCCCACCGCACCAACAACGGCACCCTCGATCACGAAAAGCAACATCACTCCCGTGCGCGTCGCGCCGAGCGCGTTGAGGATCGCGATGTCGCGCCTGCGTTCAACGACGACGAGAATGAGCATCGTCGTAATGTTCAGCGCCGCAACCGCGATGATTAGACCAATGATGAATAGGCCCATGCGACGTTCGAGCGCGAGTGCGGAGAACAGAGGTTGATTTGCTTGTTGCCAATCGACCAGCTCGTAATCCTCTCCCAGGACTTTTGCGAGGTTTGCGACGACTTGCTTCACATTGTCAGCGTCACGCACCTGAACACTCATCACCGACGCGACATGGTTGTTTCCGGCGAGTGCAGTTGCGTTATCGAGTCCGACGTAGATCCAGGTGGAGTCGTATTCAAACAACCCGGAGCGAAAGATTCCCGCCACGCGCCAGCGGTGTGTTCGATTGCTGGAAACATCGCTCGCGGGGACGATCTGGACCAGATCGCCAACCGACACTCCGATCCTGGATGCGAGATCTGAACCCACGAGTGCGTTCGGTTCGTTCGTCATTCCAAACAACGCGCCGCTCGAACCTTCGATCAACCATTGATTCACTTGCGCTGACTGACCGCTCTCGTTCTCGATGCCGCGAATCACGGCATACCCGGAATCTTTCGATCCTCGCGCAAGCGCGGCGTCGTAAGTTGTCGGCGACGCACTCACGACGCCGTCAACCTGTTTCAATCTATTCGCTAGTTCGGAGTAGTTCTCGATTGGCCGTCCGTCCGTGCGCAGAATACTGATATGCGACGTGCCCTGAAGAATCTTCTCGCGCATCTCATCGCGAAACCCGTTCGACAAAGCGAACGCTACGATCAGCGCGCCAACACCCATACAAATCCCGAGTATCGCGGCGATCGACGTCACGCGAGCAAGCCGCCGCTTGTGCCGCGACCGCAGGTAACGAAACGCGAGAAAAACTTCGTACGGCATTATCTGTGCAATCTGTGTACGGCTTACTTCCTTCCGGGCGGGCACTTCTTCATGTCTTCAGGCCGGTTCTCAGGCAACAGCCGGCTCAAGTTCGGATGATCCGGGGCGTTCGGATCTCCGTGCCAGCTTAGCTCGTAAATCGTGTCTTCCACGTGACGGAAACTGAAGTGCTTTTCCAGATCGACAATCATCGGAATCTCATCACGCTGCCAGCCGCACGGCACCCACCACCGTGGATCCGTGTCGATAAACACACGCCGCCGATGCTCCAGATGATTCTCAATAATCGAATACAACTTATCACCGGGCCACCCGCCACCCGTGCCAATCGTCTTCCATCGCCCGGACCCGATCGAAGCCCAGTAGTTCACAGCAATTGTCTGCGCTCCCGAGAGCATGATCGCGTCCAACGGCACGGCTTCGAGTCGATGCCTGTATTCCTTACTCATCGCGCGCCGCTGAATGAATTCATAATTAACCGGCCTGACGAGGAGAATAAAGGTCACCGCCAAAACAAGCATCGCCACCACACACGCAGCGAACGCACGACGCTCATTTCCCAGTCGCGCCTTCGCAATCCGAAGCAGCCAGTAAGCACCGAGGGGCACGAGCCCCGGCAGCCCGGTCAAAAAATAACGCCAGTTAACCGTTGTGCTGTAGTTGAAAAACAGCAGCAGGTTCGCGCCGAACGCAACCAGCCACAACAGCAGCATCGGCGTCATGCGATGCTTTCGCCACTCGAGCACCGGAGCAAACAGAACCGTCAAAAACACCAGCGGCGCGCTGATGAAGTAGTACATAACGTACGGAACAATATTCGCGATTGTGACCGGATGCCGCGCCGACTCGTCGCGCATCGACTCACGCCAGCCATGCCAGATAAATCGATAATTCTCATCCGTGACGAACCAGTACGCGAACCACCCCAACGCCAGCAACACAAACACAACGCACGACGCAACCACGTACAAAATTTCGCGTCGCTGAAATTTCCAACCCATCGCAAACGGCGCCAGGATCAACCACGGCGCGTAAAGCCCGATCGTCTCGCGCAGGTTGACCCCCAAACCCATCAGCCCTGCGCCAACCAACACCATCCAGAACTTTTTCTCCTGAATGCCGCGCAGGTGAATAATCAACGCGGTCGCAAGCAGCAAGACCGAAGGGACGTCAGTCATTACCTGCCCGCCGTAAAGAACAAACACCGGAGAAAACGCGATCAGCATCGCAGCCGTCGTCGCCGTGTAGAGCGAACCACTGAGATCGCGCGCGAGTATCCAGCACGCAATCACAGCCAGCGGCGCCTGCGCGACCACCGCGTACTTGAAAAGCAAATAAGCGCTTTCAGGCTCGAGACCAAACAGCGTGCGAGCGATTACGAACAGCCCATGATTCGTGAAGATGAAGAGGTTGCGGCCGAGCGCCATCGACGATGGATATCCCACGAGGGAGAGCATCGTGTAGTCCATGCCATCCCAATCGCCGATAAACGGATCGACGAAATAGAGGACCAGCGCCAGCGCGAATAACGCGATCGGTAACCACCACCGCCATGCACGCCACATGGTGGCAGGGGCAGTAATCAGGGGCACGCTCATCCTGCTCCTGCTTTCTGCTCGTGCTGCCTGGCTTTCGGTGTCAGACGTGTTTGTCGTCAGGGGTATTTGGGTCAACGAGTTGAGTCAACCGGCGCATCCGGTCGTTTAACCATTTTTACGCGATTACCCTGCGCATTGTACTCAACTTCGTCCATGATGTTGTAGATGAGGAGCACGCCACGGCCCGACGCTCTGAACAGGTTGGCGGGGTCGCACGGATCGGGAATCTCACGAATATCGAAACCTTCACCTTCGTCTTCGACTGTGAACGACGCTTCTGTGGGAGACAATTCAGCAGTGATCTTCACCAGCTTGGCGGGATCGTTTTTGTTTCCATGCTTGACGGCGTTTACAAACGCTTCGTCAAGCGCGATGAAAAGATTCGATCGCTCAGGTCGAATCAGACCGAGCTTCGCGACGCGTTCCTGAAGGTAATCGAGAACGCCATTCATCAATCCAAGGTCGCTTGGAAGTTCAAACTCGATCTTTTCGTGAACGTGAAGGCTGGGATCGTCAACGTCGTGAAGTTTGTGTGCGAGGGTCTGCTCGACGATATTGCGAAGCTCCTCGCGGTTGTAAGGCAACCGGAGATAGTTCGCGGCTACCATTTTGAACGCCTTGATCACGCCCGGCGTCTTGAACTCTTCGCTGAGATTGGTTACGAGATGCTTGCGGTGAAGCTCGCTGATGGGTTCTCCGTTAACTTCCGCTTCCGAAAGGTCGCTTATGATGAGGTCGAAGCTATCGAGGTCGTCACGACGGAGGGCTTTCGAACGTTCGCCGGTCCCGATCACTTCGTGACCGAGTCGTCCGAGAGCCTGTTCGAGCAGAACACGCAACTCATCGTTGTTATCGACGATGAGAATCCGGCGTTTTTCCATCAAACTCCAATCTTTATCGGATCTAGTTGAGGAGAGATTTCGATTGGCTGTACGAAAATCTATCGCCCTACGTTCGAAATATATCAGAAACCCCTCCAACTTTTACAGGAACAGCAGCATTTACAGGATGCTCCGAATCCTGCTAATCATGTAACGCGCGAAAAATGGCCAAGGCAGGAAAGCTTCAGACGTTCGTCGAGTACGCGGCAGCCAAGTCGGTCCTTACGACGCTTGGTAGACTGCCCGCCCCGGCGGCCATGCGGATTGGCCGTGGAATGGGCAAGCTCGCTTACGTGCTCGCGGCCGATCTCCGACGGACCGCGGCCACCAACCTGCGCCTCGCATTTCCCGAAAAGAGCGAAGAGGAACGCGCGGCGCTGGTGCGTGAATGTTTCGATAGTCTTGGGCGTTTGCTTGGGTTTTTCAGTCAAATGGGCTCGAGATCGGAAGCAGAACTCAAGCAACTCGTCGAGGTGCGGGGATGGGAAAACCTCGAAGCCGCGAAGGAAATCTCCGGTCAAAAATTATTTCTGTACACGGGCCATCTCGGAGCCTGGGAGTTGACCAGTTTCGGGTTTTCACTCTTTGGACACCCGTTTATGTTCCTGGTGCGCAGAATCGACAATCCCCAGATCGAGCAGATGGTCGATCGCGTGCGCACGAGGTTTGGAAATCAAACGATCGACAAGCTCTCGGCGGCGCGGTCAATGTTCAAGCTGCTGCGCTCCGGCGAGATGTCTATTGGGCTTCTGCCTGACCTGAACACGCTCCACGATGAGGCGATCTTTATCGACTTTATGGGCGTTCCGGCCGCAACGACGTTCATGATGGCGAAACTCGCTTTGCGAACAAACACGCCGATAATCCCGGTCTTTTCACCGTGGAGCGCGGAGAAAGGGAAGTACCTGATCGACGTCGAAACGCCCGTCACGTTCGATCCCACGGACGACGAAGAGGAGAACGTGCGCCGCCTGACGATCGCGATCACGCAGAGGGTCGAAAACCAGATCCGCCGGTATCCGGGCCAATGGCTGTGGGTACATAAACGCTGGAAAACGCGCCCGCCCGGCGAACCGAGCGTTTACTAGCCACAAGGAAGCACAAAAGGTACATTTGCTAACTCATGCAGGTTTCAGTGGAACAAAACTACTCGGAGGCGCGCGTCAGTCGTGCTTACGAGTTTGCCGATCTGTCGGAATACTCACTGAAAGATCGTTTCCTCATTCGCGCCGCGGATCTCGTGTTTTACGTTCTCATAAACCTCATCGGACTGACGGCGCGTTTCGAAGTTATCGGTTGGGAAAATCACGAGAAAGCGGAGAAAGACGGCGGACTTCCGATCTACGTCTTCTGGCACGATCGGATTTTTCTGACAACTTACTGGTGGCGCAAACGACGCATCGTCGTCATGACTTCGCGCAGCTTTGACGGTGAGTACATCGCGCGGTTTATTCAGCGCTTTGGATACGGTGCGGTTCGCGGCTCAAGCACGCGCGGAGGCGTCGGCGCGATCGTCGAGATGGCGCGTCTGATGCGCGCCGGCTGCACAACGGCGTTTACGATCGATGGTCCGAAAGGGCCGCCGTACGTCGCAAAGATGGGCGCGGTGATGCTGGCGAAAAAGTCCGGACACCCTATCCTGCCTGTGACGATGGCTCTGAAACGCTATTGGACGACGCCGAGTTGGGATCGATTCCAGATTCCGAAACCTTTTACACAAGCACGTGTGTACGTTGCGCCCCCAATTTACGTCCCGGCGGATGCAGACGAAACGATATTGGCCGTCAAGCGTAACGAACTCCAACAAGCGCTAGACCATCTAAACCAGCTCTCCGCCGATTACACAACTAAAGGCACTTAACTAATGAAACTAATTCTTTCAACAATCCTGTGTTTGATTGCTATCACATTCGGACAGGCACAGGCGCAGCTTAAACCGCCCACTGAAACGGCCCTGGATCGATTTCTTCGTTACGTGAAGATCGACACGCAGTCGCAGGAAGATCAAACAACCACGCCCAGCACGCGCAAACAGCTCAACCTCGCGAACCTGCTGGCGAAGGAGCTCACCGCGCTCGGTGCACAGAACGTGCGCGTCAGCGAGTTTGGCATCGTCTACGCGACGGTTCCCGGAAACCTGCCGGACAATTCAAAAGTGCCCGTAATCGGCTTCATCGCACACATGGACACGTCGCCGGCGGTGTCGGGTGAGAACGTCAATCCGATCTTTCACAAAAACTACCAGGGTGGAGACATTATTTTGCCGAAAGATCAGACGCAGGTAATCACACCCGCGAAAAATCCCGAGCTGAAGAACTTGATTGGCGACGACATCATCACTGCCGATGGCACGACGCTGCTCGGTTCGGATGACAAGTCGGGTGTCGCGGAAATTATGACCATGATCGATACCTTCAAACAGAATCCACAAATCAAGCGCGGCACGCTCGCTATTGCTTTCACGCCTGATGAAGAAGTCGGAACGGGCATCGAGAAGTTTGACGTCAAAGGCTTTGGAGCAAAGTTCGCTTACACAGTTGATGGCGGAGAGCTCGGCGAGATCAGCGAGGAAACGTGGAGTGCGCGGACTGCGACGATCACTTTCCAGGGCAAGAGCACACATCCGGGTTCAGCCAAAGGAATCATGATCAACGCGATGTACGCGATTGGTGATTACCTCAGTCGATTTCCGAAAGACATGTTGCCGGAGACGACGGAAGGCCGGATCGGGTTCGTGCATCCGTATGCCGGCGTGATCGATGTCGAAACTTCGAATTTGAAGGTATTGTTGCGCGACTTTGACATCAGCGGGCTCGATGCGAAAGAGAAGATGCTGCGCGACATGGTTGCACAGACGGCGGCGAAGTTTCCGGATGTGAAGATCACGATCGACGTTAAAGAGAATTACAAGAACATGAAGGAAGTGTTGAAGAACTATCCCGAGCTGACGACGAATGCGATGGAAGCGGCGCGGCGCGCGGGGTTGAAGCCTTTCATGAAGCCGATCCGTGGCGGCACGGATGGGGCGAGACTGACGTTTCAGGGATTGCCGACGCCGAATCTATTCACGGGCGGAAGCAATTTTCACGGCAAGTTGGAATTCAACTCGCGCAAAGGACTGGAGAAGTCGACCGAGACCTTAATTCATCTCGTCCAAATTTTTGCTGAGAAAAGCTAGCCACAGATGACACGGATTGAAAATGGATCTGTATTCATCCGTGAAATCCGCGGCAAAATAAATGTCGGATTCACGTATGCATAGTGGCTTTGTTGCACTTATCGGCCGTCCGAATGCCGGTAAGTCAACACTGCTGAATCGACTGGTGGGGCAGAAGATTGCCGCCGTCTCCGATAAACCTCAAACGACGCGGTTCAGAATTCAGGGTGTAATCACAAGACCCGAGGGGCAGGTCGTGCTCGTTGATACGCCCGGCGTCCACCAGCCGGGGTACGAACTCAATCGACGCATGATGGCCGCGGTCCAGGAGGCGTTATTGGGCGTGGATGTCGTCGCCCTGATTCGCGACGCTTCAGTTTCAACCGGCAACGGAGATCGTTTCGTGCTCGATCTCGTGAAGCGATCCGGAAAGCCGTCGCTGCTTCTGCTCAACAAGATCGACAAGCTCGAAGACAAATCCGCTCTGTTGCCTCTGATGGACTGGTACCGCAACGAGCACGAGTGGCAGGAGATCATTCCGATCTCGGCGCTCAAGAACGAGATGACGGAGGTGTTGATTGATGCGTCGTTGCGTCACCTGCCGGAAGGCGCTCCCGTTTTTTCGGAAGACGAACTGACGGACCAGTCGATGCGTGTTCTGGCTGCTGAGATCGTGCGCGAAAAGGTCCTGGCGGTGACGGGCGACGAGATACCTTACGTGACTGCCGTCGTCACCGAACGTTTTGAAGAAGTCCGCGAGGACTTCGCGCGTATCTACTGCGTGATCGTCGTCGAGCGGTCTTCGCAGAAAAAGATCATTATCGGCAAAGGCGCGAGCCGTTTGAAAGAGATCGGCACGCGTGCGCGCAAAGAGATCGAGAGTCTTTTGGGCCACCGCTGCCACCTCGAGCTGTTCGTAAAAGTTGAAGAGGATTGGCGCAACAAGGATCAATTGTTGGACGAGTTTGGGTTAAGTGGGAATTGAGCAAGCCGACCGAACAGCAGGAACCTCGCTGGCACGCGCTCGACGTCGAGCTCGAAGCAGGAGCGCGTGAAGCGGTGGAATATGCGCTGATGGAAGCAGGTGCGCTCGGCACCGAGACAGAAAACAGCGACGACGCGCTGATACACGTAACCGCTTACTTCGTGACCGTGCCCCAGCGCGAACGTGTTCGCGACGAACTTTTCGAAGCTCTCCGTATTTACAATCTTCCGACGTCGTCAGTTCGCGACATGAACGTTCGCGAAGTTGCCGAACGCGACTGGCTCGAGGAGTGGAAGCAAAACTGGCAACCGGTGGAAGTAGGGCGCTTCATAATCGCTCCACCGTGGTCCAACCTGACCAACACCCACGATCGAATCGTGATTCGCATCGAACCCGGAATGGCGTTCGGCACCGGCACTCACGAAACAACTCGACTCTGTCTCGCCGCGATTCAGAAACACTTCTCCGGAAGCAGTTTTCTCGATGTTGGAACCGGCACTGGAATTCTCGCGATCGCGGCCGCGAAGCTGTTCCCGGAAGCGCGAATCGAAGCGTGCGATACCGACGAATCAGCCGTCACGATTGCGCGTGAAAATGCTGGGGTAAATCGTGTTTTGGACCAGATCGATTTCCACGTGGGTTCGGTCGACGATTCGACGGCTTCAGCGGATCTCGTCTGCGCCAATCTCACGGCTGACGTGATCGTTCGGATGATGCGAACGCTG
Source organism: Pyrinomonadaceae bacterium (assembly GCA_044867025.1). Lineage (GTDB taxonomy): Bacteria > Acidobacteriota > Blastocatellia > Pyrinomonadales > Pyrinomonadaceae > PSRF01. The sequence goes on along the minus strand of JBIOUJ010000197.1, from coordinate 5,119 downwards.
GTGAGTCTGACGTGCGGTAAGTTGGTACTTTCGGGAATTCTAGAAACGCAGGTCGAGATGGTCCGGGCCGCTCTTGCTGATTGTGGAATCACCGAGTTTGAAATAGAACAGGACGGCGAATGGGTATCGCTGATCGTTTAAGCCAAGCCACAAAAAAGCACAAATGACTCGCCGAAGATTTTATGCGCCGCCTGCCGCTTTCAACTTCGACGAATCGATCGTAACGCTCGCGGCCGACGAAGCGCGTCACTTGCGCGATGTGCTGCGGTTAAAGCCGCGCGACGCCGTTTACGTCTTCGACGGTGCTGGGCGGGAGTATCGCTGCATCGTCAAAGATGCAAGACGCGACTCCGCTGAGCTCTGGATCGATACCCAGCATCCTGCAAAACCAGAATCACAGTTGCAGCTTAAATTGGGCGTCGCGCTGCTGAAGGGTGAGAAGTTTGACCTCGTCGTGCAGAAAGCGACGGAGCTCGGGGTCCAACAAATTGCGCCGGTAACAACTCGCCACGCTGACATTCACTTGCGCGATGAATCGGATGCAGCCAAGCGTGTTACGCGCTGGCAGCGCATCGCGTTGGAAGCGTCGAAGCAATCGGGCAGAGCAGTCCTGCCGGAAGTCAGTGCGCCTGAGTCGTTCGAGTCGTTCGTGGAGGGCACAAAAGATGCGGAGCTTTGTCTAATGTTTTCGGAACGCGGCGGCGGTGGCTTGTGGTTGATTGCGGGTCGCGCACCACGAAGCGTGGTGGCTTTGGTCGGATCGGAAGGCGGCTGGTCTGACGAAGAGATCGAGAGCGCTCGAGAGCACGAGTTTCACGTGATTACGCTTGGGGGACGAATTCTTCGGGCTGAAACTGCCGCCATCACGGCGACCGCGCTGCTGCAACACCTGTTTGGAGATTTGAAATGATGCCCGTCAGACATTGACCGCAGTCGCCGGCAGGCTCAAAATGGTAGACCTCAAGCGGAACAAAGGTTGCGAAAGGCTCGTTTGACTGGTCATGTCAATCAATAAAGATGGAGCAGTGCAGAACGCGCGCAGGGATCTGGCCAAGCGGCTAAACATCGACCCCGCCGACGTCAAAGAGCGATCGGTTGAAGACTCCGATTTTCCAGACATGTCGCTCGGCGCAGCCGAAGACGGCGAGATGAGCGGCCAGATGATCACCCCCGGCTGGCGCATACGCCTCGAAGCCAACGGGCAGACGTTCGAATATCGCGCGGACAAGAACCAAGTGAGGCTCTATAAATACAAGGGCAAGAATTACCGGATTTAACTGAGGTATCACCACCATGAACCGCAACAACATTTTCATTCACATCGCCCTGGCGCTCGTCCTTATTCTTGTGGCCGCCTTCGCGGGTCAGTTGAGCAGATGGCGGAAACAGTTGAAAACCAACGTGCGGATCGTTCCGGCTGCGGAGAAGAAGCAGCCTACCAGCGCAGAAGAGATCGCGCTCAGCGAGACTCGAAGTTTTGGGCGCCCGGAAGTGCTGGTGAAATTCAAGAGTGGCGTTAGCCGCGCGACCATCGAGAGTTTGACTTCGCGCTTCAACGATCGAATCGAAGATAACATCGAGAACGTTGCCGGACTCGAATCGATTGACGATCTCGACAACGCCGACGCCGGCACTGTCGCGGCGCAATACGGGGCAATGCCGGAAGTCGAATACGCCGAGCCGAATTACGATATCGAGCTTGACGAGGTTGACAACCCGCTGGTCCCGATTCTGCCGCACGATCCGCAGTTCAACGACCAATGGGCACTCGCGAATTCAGGACAACGCGGCGGGAAGCAAGGTGCAGATATCAGCGCCACACTCGCTTGGGCCAAAACGACCGGCAGCGAGGATGTTGTTGTCGCAGTGCTTGATAGCGGTGTTGATTACACACACGAAGACCTCGCGGGGAACATGTGGGTACGCCCGGCGGAAATGGATCCGTATCACGACGAAGAACTCGGAACGGTCGACGATCTCAACGGCTACAACGCCATCGACGGTAATTCCGATCCGATGGATGAGAATGGTCACGGCACTCATTGCGCGGGCATCATCGGCGCCGAAGGTGAGAACGATCTCGGTATAGCGGGAGTGAATTGGAAGGTCCAGATCATGCCGCTCAAGTTTATGAACGCGGGCGGATTTGGAACGACCAAAGACGCGATCGAAGCGATCAATTACGTGATCGATCGGAAGAAGGCGGGCGTGAATGTTCGCATCATCAGCGCGAGCTGGGGTTCGACGCAGAAATCTCGCGCGCTCGAGGACGTGATTCGCAAGGCTTATGAGAACGACATCCTATTTGTCGCGGCCGCGGGAAATGCGAGCACAAACAACGATCGCTCGCCGCATTATCCGTCGAGCTACGACGTGCCGAACGTGATCAGTGTTGCTGCGCTGGATCGGCACGATCAGTTAGCGAGCTTCTCAAACTACGGTCCGAAGAGTGTTGCCATTGCCGCGCCGGGTAAGGAGATTCTCAGCACGTGGTTGGGAAATCAGTATGAAGAGAAATCGGGTACGTCGATGGCGACGCCGGTGATCTCGGGTGTCGCGGCGCTGATCCTGGCGGAGAATCCTAAAATGTCCGTGGATAACCTTCGTAAGCGGCTGATGGACTCGACCGATCCGATCGTTGCGTTGAAAGGAAAGACCGTTAGCGGCGGAAGAATCAATGCCGCCAAAGCTCTTCAGTAAAGCTAACACGGATTACACGGATTAATTGCGGATCGAATCCGCTCAAATCCGTGTAATCTGTGCTACGGTTGACCTAACTTGTTTTTACCCTCCAAGGCTTGTCGATACGCTCCCCCGGGAACGTCGCCCAACTTAATCGCCTCATCAAAATGCTTCGCAGCCTCGGCCTTGTTCTCCAGGAACGCATTGATCCGGCCCATCGACTCGTGCGCGCGCGACATGATCGCCTTGTCCGTCTCGGGCGACGCGGCCGCAACAGCCATACGATAGTGGCCCAACGCACGATTCAGTCGCTCGTCCCTCACCTGCTCGTCCGTCGCATCAGTAGCTGAAAGACTCGCCGTCTGTCCCAGTGCGAAGAAGATACGCGCCTCACCAGGATATTGCTTCAGCATCTCCCGCAAGCGCGTCTCCGCCTCGTTGTAGTCTTTGTTCTTTAACGTGTCTTCAATGAACGACAGGTCTTTGACCAGCGACGACTCACGTCCGCTGTCGACACTAACTTCCGCCTGCGATCTGCGCGCCGCAATGCGCGCCTCTCGCGCTGCCATAGCTCTTTGTAACACTTCCGCGTTGTCAGTCAGACGTTTAGCTTCACGCACCGGATCAAACGACGCGATCATGTCGGGAAAAAAGTTCGCAAGATCGAACCCAGTGCTCTCGATACCTTTCAACTGATCCGCAAAGAAGAACGAGAGCACCGCGCCCTTTTCGTATTCCTCAGCCAAACGCGCGATCGTCTCGTCCTGAATCGACTTCATCTCGGCTGTTGCTGTTTTTCCAAGCGCCACGCGGTCTGCTTCAGTCTTGGTTCTCGCAAGGCTTGCACGCGCATCGCGCGAAAGCGTCTCGAGCTTTCTCATCTCCTCGTAACGCGCGTCCGCAGCCGTCACGAGCGACCGGCTCACAGTCAAAAACACGTCGGGACTGACCTGCGCGCCTGCCTTTTGTCGTTCATTCAAAAGCTGCCTCACCTGTTCACGACGCAACGCGATGTCTTTGTTGAAACGCAGCACGAGCGCGTCGATCACGTACTGAAGATATGCGCGCCGTAATTCTGACGAAGCCGGATCAGTCCCTTCAGGCACGACCGCGTAGTAGTCGTCGGCGATGATGCGAAAGTTGATCGCACCACGCGCGCCCAGCAAATCGGGAATGATGAAAAAGCGACGGTCTTTTTCTCGAAACGTGTAGGTCTTTTCCTTGCTGCCCTTCTTCGGATTTTTTACTTCCACTCTTTCCGACGATTTCGTGAGCGGACGCGTGTGAAGATAGTTCAACAGCCCTCGCACCATCTCCGACGTGGGTGCGCGAAGCCTGTCACCTTCAGCCTGGTAACTTCGAACGTACTCAACCATGTGTTCGTCGATTCCGGAACGCCGGTAAAACTCATGGACCAACGGCGCAAAATCAAGCACCTCCAAAAGTCCGGCCGGCAAATCTTCCGAACGTGCCGGAGCTTCGAAGGTCGGCGCTGGACCAAGCGCGAGGGCCAGCGAAATGTACCGCGCAGCTTGCTCCGCGGCAGTGGCTGGAGCCGGCAGTCGATTGCGCTCGTAGAAAGTTTTCAGACGAGTGCGTAGATCCGGATCGAGATTGGCGAGATCCTTACGTAATTTGGTGCGAAAGCTTGACGGCGCTCGGCCCGCAGGAACTGGGTCGTACCCGGCAGCGTCCAATGCAGCCATGACGACAATCAGTCGCTGGTCCGCGAGGAAATCGACGCCGTATTCGGAAATTTCGAACGGTGTTCCCTGGCGTTGTTGCACCGGAGCAGGCGTTTGCGGCTGTGGTGCAGGAGTCGGGGTTGGCGTTTGCGACGCTGCAATTCCGGGAACCAGAATTGTGGCTAATGCGATCAGTAAGTATTGCTTCATAAGAACTTGGGTTTGATGTGATTACGGCTTAATCGGTGGCCCTTGCCTGGTCCTTGCGACGGTGGTATGCGCGCAACGCCCGCAATGTTAGCGGATAAGCCAATGCCGAACAAACGACCGAAAGCACCATCGCGCCGACAGAGAACGGCCACACGATGTTCCACCAGCTTTGCACAAACAGCGCGTGATAATAGTCGCTGGAGAAGATCCTCGGGTTCTTCAACAGCTCGACACCCTCGTCAGGAATGGTCAGTGGGCGACCGAGGACAAACGCGCCGACGGCGTAAGAAGCGATGATTATCGGTACGAGCGTCAGGAACGGATTGTTGATGAACGTTCCCGTGTAGATCGCGATTTTGTTGAAGCGAAACAGGAAGGCCAGCGCGGTCGCCATGATCGTATGGAGACCGAGAAATGGTGAGAACGCGATGAATACGCCGATTGAAAAAGCAAGCGCCGTCCGCTCAGGTGGATCGTCGATCGCGAGCAGACGGCGGAATGTATTACGAATCATTCGTTAAAAGCCGCAGATTTTCGCAGAT